>NZ_CP190246.1:1246316-1557895 GCF_039652435.2 Niabella insulisoli | reverse complement strand
CTATTTCCTTTTGCTTTTTGAACCGCGCCGCTCTTAGTGCATCCCATCCGCCTTTGTAGGTTTTCTTATATTTTTCAATCACTTCTTTAGGGGCATGCAGCGGCCAGTGTGGGGCGGTGTAAGCCACGTACATAAAAAGCGGTTTATTTTTATGATCCGAAAAATGATCCTGAATGTAGCGCACGCTTGAATCGCTGATCGCATCCGTCAGGTAAAAATTATCCGGCGCTTTATAACGCTGATTATTACTATATACAACCGGGGTATAGTAGTTGGCGCCACCGGGAATAATGCCAAAATATCGGTCAAAGCCACGCTGCACCGGCCAGTTGTCGGTGACATAGCCGTCTATTTTTCTTTCATTGGTTAAATGCCATTTGCCCGTCATGTAGGTGCTATAGCCAGCTGGCTTCAACACTTCTGCGATGGTAACGCATTGATCATTCAAGTTATCCTGGTAAGCCGGCGTTCCGAGGTCGGCCGCTGCCATCCAGCCCATTCCCGCCTGATGCGGATACAGTCCTGTAACCAGAGATGCGCGCGTGGGGCAGCATCTTGCCGCATTATAAAATTGCTTATACCGGATCCCCTCCTGCGCCAAACGATTGATATTCGGCGTTTGTACTTCGCCGCCGTAGCAGCCCAAATCGGAAAAGCCCATATCATCAGCGAGAATAAGGATAATATTAGGAGCGTTTTTCTTTTGGGCCTTCAAACTCAAAGTCATTAAACCGCAAATCAAGAGGGAAAGAAAGGTACGAATATGCATTATTCATTTAGACGATTAGTGAAGAAAGAAGTTTAACCGGCTTCGAATACATAACCTTTTTTCTGATCTGCTATTCAAACCTTGTTGTAAGTCAAAGCAAGCGGCCAACAAAAAGCATTTTATGCTCCGTGCTTTTATCAAGGCATAACCGACTTCGTCGTAACGGTTGCTTCGTAATAATTAGTTTGCGGCACCCACTCGCTGTTAACGTTCTCAATCGTTCCGCTTTTTTGCGTAAGGCCTGTGACATGAATCAATCCTTTTTCACCCGCGGAAGTTTTATATACATATACTTTTCCGTTTTGAACGCGCACTACATCCAGCGTCGGATCAGCGATTGCATTGATCGGCGCCGCATCTACCTGTGTGATCGCCTGATATTGAGCGGCCGTTAGCGTGGTCAATTCAAACTTGGTGTTTTGCAACCCATCCAAAGTCAGCAACCCGTTGGCGCCACGCTGCGCGGGATTCACTAACGCAGGCACAGCTGCTGTTCCTTCCGATGCTATAACCACATCTCCCAGGCTAAAATCAATTTCATTTTTATATTCTGACTGCCTTCTCATATACACCCTTCCAGACAACCAATTAGCATAATAAGGGCCGTAAAAATTCTCGACCGTTTCTATTTTAGAAGCGCCTGAGAAAACAACCGCCGGCGTGATTTTCACCACCAGGTTCTTTTCATAAACCCGGCCCAAAGTATCCGTTACTACTACTTTAATACAACGATTTTCTGAAAGTTGAGGGATCGTGTAAGTGGTAGTGTAGCTATTCCTCGCTGCATCGAAGGCCTGCGCTGTCTCCGTAATCAACGTATCCCTGTTGCCATTTGTGGCGTTAGCCGTATAAATTTCAAACGCGCTGATCACCGGCCCATTGGCCTGAACGTCGATGTTTGCCGTGTATTCCATCACGCCCTGATTAACGTGAATGATATTGCTATCTCCTACCTGCTGAAACGCAATTTTCACGTCAGGCGTATAGTTCACCTCCTCCATTTCCTTTGAGCAGGAGGCCATAAACGTAGCAATGCCCAGTAGTGTTATTAACAGAGTATTCGTTTTCATCTTTGCACTTTTTATATTTTTAATAGTATGGTTGGATCTGATGTCCGGATTACTAAAGATTTTATTAGAACGTTTTATCATGACTAAATTCTTTTAAATTTTTAATATCCCGGGTTTTGGAAGATAAGCGGAGCATTGTTCACCTCATCAACCGGTAGCGGCGACAGGTTCATACGCTCATTAAAACTTCTGTTATCCATTTTAACGCGGACAAAATTGCCTCCCTGCCGCGTGATGCCAATAGCAGGTTTATTCATTACTTCTTTCGCAATTTTCCATCTTCTGATATCAAAAAAGCGATGTTCTTCAAAACAAAGCTCTACGCGGCGCTCTTTCCGGATCCGCTGCCTTAAGCTTTCCTGCGTATAATCGGCGGCGTTTAACGGAGTCGTTATTCCCGCACGCGCCCTGATCCTGTTCAATTGCTCGACCGCTTTCAAACGCCCCGCCGACGTGTTTTCGGCTTCATTAACCGCTTCTGCATAATCCAGTAAAATTTCAGCATAACGCATCATTATAAAATTCATGGATGTGTTTCCACCATCTCGATGGTCGATGCGGTCATCCAGATATTTTACCAGGAAATATCCGCTACCCCAGTTGTTGGGCGTGGTTATATTTACCGTTGCCGTTCCTTTATTTACATTCGGCCAGGTAGCGCCGTGATACAAGATCGTTTGATAAAACCTGGGATCCCGGTTCTTATAGGGATCTTGTTCATTATATCCCGAAGCAGCATTGATGATGGGGCTGTAGTCAGCATTATATCCCAAAATGGGTTCCGATCCGTTTGCCATATCATAACAGTCAATCAGCCACTGTGTAGGCACTGTAGTGAGCTCTTTGTTTACATTCCAGGGGTTAAAAGCTGGAAATAAATTGTATAAATCGTTTGTTGCATTGCGCAGGTACACTAAAATATTTTCGGGGTTGCTGCGCTCGTTAAAATAGCGTGTGTAACTTTTTTCAGGCTCACCTGGGGCGACATAAAGGCTGTGCACATTTTTGCTATCTGCATAATTGATCAGTTCCAGCGCGGCCTGTGCTGCTTGCGCCCAGGTTACTCCCGACTCCTGGAATAAAGGACTGGCGGCATACAGCAACGTGCGGGCTTTATAAGCCATAGCTGCGGTTCTGGTAACGCGGCCATACTCAGAACCTTCCCACGTATCGGGCAAAATACCTTCCTGAGATAGCGCATCAAACTCACCGGCAATAAAATTAACGGTAGTGCTGAGATTTTCACGCTTCGTACTATCAAAGCCAAAGGGATCGATCGGTTGCGTCGAAATCACCAGCGGGCCAAACCACCTGAAAAGCTCGTGATAATAATAAGCGCGTAAAAAACGAGCCTGGTTAAAACTGCTGCGCTTTTCCTGCTCTGTCATCGGGCATTTGTCGACGTTAGCTAAAAAAATATTTGCGTTGCGGATATTCCGGTAAAAAAACCTCCACGGATGCGTAAGTACGACCGGGTTGGAGGTTCCGGAAATAGCGCCGGTAATATACTTTTGAATGCCCGGGGAGATGCCCGCGTTTCTTGTGGTATTGCCAGCGCCATCATCTGTAGCATTGTCAAGCATGGCTACGGTTACACCCATGTCAAACAATTGAGAAAAGCTGCCGCTGTTGGTATTGGTCGCCTGGCGCATATTGCCATACAGGTTCATCAGCGCCTTTCGCGTATTTTCAACATCAGTAAACACTTTTTCATCGGTGAGTTCGTCCAGGTCGGTGCTGTCCAGCAATCCATCTTTGTTGCAGGAAAAGAGAAGCACCGCGATTATTATTAAATAAAAATTTTTCATCTTATCTTTTTTAGAAACTAACGTTTAAACCGAAATTTACAATTCGTTGCTGCGGATAAAACTGCCCTGAGTTCCGGTCAGGATTTGATTCAGGGTCCACCCTTTTCACTTCGTCCCATGTAATCAGGTTAAAGGCATTGGCAAAAAGGCGAACGGAGGTTAAGGGCAGGCGCCTGTAAAAGGACTTTGGCATCGTGTAGCCTACCTGTACATTTTTAAGTCGCAGATACCGTCCATCCCGTAACCAATAATCAGACAGATAATAGTTTTGATTATTACCATCTGCTTTTTGCAAAAACCTGGGATAGTTGGCAGTGAGCGCGGTTTCGGGCGTCCACCGGTTATAATGTTCTTCATAATAGTTGCCCCAACTATTATCCCAACCCAAATCGCCAACCATGTAGACAGAGCTGCGCGCAGCGCCCTGGAAAAGAAAACTAACATCGATTCCCTTAAAGCCGACACCGGCAGAAAGAGAATAAGTAATTTCAGGAATGGTGGTATGACCGATTGCCGTCTGATCATTTTGATCAATAATTCCATCCTGGTTAATATCCTTGTATTTGATATCGCCCGGCGCTAAATTAGATAACCCGAATTGCTGCGGCGACGCGGCAATTTCCTCGTAAGACTGGAAAAACCCGTCGAAATGATATCCAATAAACTGGCCAATCGACCGACCTGTCGCCAACATATAATCATAGGGCTGGCTCGCTTCGCTCCTTTCAAGAATCTTGTTTTTGGCGTTTGAATAGAGCGCCTTGATAAAATAATTGAAGCTGCTGCCCAGTCTTTCCTGCCACCCGAGTTCCAGTTCATAGCCTTTGTTGTCAACAACGCCGATATTCTCAGGAGCCAGGCTGTTCACACCCGCCGCAATCAGGTAGCGCTCCGGTATGGCAAGAATATCAGTTCGATGCTCTTTAAAAACATCCACGTTAAATGAAAGCCTGGATTTGAGCCATCTGGTTTCCATTCCTAAGTTGTATTTCGTGGCCGTTTCCCAGCGAATATTTTCGTTGGGCAAACGCCCCTGTTGCAGGCCCACCACATCAGGATTATTGGTTTCGCCGAAAGAATAAGACCCGCCATTCACATAGGTTGAGCGATAGTAGTAAGAAAAACCACCCAGTTTGTCATTACCTACCTGCCCAAACGAACCTCTGAATTTTAAGAAATCGAGTACAGTTGATTCGGATAAAAATTTCTCATTAGAAACAATCCACCCCAATGACACGGCTGGGAATAGCTCGTATTGATTGCCTTTCGCAAAACGATTAGACCCGTTATAGCCCATATTCACTTCAAGCAAATATTTGTTATCGAAGTCATAATTAAGCCTCCCAATTAATGCCTGATAAATGTGAGGGACATAAGAATATTGCCCGCCGGGAACAGACTCGGAATTAAAATTGCCAAGGATCACACCCGATATATTATGATGGATGCCGATGGCGCCCTTATAGCGAAGCGCCAACTCTACATACTGCCCGTAAATAGCCGATGTTTTCCCTGAGCCCTGATTAGGCAACACACCATTGAGCCCCTGCAAATACGAGCTATCAATCGGATTAAAAGAATACAAGTAAGGTCGTTCCTGCATCCCCCTCCAGTTGCTCCAGTCCACATCAAAAGAGTAGCGGCCGTCCACTGAAAGGCCTTTAACTAGTTTGCGCAAATTGTAATTAAAGGAGAAAGCAGTTTGCATTTCATTACTAAAGTCAGACCTGAAGCCGGTATTCGCAATAGTCACCAGCGGGTTTTGCCGCCACACGCCGATGGCTCCGGCGAAGCTGCCGTTTGGATTCATCAAAGGAAAAGCCTGGGGCGCATTGCGGTAGAAAGCTGCAAAAAGACGGAGGTTTTCTGCGCCGCTCGAAAGCCCGTCGTAAGTAGCCGGCCTGTTTTCTTTCTTAAACAGATACGACATATTGACGCCAAGTTTTAAATCCTCACTGAGCGTAATATCGATGTTGGAACGTGTGGTGATACGGTTAAAATAATAAGAAGCGTCGTAATCTTTTGGTTGCAAAGCCTGGTCAACCTCTGGCGACAATTGAATCAGATGGTTCAAAATAGGGCTTTCTCTCAGCTTGCTGATATCGGCTTCAAACATGCCTTGCTGATTGAAAAACCCTGCCGAAACATAATACTTGATGGTTTTATTACCACCGGTAATATTGATGTTATATTTCTGTTGCTTACCTGGTTTCGTAAAGGTTTCAATAAAATTATTATCCGGATGGGTGAAAGGGCTTAGCTGCGTCCGGTACAAATAGTTGTCGTATTCTGAAACGGGAAAGTTGCTGGTATTGGATAACACCGAGGGGTCTAATCCCACGTTGATCGTTCCTTCCCGTTGGAACAAAGAAGTAGTTTCCGCGTTCAACGCTTTTGTCAACCGGTTAAAATTGGTAATACCGTATTCAGCGTTAAAATTGATTTTTGATTTTCCGGCGGCGCCCCGCTTCGTTGTCACCAACACTACGCCATTCGCACCTCGTACTCCATACACTGCCGTTGCTGATGCGTCTTTAAGAATAGAAATACTTTCTACATCATCGGGCTCAATTTGCCTGAAATCGCGCTCGACCCCATCTACCAGCACCAATGGGTCAGAGTTGTTGAAGGTAGCACGTCCGCGTATAAACAAAGAGGCATCATCCTGGCCGGGACGCCCGCTCGACTGGCGTGTAATTAAACCGGGCACGCGGCCGGTGAGGGAATTGGTGACACTGGCTACAGGCGCCTTTTTAATATCTTCCGATCCCACACTTGAAATGGCGCCGGTAACAGATACTTTTCGTTGCGTGCCATATCCAACCACAACCACCTGATCGAGATCTTTGCTTTGTCCCACAAGCATTACATCAACGCTCGCGCCGGTGAGCACCACCTCCTGTTCTTCGAAACCGATCATGGAAAACAATAATATGCGCTCTTTATTGTCGTCCAACTTTAAAACGAATACACCTTTTTCGTCGGTCATCGTAGCGTTGGTTGCATCTTTTTGAGCAACTGATACGCCGCTTAATGCTTTGCCGGAAACGTCAGTAACGGTACCGGTTACAGCATTTTGAGCATACGCGCCAACAGACAATAGCAATAGCAGCGTTATAAAAAAAACATTTCTCATAATAATATTATTATTTATCACAGTTACCATCCGGGGTTTTGAGTAATTTGGGGAGAAATCATTGTTTCCTGTAGCGGTATCGGGTGCAGATACATTTTGGGTTCAAAGCTGCGCAGTGCATCAACCGTAAAATAATTAGAGGTTTGACTGCTGCCTACCTGGTCAATTCTTATACCTGTCACCGGTTGATTTAACAGGTCGCCGTCCATCCAGCGACGCAGATCAAAATAACGTTGCTCTTCAAATGCCAGCTCCACCCGTCTTTCATTTTTGATTTTTTGGCGCATCGTCTGCGCGTCGGTCACATTGATCAGATATTTATCATTTGCTTTGAAACCTGCGCGCGCGCGCACTTGTTGCACGGCAGCCTTAGCTGTCAGCCCGTATCCGCGTGGATCGGCATCCGGGCCATAAGCCTCGTTCATCGCTTCGGCATAGAGCAGCAACACATCGGCAAGGCGTATCATCGGAAACAAATGAAAGGCCGTACCGGGATTCGCTTTTGAAAAGTCAATATTGAAATCGAGGAATTTTCTTAAATAATAACCCGTATTAGTGGAGCGGTCAATCACCATATTCAGACCATCAATGGTTGCGCCATCGCCGATTTTGGTTTGAATGGACCCCAAACCTCCATAATTCGATCCGTTATAGCCCACAGTAACGTTGAAGCGTGGGTCGCGGTTTTTGTATTGCGAACTTAAATCGGTCGGTGTGTAATCGCTTCCGTCTGACATTGTAAACGCTTCTGCAAACTCTTGCGTTGGCACCGTTCCGCCGCCCTGGTTTCTGGACAGCGTGGGTGGAAACTGGCGGTTTTCGAGGCCGTTTGATTTGGGCGCTGATACAAAAATGATATATTCACTATTGGGAGATGTAACAAATAAGCGTTCATAGTTCCCGTGTAAAGAATATACCGAAGAACCATTAGGATTTTTTAAGCCAATTACCTCATTACACGCGGCGGCTGCAGCTTCCCATCGCATTTTAATATCACTTTCGGAAGGGTTGGTATAGCCTGTCAAAGCGTTACCATTACCGCTTTGATTAAACAAGGGGCTCGCAGCGAAGATCAATGTTTTAGCTTTTATCGCTAATGCCGCGCCTTTAGTCATGCGGCCATAGCCGCCGTTTCCACCCACCGGCGTAACCCCAAGAAAGGCCGCGGCCGAATCGCACAAACTCAGGATATTAGCGACACAATCTGCAAAAGAATTGCGTTGCTTTTGCGTTAATTCCGGGTCGCCTAAGTTATAAAATTTGCTCACTATAGGATAGCCTCCGTAGTGACGAAGGAGGTCAAATTCATAAAGCGCGCGCAGACAAAACATTTCGCCGGAATAGACATTTTTAATTTCGATGACTTCCTCAGAGCTTTTATTATTTAAAACCAAGTCGATTTCTGCAAGATTTTTCTGAACAAACAAGGCCTGACGAATGCCCTGATAAGAAGCGCTCCAGCAGTTTTCAACCGGATTGTTAGAATTTATATAACCGCGCGACAATCGGTGTATGTTTGAGTTGTTAATAGTGCTCATACCATCGTCGGTGGCCGCATCCAGGAAAGATCCGTTGATACGGTTAAACCCTCCTTTGAGATAAGAGTAGGCCTGAGTAATCGGCTTTTCGTAACTCGCTTCCATTGAGAACACATCGGTCGGCTGAGCCCAATCATAGGGCTGCTCGTCCATATACTTGCAGGAAGAAAGCACAAAAAGTAGCAGCGCTGCCTTGATAAATGTTTTCATCTGTATATTTTTTTTCCTGCCGGAGGCAGTTATTTCGCAATCTTTAAATGAAGCTTTTGAAATCATCATTAATAATTTAGAATCGGATGGAAAGGCCGAAGCTGACATTCCTGGTAAGCGGCATCGAATTGGCGCCTCCGTTGTCCTCGGGGTCAAGCGGGCTGTCGTCTTTCGGCCATACATACATATTGTAACCGTTGGCAAACAGGATCAGATTTTTGACAAATGAATTACCCAACATCTTCTGAGGAAACTGGTAGGAAAGCTCAATCGTTTTGAGTCGCAGATAGCTGCCATCCTTCAACCAAAATGAAGAAGTCTGCGTATTATTCACATTATCGTTAACAGTTGAAATATTAGGCAGTGATGCTGACCTGTTTTCAGGTGTCCAATAATCCAGCTGATGCTCGTAAATGGTTCCGTTGGCCAAAAATGGATACGCCACTTTTCCTCCCAGCATCTGCGTAGTATGACCAGCGCCCTGAAACAGCGCCATCAGGCTGATGCCTTTGTAAGAGATACTTCCATTGAAACCATAGAAGATGCCCGGCACGTTTCCATAACCAATTGGTACCTGATCATTCCTGTCGATAAGCCCGTCGCCATTGATATCCTTGTATTTAATATCGCCGGGCTGCACTTCCGAAAAAGTTTGACGCGGAGAAGCAGCAATTTCTTCAGCTGATTGAAATAAGCCAGTCGCCACATAGCCCCTTCTCACACCCCTTGCATACCCTGCATCCTGAAGCCAGGGATAAGGCTCCTGGATTTCCCCTGTTTTGACATTTTCATTTTTAGCAAAAGAATAAGTTCCTCCAATCCGGTATGCAAAATCCCCGATCGTGGATTTCCAGTAAGCCGCCATTTCGTAGCCTTCGGAAAACATTTCTCCAATATTTTGCTGGATGGTTGCAATGGATCCCAACAAGGAAGTCACGTTGTTGTTGACCATATACATATCAGATCTTTTATCTTTAAAATAATCAAATGAATAGCTGAACCGGTCGTTAAACAAACGGATATCCGCGCCAAGATTGAGCTGGCGCGCCTTTTCCCAGGTCAGGTTGGGGTTTGCCAAAATATCTTCAACAAAACCAGGCCTTGCGTTCATCGCGTTTCCAAACCAGTACACACCGCCTACTTCATTTAATCTTGTTCTATACTGAAACTCCGAAACGCCGCGCTGGTTGCCGATCAAACCATAAGAGCCCCTGAACTTCAGATAAGAAATAACGTCCTTCGCTGGTTCAAAAAACGATTCGTTTGAAATATTCCATCCCGCAGTAAGCACCGGGAAGAAACCAAACCTTTTGCCGGGAGCAAACTTGTAAACTCCGTGATAAGACCCCGTGAGATCGATATAATATATATGTTTATAATTATACCCTAACCAGGAGCCGATGGTCTGAAAGCGGCTGGGAATAGAGGTTTGATTGTCAAATTCATATTGATTATAAAAAGCCGTTGCCGATAAATAATGGTTATTCAACTTTTTCTCGTAAGCGATTTGCAGGTCGAGCGAATTTCTGGCTTCGCTGGCCCGGTCGGTAATACCATTATTCATTTGCTGATCTGTGCCCGTTCTTCTTAAAACCGTCGAATTGATATCAGACAGATTATAATAAGCAAATCCTTTTTCACGGTTGGTCACCGCGGCAGTGTAACTGTCCATAGAAAGCATCGCCGAAGCGGTAAGCCCTTCTGTCAGGAAACTTAACTCCTGTGTAAGTTTCGCTCTGAACGAACCATACACCCGGTTCAAAATAGAATATCCATTGCGGTTTAAAAGTGCCCAGGGATTAGATGTAAGATCGTTACCCGCCGTTATCCGATTATTAATGCCTCTTACAATATTGCCATCCTGATCTGTGTATTGACCGTTATCCATATAGTAAGCAGGAAAAGCGTTGGGCGGTGTAGTAACCAAAGCATTATAAGCGCCGTAGGAATCGCCTCCCGGCCTGTTTTGCTTATCGAACCAACCGTAGAGATCCAGGTTGAGCAAAGTAGTTTTGGTTACGTCAACTTCCAGGTTGGAGCGAAGATTGTAGCGGCTCGTAGTGTTATTGGTGCTATACGCTGATTCCTCATCGGTTACGAACATCCCCGCCTGCTTTAAAAAGCCGCCGTTAATAAAATACCGTGTGCGATCCGATCCTCCCGAAATGCTTAAATTATGACGCTGCACCCAGTTGGTCTTTTTGAAATATTGTTCCCTCCAGTTGATGTCCGGATAGAGCTCTTCATTGATGCCGCTGCGGTTTCTGTATTGATCGAGATAATTTTGTGAGTACATTTGGGACGCATCCAGTCCGTCATACTTCAACGCTTCATTGTAATGTTGCGCGTAAGTAAGTGCATCGACGGATTCTAACATGCCCAAAGGCTGCTGATTGATCATCTGCGATGTCAGCTCTACCGTCGGCCTTCCTTTCTTCCCTTTTTTGGTACTAACAAAGACAATTCCGTTAGCCGCCCTGGTTCCGTATAAAGCCGACATAGATGCATCTTTCAACACTGTAATCGACTCAACCTCGTTAGAACTCAATACGCCAAATTGCCGCTCCTGGCCATCCACCAAGACTAAGACGCCTTCCGCGTTAGTTCTGATGCCCCGGATCCAGTAATCTGCTGCCTCATTAACGGTACCTCCCGAAGTTTGGATGGAGAAAAAGCCAGGGACCAACCCTGAAAGCAGGTTGGTAAGATTTGTTACCGGCAGGTTACGAAGTTCATGCGCGGAAATGGTATACGCCGAACCGTTGAAATCGGCTACGGCTACCTTTTTATACCCAAGGTCGAGCGTATCGGTTTGCTGAGCCTTCACAGCCAGCGGCATATAACCGATAAAAAACACCCATAAGCTGTAAAAGAATTCTTTTTTCACGCACATTATTTTCATGTGTTTATTTTTTTATTCTTTTTTTAGTTGCCACATGCTTGCCTTCGGCAGACAAGGAATAGCTTTAAATAATGATCATTTTCAAGAATGAATTATTTGTATGCTATTTCATGCTTTTGATTTTCATCACCCTTTAAAGTTGCTTAACGAAGCAGCACCGTTTGTCTTGGGTTTACTTTCGCAGTACACTTTTATTAGATCATATTATTAATATATAGCACTGATTTACCGGCACAGCTATTTTGTCAGATAATCATTTTATTTACTTAAAATGACGTGTTGGTTTTTATTGGGCAAACCTTGCAATCGACAAGCAAAAAATAGCAGTTGCTTAGCAATCTTTATTTATAGATGTAAGATACAGTCAGAAACAAAACAGTACTTTAACTATTGTATCAGAATGTATAAATTTTGTATTACAGCAATGAAGATTCGGGTTAAGAAAGAACATAATGGTTTGATTTTAAGCGAATATTATTGATTTGGTCAAATGGATGGCGTAGCGCTTTACTGCCTGACATAGTGCTGGCAGCGCATCCAATGAATTGTTGTTTTCCGCCTCAGCTATTGTTTCCCGCTGCGCAAAACGTGAAGCGGTAAACAACCAAAGCGCTTTTAGATTTGTGAAAGAAACGGCCTTTGTACAAAAGGCAAAAAAGTTAAGCTCAAATACAGAAAGACATATAATTAATTTCATAAATGACAGCAAGCATTAGCATCGTTACAAACAAAACACCTGAAGTATTCGTTTCTAACACAATATTACTTGAAGCAAATGGATAGGGCCTGTTCATTTTTTCGCGAATTTGTATCAATCCGTAACAATTAAAATGAAAGCAAGGCGACGGTTGGCTCAACACGGCCCGGCCTCAACTCCTTTTCATTTAAATATTTCCGAAATGAGTGGTTTAGAATCGCAAATATAAAAGGTCAAAATAGTCTATCAAAATAATAGACTATTAATTTAATATTAAATTTTCTTTGAAAGCTGTTGTCTGGTTTGAAGATAACAGACACTATTCAAGCCCTACAATTATTAAAAAAAGATCGACAAAATTGTAAGTGTTCCTTAAATCAAATAGCTATCTTGTCACTTCAATGCAGTCATATGAAATCGAGATTCCCTACAGCCCTCTTTTCTATTTTTCTTCAATTTGTTTTTATAAGCGCCCTACTTGGTGGCAGCGCCAAAAGCCATGCACAACAATTAAATATCATTTACATTCTCGCCGATGATTTAGGCTACAGTGAGTTGGGATGTTATGGCAATTCCTTCAATGAAACTCCTTTTCTAGATCGAATGGCCTCGGAAGGCATGCGATTTACAAGATTTTATGCGGCCGCGCCAGTTTGCTCGCCTTATCGCGCGGCATTGATGACCGGCCAATATCCCGCGCGCCTAAAAATCACAGATTATCTCCGCCCCAATTCGGCACAGCATTTACCGCTCGCTCATACCACGTTAGCAGAAATGCTGAAAAGCAAGGGTTACCGCACAGGAATTGTTGGCAAATGGCATCTTTCGGGTTATGTAAAAGAAGGGGCGGCAGAAGAAACCCTGCCCGACCAGCACGGTTTTGATGAAGTCATGGTAAGTGAAAACCGCGGCATCGCCGAAGGCGCTTATTTCTGGCCCTATTTCTGGAACCGCGAAATCGAAAAGAAGCTTCCCGAAGCACATGAATACCTTACGGAACGGCAACACGCCGAAGCGCTGCAATTTATTGAACGCAATAAAGAGCAGCCCTTCTTTTTATACCTGAGCCATTATGCCGTTCATACATCTGTACATGGAAAACCAGAGCTGGTGGATCATTTCAGAAAAAAAGCAGGCGCAGGCACCAGCGATCCACGTCCTAAAAACAAAAACAATGATCCTTATAAGCCGAACGGCGCCGATGTATGGGCCAAACAAAACAATCCGCATCTGGCCGCTCAGCTCAAAGTGATCGATGAAGGCGTCGGGGCTATTCTTAAAAAACTTACTGATTTGGGACTTGATAAAAACACGCTTATCATCTTTACAAGCGATAATGGCGGGGAAACCAGGGTAACAACTAATAAGCCGCTGAGAGCCGGTAAAAGCAGCCTTTACGAGGGAGGTGTAAGAGAACCCTTTATTATCTGGGGGCCAGGTATCAAAAAAGATGTGGTTTCGGACCAGCCGTTAGTGAATTATGATATTTATCCCACCATTAAAGAAATGACCGGTGCAAAAAGCACACAAAAAACCGACGGCATATCCTTTGCCGGGCTGCTCAAAAATCCGGCTTATAAAATGCCGGCGCGCAATCTCTACTGGCACTATCCGCTGGCGCAACCTCACTTTTTAGGAGGCCGGTCTGCCGGTAGCATTGTTAGCGGCTCCTGGAAACTCATCGAGTTTTTTGATGACAACACTACCGAATTATATAATCTTCAAAAAGATATGGGTGAAAAAAACAATGTAGCGGCCCAAAACCCTGCGATTGTGGCACGGCTCGAAAAAGACCTGGCCGCCTGGCGCGAAGAAGTAGGCGCCGATCGCCCTAAAAACTGATCTTTCATCCGCTTTAATTGCTCGGTATTATGCAAAAAATATTCCTTATTTCCCTCGCCTGCCTGGCTATCAGCAGCCTGTCTTGTCAAAATCCTTCATCAAAAAAGGAAGTTGATTTTAAAAACCCTTTAAATGTACAATTTGGAGACCCCTATGTGCTGCGCGCTTCCAACGGGATGTATTATATGTACGGCACGGGCGCCGGCGCAAAAAAAGGCTTTGCCGCCTATTCCTCCGCCGACCTGATCGATTGGAAAAAAGAGGGCCAGGTTTATTTTGGCAACAACCCCAACGGCTGGGGGCTTCATTCGTATTGGGCGCCGGAGGTCTATGAACGAGATGGGAAATATTATATGTTCTACAGCGCGCAATGGAAGGTAAATCCTACCAACGAAGAAGAAAATTTTAAAATCGGCGTTGCTGTTTCCGATGAGCCTACAGGCCCGTTCACGGATATCAAAAACGAACCATTGTTTGATCCGGGTTATCCCATTATCGATGCCAATGTTCTTTTTGCGGACAATGGAAAAACTTACCTGTATTATTCCCGGTGTTGTTATAAGCACCCCGTGGAGAGCGAAGTAGCCACCTGGGCCAAACAAAAAGGTTGGTTTGATGAAATTGAAGAAAGCTGGGTATATGGTATTGAAATGAAAGCTGACTTAAGCGGTGTAATCGGCGAGCCGGTTTTGCTGCTACGACCACCTGTAAAAATGGATGATAAGCAAGCTGAATGGGAAAGCCGGTCCGTAACCTCGAAAGAGGTAAACCGCCGCTGGACCGAAGGGTCTTACATATTTAAAAACAATGACACCTACTACATGATGTATTCTGCGAATTATTTCGGCGGCCAAAACTATGCCGTTGGGTACGCAACTTCGAAAAGCCCGCTGGGTCCATTTACCAAGGCAGCGAACAATCCGGTGCTTCAAAAAAATACAGCAAGCGGAGGCATTGTAACCGGAACGGGGCATAACAGCGTTACCCTATCGCCTGATGGAAAGACTATGCTCTGCGTATATCACGGCCGCACAAGCGCCACCGGCGATGAACGTGTGGTTTTTATAGATAAGATGCGTGTATCGGATAATGGAATGCTCGTTGTGGAAGGCCCCACTACCGAACCGCGGGAACAACCTTAACGGCCGTTGCCGCTTGCGTCCGTAATTTCTTTTGTGCGTTGGCGAATCTCTTTAATCAACAACGGGAATCCGCCCTGGGGCATATTGCCATGATCATACCCTTCCAATTCAAAAAGCTTTGTCCTGGGATGGCCAACCAGCTTCATCATCCGGAACCAATAGGCATTTTCTTCATAACGTCCCATCATTTCCAATTCGCGATCGCCCGTGAGAATGATAGTTGGCGGCGCGTCTTTTCTTACAAAATATAAAGGCGCCAGCGAGTCTATCACTGGCCGCAAGGCATCCACGCCCCGCTCCTGCCTTACCGTAAAATGCGTAATCGCCTGGCTGCTAAACGGCACTAAGGCTGCTACCTTATCGGCATCCACCTGATGCCTTGCCAGATAATTTTTATTGAGCGTCACCATCGAAACCAAATAAGCCCCGGCAGAATGCCCCGATAAGAAAATCAGTTGATCGTTGCCGCCGTAGGTTTTTATATTTTTGAAAACCCAGGCCACCGCAGCCGCCGCGTCTTCTATATAAACAGGCGCTTTAACATGTGGAGACAAGCGATATTCAACCGTGGCCACTGCAAAGCCCTGATCGGTTAGCTGTTTCGGCAGATCACGATGGCCGCCGGTGATACCACCGCCGTGAAACCAAACGACAGTTGCAAAATTTTTCTTATTTACCGGATAATAAAGATCGAGTACACACATCGAGTCCTTATAAGCATCGCTTTTATAAGCTGTCGCCGGATAATATTTAATACTGGGAACGGTTTTATACGCCGTTTGTGCGGCAACAACCGCGGAAAAAAATAAAGCTAAGCCTAGCGGGAAAAGCGTGCGCATGTATAATATTAATTTGAGTAGCCGACTAAGTTATGAAAAAGTCATGCGCCGTCAAATCCTATCATCCATAAATTGTATAACTTAATAGATCAGCAGGAATAAACCGCTTTGAGGAGGTACGTCCGCCTGATAAAAATCATTAAAAGATCCCAATTCCTTTTTATTGTAGATATCCCTGATTTTTTTAGCATCTTCAATTTTCAGATCCGCCGCTTTTAGCGTGATTTTATGCGTTTGTTTCGCATCGCGGTTGAGCAGCAACACTCCATAGCCGCCGTTCTTCAGTCGCTTTGCCCAAATCTCGGCCGGGCCGTCTTTTTTTATCTTTATTCCTTGTTCGGTAGCGTCCTGGTTGACGGCGATCGCATCACGATTGGTAATGATGGCCTTTTCTTCCGGCGACATGTTGCGCGGATCATTGCCTAAAAACAGCGGCGATGACATAATACACCATAAAGCAAAATGTGCTTTCTGTTGTGCAATATTGAGTCCCTTGTTCCCGGTAACCATCATGTCCGGATCATTCCAATATCCGGGTTGCGCATACGCTGCCCATTTATTGTTGCGGTCTGCGATGGTCATCACACTCAGATGCGGCTTACTGTCGGGATCGTCGAAAGTAGCGCCCCCGCTGCAATTCGCATTTATATCTCCCGTGGTGCGGCCCATATTCGTTAGTTGCGGATACCAGTCATAAAATTTATAAACGCTGGCGCTGTATAAGATGTCCCGTTCATTTTCTTTGATAAGTTTTGCCCAAGTAGAATAGGCTTTGTAAAGGTTGGCTGTATCCCGCCATCCCGCATACCACTGCGGACTTCTTTTTTTTCTTTTATCAGGATTTTCGATCAATGAAAATTTACATCTGTCCAGTTTGATAAAATCAATGCCCCATTCATTGAACTGCTGCATTTGCACCGCTTCTTTTCCCCAGCCTCCCACTTTATCGCCCCCACAGTCGTGCGACCCGGGCACAATATGCAGTCCGAATTTGAGGCCTTTCGAATGCGCATAATCAGCCAAAAATTTCATCCCCCTTGGAAATTTGGAATTTGCGACCAGCCGCCCTTTCGCATCGAGCGCCGTGTCCCGCCAGCCGCCATCCACAACAACATAATTATATCCTGCTTCTTTCAGCCCATTCGCTACGATAGCGTCAATCACTTCAACAATCAGTTGCTCGCTTACATTGGGTTTACCAAAATAATTCCAGCTATTCCAACCCATTGGCGGCGTCTGTGCGAGATTTTTTTTCTGTCCATGCGCGGCAAGGTTGATCACTATCAGCAATAGTGTTAATATTCTTTTCATGTGCGTTCCATCGTTTAGTTGAATTATTTATTCCACTGGTACAAGGCAAAATCAAAGTCAACATCCTGCGTGGCGCTTTTTGCTTCTACCGCAACGCGGTTATTCCATGGCTTAAGCAGGTGTAAAAAAGAAGACAGGTTGATATCGTCGTAATGCCTTTTAATCCTCACCTGGTCTTCGCTCCAGACTTTGACACCATTGATATAAATATTTACATCGCCAGAAGCATATAATTTCAAACCCAAGCCTTCAGGCATTTCTTTGCCAAAATCCACGTCCTGGTAAGCATATACATTTCCTTCCTTCTTAAGCGCAATTTTTTGTTTGCTTTTTTGAAATTGAACCGGCTGAGTCAACCAATCAGCAGGCGGCTCTTGCAAACTGTGAAAAATGTTGGGACGATCAGTTTCTTTGAGTTGATTGATAAATAATACACGACCATCAGCAGGATCATAAACAGGTTGATGCAACTTTTGAAGCAATGTTTCAGGGATTTTAATCACCTTTCTGTCGTAGGTAATCAAACCGTTCACCTCCCCTTCCACATCTGTTGTTTGCGTATAGATAGCCGCTGACAGGCCGCGCTTCACCATCAAAGACAAATTGTGCATGAGCTCGGTGTATTCCCGGATTAAAACGGCATCCTCCGTATAAGTTTTATATCCCCAGTTTCGCTTATTAGGGTTCCAGATATGATCTTTCACGACGAGCCCCAATCCTCCAAACTCGCCCAGAACCATCGACCGTCCCGGGTTGAGCTCCACTACTCCCATACCAGGCCCGGGATATTGGTGTACATCGAGCACATCGCCTACACCGCGGTCTGTCCAGCCGCTTGGCGAATTGACTAACCGTGTTGGATCGTATTTTCTCGTCCAGGCGGTAATTCTTTTGGTATCATATTGCCCCCAACCTTCGTTGAAAGGCACCCACATGACGATAGATGGAAAAAAGCGGAGGTGATCCATGATGGCCTTCCATTCTTTCTCAAACTGAACCGCAGAGGCCTGCGGCCGCACCCAATCTTCCTTATCATCGTGTCCTACATGCGACGGGTGATTGGGCCATAAAAATCCGGAAGGCATATCCTGCCAGAGCAGTACGCCAATAGAATCGGCCATATAATAATACCGGGAAGGCTCCACCTTGATATGTTTACGAATGGTATTGAAGCCCATTTCTTTCAGCTTAATGATGTCATACATCATAGCTTCTTCTGAAGGCGGCGTTAGCAAACCATCAGGCCACCAGCCCTGGTCGAGCGTGCCCAAATGAAAAACCGGCTTATTGTTGAGGGCTAATCGCATATAGCCATTGTCATCTTTGATCAGGCTGGTTTTCCGCATAGCGAAATAGGTCTCCAGTTGATCTACCACCTGGCCGCGCTTTTTCACCGTGAGTGTGGTATGATATAATTCAGGAGTTTCGGGCGTCCACAATTTTGCATTCTCCAAAGGCAATACAAAATTGTTATGAAAAGAAAACGTAGTATCCTTAATAATCGCCCCGCCATTCTTTACCACGATATTTAATTGGTGAGAACCCGTCAAAGAAGCCGATTGCAACCCGAAAGCAACCACACTTTTATCTATATCAGGAACGGGATATACATCGATTATATGACCTTTCGACACCGGCTCAAGCCACACACTCTGCCAGATCCCAGAAACGGCTGTATACCAGATTCCTTTCGGATCCAGCGTTTGCTTACCGCGGGCTTGCATTTCTTTGTCTGTAGGATCCCAAACCGCAACCACCAACTCTTGTTCGCCTTTATTTAAATGGGGCGTGATATTAAATTGAAACGGATCGGAACCTCCCTGGTGGCTGCCAACAAGTTTTCCATTAAGCCACACGCGCGTTTCCCAATCAACCGCGTCAAAATGAAGAATAATTTCTTTCTTTTCCCAATTTTGGGGAACCGTAAACCGTTTGCTGTACCAAAGCTCCTGCTCAGGCAAAAGAGGCTTTCCCACACCAGAAAGGGAAGATTCGACACAAAAAGGCACCAATATTTTACCTTCAAACCCGGCAGGTTTAACAGCGCCCTTTTGTTGAATGCTATAATCCCATAAGCCATTCAAATTTTTCCAGTCGCTTCTTTTCATTTGCGGCCGCGGATATTGCTGCCAGGCGTTTTCGGGCGTTACGGCTTCGCCCCATTGAGTGGTGAGCCGGGCAGGCGCTGGCTTATAATTTTGTGCAAAAAGGTTTAGGCTAATTAGCGCAAGAACAAAAGTTAGAATCTTGTACATGAAGGCATGTTTTAGAGGGGCAAAATATAAAAAACGCAGGGGCGTCCCTATCATTTTTGTATTGATTCGTATAAAAAATGTGTAGGCCAGCCCTTGAGTAGCAAGGCTTAACAATTCAACGCCCGATTTTTCGCTGTTCTGAACGGTGGTGATGGCCGCGCACTTTTAGCGCCAAGCGCGTTAATAAAGATCGCTGCCAAACAGGAAATAGGCAATCAAAAGCGTGATCAGGATATTGAATGCCTGAGCGCCCAGAAACGCCAATACCGGCTTGCGGTTTTGCACACCCACGAGATCGCGAAAATTAGTTTCTAATCCGATGCAGGTAAACGCCAGGGCAAACCAAAGGCCTTGTAAACTTTTCAGCGGCGATTTTATCGTTTGAATAATTTCCGGATCAATAAAAAAAGAAAAGACAAGCGAGGCGAACACAAAACCAATCACAAATTTCGGAAAACGCTGCCAGATCAATTTCAGGGTTGGCTTTTCTGACACCTGGCTCGAAGCGGCTTTGGTGTAGGTCCAGTAAATAGAAATGGCAAACGCTGCAAAACCCAATAAAACGTTTTGAGAGAACTTTACGATCGTGCTTATTTTTAAAGCCGTTTCCCCAACGAGCGTGCCGGAAGCGGCTACCGCTCCTGTCGTGTCGATCGTGCCCCCGAGCCACGCGCCTGTTACTTCCTGTGAAAGGCCAAGCCACCTGGCCACCCAGGGCATGGCGATCATCATCGGCACGGCCGTGATAAGTACCAGCGAAACGACCAATGATAATTTCTTAGAGTCGCCTTTGATCGCTCCCGAAGTCGCGATCGCCGCCGATACCCCGCAAATGGAAACCGCGCTCGACATCATGATCGACAATTCCTTATCGATTTTCATTTTCTTACAAAGCCAAAAAGAAAAATACCAAACAGAAAGAACGACCAGCAGGGCCTGGATCAGCCCGAGCGAACCGGTTTTTAAAATGTCGGAAAATATAACATTGGTGCCGAGCAATACCAATCCAATCTTCACAAAAAACTCAGACGATAAGGTATCTTTTAGCCAGGCAGGCAGGTTGAAAAAATTTCGGGCTGCCAAACCAATCGCCAGGCAAAAGATGACGGTTTCCAAATTCAGTACCTTCACCTGTTCATTCCCGCCGAGAAAAGAGGCCAGCATGGTTAGTAAAAATATAACCGGAAAACTTTTAAAAATAGTAGCGACGTTCTTCCCCGTAATCAATGCGCCAAGGATAGCAATTGTATAAGCAAAAAGAAACTGAATCAGTATGCGATAGCAATTGCCGCCGCTTAAAACGGTATCGCTTATAGGCGCGCCGTTTCCCCAGTCATAGGTAGGCGCGATGATATAAACGCCTAATAAAGCAAGCAAAATAATAATATATCCCAGCACTACAACCGCCCAATCTTCCGAAAGCGTGAATGTTTTTTTTGGTGAAGCCATGCGTCAAATATAGAAGATTAAATGTCAATTAAAAAAATCTTAACGAATGGGTAATCAACCCTTTAGTTTTCGAGGGTGGCGCTGTTGGCATTGAACCCGGCAGTAATATTTTCGCAGGTGCTGTAAATGACATATTTCGATCCGGGCTCCGTCATCTCTTCCAGTTTGGTGCGCTGACTATCATTTTCCAGATCAAAAATAACCGCATACTTATCGTCGCTAATAGCATTTTTATGGGCCCGCGCATGAGCTAACGCATCATAATCCGTCAACATCAAAACCGCTTTGGATTCATCGCCGGATAACTGTTCGGGCAAAGGCTCGAGCGTTTGAATGACAACAAATCTTCGTTTTAAACTTCTTAGAAAATTAAGAACTTTGCGATTGAAGGGTTTAAAAGGCTTAAACATTAAAATAGGATTCTTTTATTTCCGCGTCAAGATAAGCAAAAGATAAGCCACAATTTTTATTTATTCATTTTGCGTCAAATTTTATCAATAATGCCTCCAATTTTCGCGAGAGCCTAAAGCATTAACGCTATCAATGAATTGGCTTTGATATATGCTTTATTAAGCAATCGTGTATTTTATTCCCACAGCAACGCAGCTCCAAACACGCCGGCGCTATCTCCCAGCGCAGGCTTGCAAACGGGCGTTGTAAAAATACCGCTATTAAAAACATATTTTTTAATACGCTCATAGCCTTCGCTATAAATTAAATCTATATTACCTACTCCACCACCAATGATGATAAGATCGGGGTCGATGATATTAATAAGCGTAGACAATGCTTTGCCATAGTTCTCCAACAAACGGTTTACCGCACGTGTTGCGCATTCATCTTGTCCTGCAAGGTGCTTCTCGACAATCTCGTTAAGCTTTACCGCATCGCCGCTTTCATTTTCATAATATTTTTCCAGCGCCGGACCGGAAATAACAGCTTCCACGCAACCCCGCCTGCCGCAATAACACAGAACGCCGCCTTCCTCCAGTACATTGTGGCCCCACTCTCCGGCAATTCCATGCTGCCCTTTGATAATCTGCTTGTTGACCACCAGGCCGCCGCCAACGCCGGTTCCCATAATAACACCAAACACAACTGCTGCGTCAGGATAATCGCGTCCCACTCCCATGCGTGTTTCCGCCAAAGCAAAACAATTGGCATCATTTGCCAGCCGGACCGGAATCTGTAGCGTAGCTTCCAAATCCTGCAACATAGGCTGTCCGTTCATGCAGGTGGTATTACAATTTTTCATCAGGCCGGTGGCGGGCTCTGACACACCGGGCGTAGCAAAACCAATTGCCGTTGGGCGTTCACCAGCCCGCTCTGACACTATATCGATCAGCTTTTTGATCTGACCAAGTATATGCTGGTAGCCGAGCGAGGCTTCTGTTGGTACTCTTTGTCGTTGAACTACCTGTAAAGACGATTTGTCTAAAACGACACATTCTATTTTTGTGCCGCCGAGGTCAATGCCCCATAAATTCATTAGTACTATTTTTTTGGTTAGAGTAAGGCTATTATTAATCAGTCGTTATGACAAGTTCTTTTCCCTGTTGCAACTGCTGGTGTTGAATCATGTATCCATTTATTTTTTCACCACCATAGGTGATACTTTTTATTCTTTCACCATTTCCTCTTTTCAGAATTGAAAATTTGGTGCCGTGCAAATCGAACTCCACCTTATCAAACAATGGGACGGTAATCAAATACTCAGGATCGGCCGGCGAATAAGTGTAAAGCCCAAGCGCATTTAGCGTAAACCACGAAGACATTTCCCCCGCATCATCCATACCGGCATAAGCAAGCCGCTCAGGGCCCATCCGATAATAATCATTTAATATTTTGTTGAGGAGATGTTGTGCCTTTTCCTGTTTACCAATAAAATAATATAGGTAAGGCGAACTGTGGCCGGGTTGATTACCATGGCAATACTGGCCGATAAACGTCGTCAGATTATGCGCCTCGTAGCCTTTCCAGGGAATGGTGAATAATGAATCCAGCTTTTTTTCAAAAGCTTTCTCACTAGGATAAAGAGCGATAAATCCTTTTGGATCGTGGGGCGCAAAAAAAGTGGACTGCCATCCGTTGGCTTCGCGGTACATATATTCGAAATACGGCTGCTGGGGATCAAATGGTGTAATCCACTGGCCATTTGCAAGCCGGCCACGCATTAGCTGCGTTTCAGGGTCAAACAGATTTTTATAATTGTCAACCCGCTTCATCAACTTTTCATAGTTGGCTTGATCTCCCAGTGCGCGGGCCAGCAAAGCGGTAGCGTAGTCGTCGTAGGAATATTCCTGCGTTTTTGTGACAGCAGCTTTGGCAACGGTTTCCAATTTCGGATTTTCCACGTCCATTTCCGAAATCCATCCTCTTTCCATATACTCTTTCAAATGAGGCCGTCCTCCTTTCCCTTCGACAAAGGCGTTATTTAAAAGTATCTGATAAGATTTTTTTACATCGAAATCTTTCAACCCGCGCAAATAACTGCCAGCAATAAATGTAGAAGCATGATCGCCATGAAAAAAAGTAGGCATAAAACCGGTTATCGCTCCGCGATCCGTTATAGAGCGTATCACGTCAGTTGCCACGTCCGGCGAAATCATGCCCAGCAGGATCAATTTATTTCGATAATCATCCCAAAAAGATGGATTACTATAATATTTAAATCCTTTGTTAACAATCTTCCCCGAAGCATCTCTAAACGCTCCATTCGCATCGCTCAACAATATCGGCCATAGGAAAGAGCGATATAAAGTGGAATAAAAAGTTTCACGATGGTCGGGCGTTCCGCCTGACACCTGAATTTTCGAAAGCAAATGTTCCCAGGTTTTATCCGCAGCGCTGCGCACTTCATTAAAAGATTTCGTCAACATTTCACGCTCCAGGTTTTCTTTCGCGTTTTCTACACTGACATAAGAAAATCCCACTTTCATTTCCAGGGGGTCGCTAACCTTTTTATTATCAAAAAAATCAACCACACTCACTTCCGATTCGCCGTCTTTTACCGAACCAACTTTTTTAATTTTATGATTCGTCACCGCATAGAAATAAAAAGGGCTCCCGGTTTTCTGAAAACCCTGAAAACTATGATCTCCGCTTTTTTTGATATCCCATTCCCTTACGCGCTCGTTTGAACGCGCCAGATCGGCTAATAGTTTTTTGTTGCGCCCATCTTTATAGGTGTATTTATGAAACGCACATCTCAAAGTGGAGGTGACTTCAGCATTAATACCATACTTTTCAAGGTAAGCCTGATAATAGCCGGGCCGGGCCGACTCATTTTGATGGCTGTAGGAAGAATAATAATGTTTGGGATCCACATCGCCGCTGACAGCAATCATCGGCACATAACAAAGATTCCAGTGCCCTTTGCTGGTATGCGCGAACGCGTACACCACCGTATCCTCATATTGATAGCCAGAACCGCTTCGCCACATCGTCACGGGCGTCACCTGCACCATCGAGTTAGGCAGCGATGCACCGGGATATGCTTCCGCTCCCCATGCCCGACGCGTAGGTTTATATCCCAGATCGGCGCTGTCCCAAAGTGTTGTCGTCCCTATAAAAGGATTGACCCAATCGGTTAGCGTGGTTCTGCTTTGTGCGCTCAGTATGCCGGCGGCGCTCAACATGCAAACCGCTAAAAAGTAAAAGGGCTTTTTATTCATCATTTTAAAAGAAAAACTAATAACGAACTCCGTGTTCTTCCCCACGTTAATAGCAAACTGCAAGCGGCTCGTTATGTTGGAAAATCGTTTTTGCTTTTCAAATATAAGAAGTTTTTTAAAACATCCTGTGCAAATGAGACGAACTATCCTAAAAATGATCAGCAATTAGAAGGAGCGGTCAACTTGTTTTTCTGTAATTAAAAATAGCCAAACCATTTAGCGCCAATGCGAAGCCTGTTAAATATAATAACTCCAGACCTACCTCCCCAAACCCGCTCCCCTTGAGCACCACCAGCCGCACCACCTTCACAAAATGTGTAACCGGCGTAAACTGGGCGATGGCCCTTCCCCAACCCGGCATACTATCCGTGCTTGTAAAAAATCCGCTCATCAGCATGAAAATCATCATAAAGAAAAAAGCGATGAACATAGCCTGAAGTTGGGTTTCGGCAAAAGTGGAGATCAGCAAACCAAAACCCAGCAAGGCGACCAGATATACGGCAGCAAACAGATAAAGCAAGGCAAAACTGCCCTGCGGAAAAATTCCATAGACAACATACATCACAGCAAGGCCAATAGTGAACACGATCATACCCACCAACCAAAACGGGATCAGTTTACCTAAGATGAACTGCCACTTCCTGACCGGCGTCACATTGATCTGCTCGATGGTGCCGATCTCTTTCTCACGTACAATATTGAGCGCAGTGATAAAACCGCCGATTAATGTGAGCAACAACACTAAAATGCCCGGCACCATATAATATTTATATTCGGCCCGAGGATTATACCAGTTCACTCCGGCAACGTCGATCTTCGCCGATGCCTGATTAAAACCAGGACTTGCTGCTTTTACGATAACGTCAAGATCGCGATTGAAACTTTCGAGCACTTTTGTCATATAAGCGCCGCCGAGCGCAGATTTGGTGCCATTGATGGCATCGACCGTTATGGCTACCTGCTGTGCTTTTTCCCGCACGAGGTTGCGCTCAAAGCCGGATGGGATTTCGAGCATCAAATCGCCCTCGCCTTCTTCAATCATCTTTAAGCCATCGTTATAATTAAATCTGTGGCCAACTATTTTAAAATATTCCGATGCATCCAATTTGTTGAATAAGGATCGGGAATAGCTGCTATGATCGTGATCGACATAAACTACATTAATATTTTTGACTTCGAAATTTGCAGCCAGCGGTAAAATAATCAACTGGATAATCGGCATAGCAAACATCATCGCCAGAATAGTTTTATCCCGGAAAATCTGCCTGAACTCCTTTTGCAAAAGAAAACTTAGTACTTTCACGACAACCTGATTTTAAATTTTTTTAATGCAATCGTAAGCAGCAGCGCCGACATCCCCATCAATATCAGCGTTTCCTTCCACACATATCTGAAGCCCAATCCTTTTAACATCACATCTTTGATGATAGTGTAATAATACCGCGAAGGAATAATATGGGAGACCGCCTGAAAGAATAAGGGCATGTTTTCAACAGGAAACATAAAACCGGTAAGCAACAAAGTAGGCAGCATCATGCCCATCATCGACATCAACATGGCGGTTTGCTGCGATGCGGCAATATTTGAAATAACCAACCCCAGCGATAGGCAGGTGATGATAAACAGGATACTTTCGGCGAAAATCAACAGCAGGCTGCCTCTTATTTCCACATTAAGCAAGAACACCGACAGCAATAAAATAACCATAAAATTAATAAGCGACAGTACCAGGTAGGGAATCGCTTTTGCAACGAGTACCATAATGGGATTGAAGGGTGACACCAGCAAAATCTCCATAGTGCCTAATTCCTTTTCGCGCACGACCGCCACAGAAGTTAACGCCGTGCTTACGATCATAAAAATTAAAGCAATCACGCCCGGGATAAAATTGAGCGATCCATTTTGTTCAGCATTATAAAGCAATTTCAACTGCGGCACAATTTGGTAAGGCAGTTTTTTATTCAACGACTCGCGTTGATAGCCGTCGACAATCGACGTGATATAATTGGCCGCAATGGTCGCAGTGTTGGGGTCTGACCCATCTGCGATAAGTTGGATTTTTGCGCCACCGGGCTTATTTATATCTGAAGCAAACTGAGCTGGAAAAATAAGTGCGCATTTGATACTGCCTTCTTTGAACCTCTGTTCTATATCCCGATAATCGACCACTGGTTGCTGTACTTTAAAGTAAGAGCTCACTTGTATACGATCGATGATTTGCTGTGAAACGACGTGCTTTGCGTTGTCCTGGATCGCAATACCGATATTTTTAACCTCGCTGCTCAAGGCAAATCCAAATAGAATGATCTGCACCACCGGAAGCCCAAAAAGAATCAGCAGCGTCCGCCGGTCGCGGAACACATGATAAAACTCTTTTTTCACGAAGGCTAATAATTGTTTCATTTAATCTGATTTTCTTTTGGCTCCTCTCGCCAATTCGTAAAACACCTCATCCATGGAGCGTGTATTGAAATGCCTTTTCAGGTTGGAGGGGCTATCCAGCGCTTCTATCTTCCCATCTACCATGACGCTGACGCGATCGCAGTATTCCGCTTCATCCATATAGTGCGTCGTTACAAAAACAGTGATTTGATTGGATGCCGCTTCGTAAATCATATCCCAGAATTGCCTTCTGGTCAAAGGATCAACGCCACCGGTGGGTTCATCCAAAAAAACAATTTGAGGGCGGTGAAAAATAGCCACTGAGAAAGCAAGCTTTTGTTTCCAGCCGAGCGGCAAATCCCCTACCCTTTTTTTCGCCTCCTGCTCAACGCCAAGCGAAGCAACCAGCTCCTGGCTGCGTTTTTTGATTTCCGGACGGGGCACACCATATATGCCGCCGTAAAATTCAATATTCTCCAGAATAGTTAGATTATCATAGAGCGAGAACTTCTGGCTCATATACCCTATATTTTTCTTTATCTGTTCCTGCTGTTTGTACACGTTGAAACCCGCAACCGTAGCCGATCCTCCGCTCGGATACGACAATCCGCAGAGCATCCGCATTGCCGTTGTTTTACCGGCTCCGTTAGCGCCGAGGAATCCAAATATTTCTCCGGCCTCCACATCGAAGCTGATACCATCCACGGCTTTAAAAGCGCCAAAATGCTTGCTCAGATTGTCACAAATAATTACTTTATTGCTCATAAGTTTTCTTATTTATAAACTGTCCGCACGCCGCTCCTGCATTAATCGAATAAAACTGTCTTCTATCGTCGGGATAATTGTTTCAACATTAAAATCCCGTATGTCATGTTTCCTGGCAAGGGCTATCACATCTTCCAGTCCCGGCTTTTCTGATGTAAGCGTTAAATGGATATATTCGCCGAACGCATAGCAGCTTTCCACTTCATTTTCTGTCCGGAATTTCTTAAGCAGCCCATACATGTCATTTGATTTGGCGGCAAAAAGCGGTTTGGGAAACCGGCCAACGATACCGCCTGGCGTGTCGAGCGACATAATTTCACCGTGTTGCATCAAAGCAATCCGGTCACACAGTTTGGCTTCGTCCATATAAGGCGTGGAAACGATAATGGTAATCCCCTGTGCTTTCAACCGCTGTAACATGTCCCAAAATTCTTTCCGTGAAACCACATCAACGCCGGTAGTCGGCTCGTCAAGAAATAAGATTTTAGGTTGATGAATCAATGCGCAGCAAAGGGCGAGCTTTTGTTTCATCCCTCCTGAAAGTTTACCGGCCCGGCGGTTTTTAAAAGGTTCGATCTGCGTATAAATTTCCTTGATCAACTCATAGTGTTCCGCAATACTGGTTTTAAAGACAGTCGCGAAGAAGCTTAGGTTTTCCTCAACCGTCAAATCCTGGTATAGCGAAAACCGTCCCGGCATATATCCTACACAATTGCGGATTTGCCGGTAATCTTCTACAACATCAAACCCCTCAACCAACGCCGATCCGCTGTCCGCCAGCATTAGCGTTGTCAATATTCTGAACAAAGAGGTCTTCCCCGCACCATCGGGGCCGATCAGTCCGAATAATTCGCCTGTTTTTACTTCGAAGGACACGCCATTAACAGCGCTGACTCCGTTATAAGATTTACATATTTCGCGTACCGAAAGAGAGATCATTTTCAAAAATTATACTGTGTAATAGGGGATTTGCCCGCACTTAAAACAAAACCTCACCGTACATACCAATTTTAAGATACCCGTCGTTGATCACTTTCACCTTGATGGCGTACACAAGATTGGCCCGCTCGTCTTTTGTTTGAATCGTTTTGGGGGAAAACTCCGACTTGTCGGAGATCCAGGTAATTGTTCCCAGATAGCTTTTATAACCATCCTTGCCATTGTCGATTCTTACGGTTACTTGCTGCCCGATTTTAATCTGCGGCAACTGCGCGCCGGTGATAAACGCCTTGAGATATAAAGTGTCTATGTTTGCAATCTTATATAAGGGTTTTCCTACCAGTTGCATTTCACCCTGCAAAGCGTAATTGGTCAAAACCGTTCCTGTTACCGGGTTCATAATTTGGCCTTTATTAATCTGTTCCTGCAACTGCGCCACGGCCTTCTCCATGGGCGCCCGCTCGCTAAGTATATTTCGGTTTTGCGCCTGCGTGTTATAGCTATTCAATTTAATTTGTTGTTCGGTGACGGCAATCTGCTTTTTTAGTTGATCAATAGCCGCATTAATATCGTCGAGCTGTTTTCGGGTTGCAGCGTCGGCCTGAACCAGGTTCTCAGTACGCCGCCTTTCCCTCAACTGCTGATCCAGCTGCGCTTTCTGCACGATTAACTGCCGCCGCACCAATTCGGTTTGATCGTGGGCAGCGACCGTTTTTTCGCTAAGCGCCGCAATACTTGCCTGGGCTTGCTGCTGCTGAAGCTCCACCACTTTCACGTCAATCTGGCCGACCTGCGCTCCCGCGGCGAGCGCCTTTCCTTCTTCAACCTGATAAGAAGTAAGCACTCCATTTTGTTGCGCAGAAACGATTACTTCATCGGCTTCGAAATTGCCGGAAGCATCATAATCAACGCTTGGGGTGCAGGCATTCAAAAACAAGAGCGATGTTAGTAGCAACATTAGGTTCAATCGGCAAATCGTTGCTATGCTAAAAGATTTATTCATTTTTATTTTATTTAATGCTTGGTAATAAAAGAAAGAGTGGTATCAGCCTGGTACCTGATTTAATCTCCCTGAAGAAATTGCTGATGATAGATAGCCTGCAGCAACTGAATCTGGTGCAGGTTTTTTGTCTGCCTGGCCAGATCTTCGGCATTAACTTTTTCGATATATTCATGCGTGGTAATAACGCCATTGGACAACTGTGCCTCGGCCGCTTTAGTTACCGAAGCCCGCAACAAAATGTATGCTTCATCTTGTTCTATCAGTTGCGCAAACTGTTTCACCTGCTGCGCCTGGCGCGCCAATTCCATTTTGGTGTTTAATAAAAACGTCTCTTTATCCCTTGCTGTAAGCTGTGCCTGTATTTGTAAACGCTCCTTTTTATTAGACAAGGTATAAAGGCTTTCTAATGACCATTTAAAACGCAGGCCCGCCATATACCATGGGCCAAATTTATTTTCGATAATATTAAGGGTGGGCCTGCCATAAGCGCCCTGCACATAAGCGCTAACCTGAGGCAAATAATCCGATTTTAACCGCTTACGTTCCAAATCAAAAACCACATTTTGAAGTTCAAAGCTTCTTAATTCCGGCCGGCGTATGCCACCGGTAAAAACGCCTTTTGGCGGTAGTTCCAGCTGTGTGTCGGAAGGCAACTCCTTTCCTATAAATAATCCCAGCATATTTAAATAAGCCATTCGATTGGACTTATAAGTGGTGCTTTTCATTTCAACACTTATCGCCTCGGCCTTTAATTCGTCAAGGTTGCTGCGCAGCGCCGTCCCATTTTCAAACGCCGCTTCCATTTTGCCAATTTGAGTTTGAATGGTGCCTTGTGTAGATCGGAGCTGCAATAACTGCGCGTCGATCAGGAGAATGGAAAAATAAAATTCATTCACCCGGCGCCTGATTTGGTATAAATTTGTTTCGATTTGCTGCTGCTGCAACGCGGTGTTGGCAAGAATTAAATTTTGATCGGTTTTAGTTGCGCCTCCATCATAAATGAGCTGGCTGATTTCGCCCTGAACCTTATACTGGTCTTTGCTGATAGAAGGCAGACTCAGGCCGGATGGAAGCGCACCAACGGCGTCGCCAAAATCGATTGTTTCAGACTGATAAGAAGCCTGTCCGGAAATGTGTAATTGCGGAAGAAAACGTTTGGAGACATTTTCAATACTATACCGGGCCGACCGGTTGATTAAATCCATCTTTCGTATTGCCGGATACCCTTTGCGCGCCAAGGTATAACATTCAGCTAACGTTAACTTTTGTGCGCCGGCTTCCCTGATCAGGAGAAGGAATAAAAATGAAATTATAAAAAGATTTTTCATATCGTTTACCAACTGTTTTAATCATTTGATTAATTAATAGACAAAAAAATTTTATTTTGCTTTCATAATGGCTTTAATCCACATTGGAATCAGTTTTTTCCGCTCTTTCATCAGCTCGTTAAATTCTTTTTCCTCGATCCCGCCGCCAGCCATCAGCAGTGGCTTGGCCATAAAAGGGAATACAATCATCCCGATTAAATTCATCAAAAAATGCAGCGGATTGGGCTCTTGTATTCTTCCTTCATGCACCGCCTTTTGGTGTTGTTTAAAAAAGACAGACTGCCTGATTATTTTTTTTACCGGAATTTTTTGTAATAAAAGCTTTGGATTACTTCTAATCTCGGTAATAATGAAAATAGGCAATTCAGGTTCCGCAGTTATCACATCAATATAGTTCTCCACTACTTCCCGCACCTTTTGATCCAATGTGGTGCGCTCGTCATTCAACAACAAAACCATCTTCTCTATAAACGCAGTAAGTGTTTCGAGCATTATAAGTTCGAACAGCTTTTGTTTGCTTCTAAAATAATAATTAAGCAGGGCAAGGTTAATGCCTGCCTCTTCAGCAATATCCCGCGTACGCGTTGCAGCAAAACCTTTCTTGTAGAAAACGGCTTTTGCAGCGGCTTTGATTTTCTCTTCCGTAGTAAACTGCTCGGTAACTATTTGATTCGGTTTTGCCATTTATGTTGACTGCTTGTTTTTACAAAAATAAGAACAATAAAATAATTCAATCAATTCTTTTAATCAAATGATTAATATTTGATAAATGTTTTAACATTTATATGATCTAAAAACAACAAATATGTTTTATTTTTAATCTATCCACTCTAATCATGAAAATTAGTAACTATGAAATTCTTTTCCCGCCTTCTGAAAAGAAGTTTTACGATTTATCTAACACTAATCGTTGTATATCAATCAAGCGCACAGCAGGTAGTGGCTGTTTACACGGATTTTGGAGGTTATTGGCGCAGCAGCGTTGACACGATTAACAGTATATATCCTAACAACGCCCATAATTTGCTTGCGTTTAGGCTGGCCAATGGAAACACTTACGCGACGGGCGTAAATAACGCCCTGCTTACATCGAGAAATATCAATTTTACCCCGCGAGAGTACAGGGCTTTACCTGTTTCTGAGTTACCGCTTCCAGGAGGCGATACCTACATCGGCGTCGGTGATTTATATGGTGGCGGCTCGGCAAATGTACAGCCCGTACCTGTAACTAATAAGCTCAGCGATTACCTTGTTGATGGTATCAATGGGTTGGCTTTGGGAACAGGTATTTACAATTTACCGGCTTCCTCGCAGATCTATTACAACATTACTTCTTTTCGAAGAAGTTCCATTGGTGACGGCGTTCCTGACATTGTCATCACACAAATGGGGCAATTGACTGCCGGCCGTTTTGATAGTTTCAGAATGGTCGACGCCACTGGGGCGACTGTGGGCCGCGCCATTTCCGTCGATTTTAGCACAATCCCTGTTGTAGCGACCGGTTCCTTCAAGTTTTATACGCCGCAGCGGTCAGGTGCGACGCCGGTTTACAATGCCGGTTTGCGTGGCACCCGCAACCTTCGGATGTTGGCTTACGATTTTGCAGATTTCGGTGTCACCACTTCTAATTACACCGCTATTCGAAGTTTTTCACAAAGATTTTCAGGGGTAAGCGATCAGGCCTTTGTCGCGTATAATGCAACGGCGCTTCGACTTTTGCAGCCTATTTCCGGAACCATTTACAATTCAAGTGCGCAGTCATCAGAAATAAAAGGGTATGAGGGGGCGATAGTATCACTCTTAAATGAACTTGGCACAGTCATTGAAAAAGACACAACGAACGCGTTGGGGGTTTACTCGTTTGATAACCTTGAAAACAGCAATTATCGAATCCGGCTCTCGACCCCCACTGGATACCAAATTATAAAGGATCCCAACAATGGAACAGACAGTACAACAGCAGTAATTGTCGATGAAGAACCCGTCACAGGCGTTGATTTTACGATACAAAATGTGTCTTTAGACGTAGACTTTGGATCCATTGAAGCCTCCATCGAGAACAATCAGCTCCAAGTGAATTGGGAAACCCTGCAAGAGCTAAACAATGCCTATTTCGATATCCAGCTTTCCGCCAATGGTACTGATTTTGAAACCGTGCATACAGAAAGATCCAAGGCACCCGGCGGCAATTCTGAAATGCCAATTATCTATTCCGTTTCTGTTACGATGGCTAAAAATTCAATAGCATTAGGCATAGCCGTACTTGGCCTAAGCTTTTTACTAATTCGTTTTAAAAAGCGTACGTTATTATTTGGTTTACCAATCGTGTTGCTAATCTTTTTGTCTTCCTTATCGTGCCAAAAGAGCACTAACCATTTGAAACCCGATGGCAGCCATCTTTTCCTGCGTATTGCCCAGGTTGACAAGGACGGTTCAAAAAGCCTGTCGAAAGTCGTGCAGGTAAAAAATCAGGAATAACTATGATCGAAAATTTCGTTTAAGCAAAATAGAAGCCGCCGCTAATGTTCATGGCCTTCTGTGTTGCTTAGCGCCGCATTGATGAAAAATGCACCAGCGACTACCACCTTTGCATCGCCGCTGAATTGGGTAACAGGTGTTATTGAAGTGTATCCCAGTTCGGATACGCCCTTAGCTACTTCCACTTTTTTAAATCGCTGCGTTACTTTGTCAGTGGCGTCTGAACCATCTTGCAAAACAAAAAGATAGTATTTGCCGTCCGCTTCCACGATGGCATCATTGGGAACTGCAGGAGCTATCTCGTCGGCTATACTTATTAAAGCGGTGATATTCATTCCATCAATTAATCCTGTTTTTTTACCGACGACCGTACAATGAACCGCCACCGTTTTACTTTCGTTTTCAAACGAGGATCCAATGTTAAAAACCTTAGCCGTATAGGTGAACTGCGGATTATTAGTAAGCGTAAAATAAACAGTTTGTCCTACTGAAATATGGGGCAAGTCTTTTTCAAAAACCTGAAGATCGAGATGGAGCAAGCTGTTGTCAACAATCTCGGCTACGGGTGCAGACACATCGACGTAGCTGCCAATCTTCGCTAGCTCTTTACTCACCGTTCCGCTAATCGGACTCGTAACCTGCAAAGCAGTTCTCAAGTTGCTGACTGCAACCCGGTCCGGATTAATTCCCATCATGCGTATTTGCTGACGCAAAGAAGCCTTTCTGGCCTTTAAAGAACGCAGGTCGGCAGTGGCACTTTGCAGGTTTTTTAACGCGCCCGCATTTCCTTCATTCAGCATGCGTTGTCGTTGCACCTCCTGCTCCGCCAGCGCAATTCGGCTGTCAGCCTCAAGGTAATCCTCCTGTAACCTAACAAAATCGGGATTTTCAATTGTAGCTATCACCTGGCCACGCCTTACATGGTTGCCCAGTTGCACATTTAAGGTTTTCACAACGCCGCCAAACGAAGATGTCGCGTTTGCCTTTCTATTATTGGGCACGCGCAGCTCTCCGTTGACCTTAATGGTAGCGGTTAAATTTTTTTGCTCAATTACCCCCAACCGAATACCGGCTGCCTTTATTTGCTCAGGTGTCAGAGAAGCAATATTTGATGACTGCTCATGAACAGGTTTTTTCGCCGAATCTGTTATATCCCTATTTTTTTCATCCGCATGGCCATGCGTGTCCCCTTCTGTTTTTGATTCATTGCAGCCAACTAATAGTATGGCAATTACAATTAGCCATTTTATTTGCATGTTCATATTTTAAGATTATTGGTTAGAATAGTAATAGTATTGAATAGCTGACTGGTTAAACGCATTCAACGCCTCCAGATAATTTTGCCTGATACCGATAGCCTGACTCAGGAACTGACTTAGGTCAGCAAAACTCGACGCCCCTGCTCTATAACCCAATGTCGCTGCGCTGATTATTTCATCTGCCTGACGAAGGCCGGACGTTTCATAAAAATCAAGCAAGGCCTGATTCTTTTCCATAGCTGCCAGGCTTGATTTTTTTTGCATTTGCATTATCTGAGATTGATAGGCCAGGCTGCGCTCCTCCACTTGCTGCTCGGCTTCCATAGCTTTCACCTTATTGCGGTTAGCGCTAGCGCCAAAAAGCGGGAACGCAGCCGTTACCGAAAATCCGGTAAAAGGATTTTGAGCGCCCCACAATCGTTGCGTGAAAAACCTGCCGGAAAAATCAGGCTTATTTTCGTTTTTAGCAACAGCTACATTCGCTTCGGCAATGCGCACTTGTTGTTCTTGTAAATGCAGTAAAGGATGTTCTGCTACCCCGGCAGTCGCGCTGCCCAACTTTTCCAACGGCCGCGCAACGGGCAACGGCGGCGTATTCTGGTTGAGCAACATCATTAGTTGCTGTTGCTCCATGTTCATCTCTTTAATATTCTGTTTTATTAATGCCTGAACTTCTTTTAATTTGACTGCTGCCGCGACTCGATCCAATTTCGGCACATCTCCGGCTTTTAACCGAAGGTCGCTGGCCACAAACATAGCATCGTATATGCTATCCAGCTTGCGCAACAGTCGTTGCCTATCCTGTAAATACCAAAGCTGGTAATACGCCATTCTTACCTCTCTTTTTATCGTTGCGTTGAGCGACGCAGTAGTTAGCTCGGCATATCGCAACTGCTCAGTAAAATATTTGCGGCGCGCGGTATATAAACCCGGCCAGGAAATGGTTTGCGATAACCCGACTTTTAAAACACCAGAAGGATCCGCTGGCCGTAAATCTTCATTCTCTGCAAACAAACCTGTTTTCGGTATTTCGGCCGCAGTTTTTACGTTCAGCGATGCTGCCCTTACTTCCGCGGCATTCACGTCGTACTGAAGATTATTTGCCAGGGCAGTTGTGATAGCGCTATCAATTGTGATGCGTTGCTGCGCTATGGCAGTATTCATCAAAAAAGCGCCTGCTAAGATCAGCATCGTTTTCTCTTTTATTTTAAGTCTGCTCATTTTCAACTTCATTTTTGAATTAAAAACAATATATAGCAACGGAAGCACGAACAGGGTAAGCAGTGTAGCAGTTATAAGTCCGCCAATCACTACTGTGGCCAAGGGTTTTTGAACTTCGGCGCCGGCGCTGGTGCTGATAGCCATGGGCAGGAAACCCAGCGAAGCGACGGTGGCCGTCATCAAAACCGGGCGTAGACGCGCTGTCGTCCCTTGCCGGACACGCTGCAACAAATCCGCTACACCCTCTTTCTTAAGCTGATTAAACGTGCCGATTAAAACGATACCGTTCAAAACTGCAACGCCAAAAAGTGCAATAAATCCAATTCCCGCACTGATACTAAAAGGCATCCCTCTTAAAATCAATGCTAAAACGCCACCGATGGCGCTCATAGGAATGGCCATGAAAATAAGGATAGCCTGCCCGACAGAATGAAAGGTGAAGTAGAGCAACGTGAAAATAAGCAGCAGCGAAACCGGGACAGCGATCATTAATCTTGCGCTGGCTTTCTGCAGGTTTTCAAATTGCCCGCCATAAGTAAAATAGTACCCCGTAGGTAGCTTTACCTTCCTGGCGAGCTTTTCTTGAATGTCAGACACCACGCTCTGCACATCACGATCGGCCACATTAAATCCGATAACAATTCTACGCTTGCCTGCCTCACGACTGATTTGGGCTGGCCCCAGTTTGTAATCAACACGAGCAACCTGCGACAAAGGGATCTGGACGCCGCTTGAGGTAGGAATGATCAGATTATTGACATCCTCAATGCTACTGCGATGGGCGCTGTCGAGCCGCACTACCAGGTCAAATCTTCTTTCATTTTCAAACACGACGCCGGCGCTTCTTCCGGCAAAGGCAGTATTGACAATATCATTCACATCCCTGACCGTTAATCCGTAGTTCGCCATCCTTGTGCGGTCGTAGGTAACATTGATCTGAGGCAGCCCGGTTACGCGCTCAATTTGAGGAGGGGTAGCTCCTTCAACCGTTTTAATCACTTCTCCCACTTTTTCGGCATAGGCTGCCAGCGAATCGAGATTTTCGCCAAAAATCTTCACGGCAACATCCTGTCTTACGCCGGTCATCAATTCGTTAAACCGCATTTGAATCGGTTGATTCTTCTCAAAAAAAACGCCCGGAATCACCTGGAGTTTTGCCAAAATATCGTTAGCCAGTGATTCATAAGTCCTTCCGGATTTCCATTCCTTTTGGGGCTTCAAAACGATCATCAAATCGGAAGCCTCCGGCGGCATTGGATCGGTTGGAACCTCTGCTGCACCGGTCTTACCTACTACCATTTTCACTTCATCAAATGTTTTGACGATACGCGACGCCTGCATGGACGTTTCAATACTTTGCCGTAGCGAACTCCCTTGCGGAAGAATGCAATGAAACGCATAATCACCCTCCTGGAGCTGCGGTATAAACTCACCGCCCATTCCTCTAAACAATAGCACTGTGACAGCAAAAAGCAGAAGTGTGGCGCCGATAACCCAATATCTAAACCGTATAGCCCGCTGCAACCAAGGTTGGTAAAAATGCTGTAGCCGATCCATCAGCTTTTCGCTCAGGCTTTTTTTGACGCTTACCCTTTTGGGTAAAAACAACGCGCACATCATTGGAATATAGGTGAGCGATAATATCAATGCGCCGAATATTGCAAAGCCCACCGTTTGCGCCATCGGCCTGAACATTTTTCCTTCCACGCCAACCAGCGTGAGAATAGGAATGTACACGATCAGAATGATAATTTCACCGAATGCCGCACTGGTTCTTATTTTAGATGCAGCATCAAACACCTCCTGATCCATTTCTTGCTGCGTCAGCTTTTTGGTAACCTTTCGCAGCCCCAAATGATGCATGGTAGCTTCTACAACGATCACGGCGCCGTCCACGATCAAGCCAAAATCAATTGCGCCCAAACTCATCAAATTTGCACTCACACCAAAAACATGCATCATGCCCAGCGCAAAAAGCATTGCCAGCGGAATCGCGGATGCCACGACGAGGCCGGCCCTCATATTTCCAAGAAATAATACTAAGACAAAAATGACAATCAATGCTCCCTCAATTAAATTCTTCTCCACAGTTCGAATAGCGCGACCCACCAAATCAGTGCGATCGAGATAAGGCTCTATAACAATATCATCAGGCAGCGAGCTTTTTATAGTCGGCATCTTTTCTTTGATGCGTTTGACTACCTCATTGCTATTTTGTCCTTTCAACATCATCACCACGCCACCGACGGCATCAACCTCGCCATTATAGGTAAGCGCGCCATAGCGCACCGCATGGCCAAAGCGAACCTCGGCTACATCTTTTATAAAAACGGGAACGGAGCCAGTTGTTTTGATTGCTATATTTTGCACATCCTCCAAACTGGTAATTAATCCTATGCCTCGTATAAAATAGGCGTTGGGTTTTTTATCGATATAGGCTCCTCCGGTGTTCTGATTATTTTTTTCAAGGGCAGTAAATATTTCGGGAATACTCACGCCCATGGCTTTTAACCGGTCAGGATTAACGGCCACCTCGTACTGCTTCAGTTCTCCCCCAAAGCTGTTAACCTCGGCGATCCCGGGCGTACCATAAAGTTGTCGCGCCACAACCCAGTCTTGCATCGTGCGTAAATCTTTAGCGCTGTATTTTTTTTCGCTCCCCTTTTTGGGATGAATAATGTATTGATAAACTTCGCCCAGCCCCGTACTTACCGGAGCTAACTCGGGCGCGCCTACGCCGTCCGGAATTTCTCGTGAAGCTTCCTTGAGGCTTTCAGAAATGAGTTGCCGTGCAAAATAAATATCGACATCTTCCTTAAAAACCACTGTTATTACCGAAAGTCCGAATCTTGAAATACTGCGTATTTCTTCGATGCGCGGGATGTTGGCGATACGCTGTTCTACGGGAAAAGTAACCAGTTGTTCCACTTCCTGCCCTGCCAGGGTGGGGCAAGTAGTAAAAATCTGCACTTGATTATTCGTAATATCCGGCACCGCGTCAACAGAAAGCCTGGCAGCACTCCATATACCCCAAACGACGAGCAACAAGGTCATTATGGCTATGATAATTTTGTTCTTTATACTGAAAAGAATGATTCGATCTAACATGGTGGAACTTTTGCATAATAAATCAGGCCATGGTGCGCTTTTCGCTACAGGAAAATGCACGCATCATTTGCCGGGACCATTTTGAGGTCCGGTTTTCTAAAACATTTGAATTAAGATGCGAAATGGCGGGGCGGTTGCCAAATATTGCCAACATAGGGATCCAGTACAAAATCAGCTCTCAGGGCCGGCTGATCATGCGCGCACTCGGGCGGAAGGACTTTAAAGTCTAAGCTGCGAAAATGATAGGTTGCGATGGATATACTACAACAGCTGCAGTGGCAGAAAGGTGTACAGTTGTCGTCTTTATCCTGACTGTGGCGGTGCGGGCTTGCCTGAGCTGTGGAGTTGGTGTTGTCACAGCGATTGCTTTGGTCACTGCAAGGCAGCGTCAAAAGCGCCGAAAGATAACATAAGAGTATAAACGCTACCGCTCTCATTATAAAAACAAAACTATATTTTTTTTAATGCAATCAAATTGCAAAGTTGCCACAGCGGAGTTTACCATTATTTTTCAACCTGCGTAAGACAATATTTACAAATACCTTTTGCGGTAATTTTAATTTCGTCAATGCGATAGCTGACCGCAGCATCTTTAACAATGGCCGGATTGACTTCGCAAGTGGTTTGCTTACATTTTTTACAATAAAAATGAAGGTGCTGATCCTTATGGCTGTTTTCATCACAATCATGGGCGCACAATAGATAACGGCCAACCTGGTCGTCCTGGATTCGATGTACAACTCCTTTTTCCTCGAAAGTCTTTAGCGTCCGGTAAAGCGTCACCTTATCCGCCTGATAAAAATGCCTTTCCATCTCTGCGAGAGATCGGGCAGCTATTTGGCTTTTTAGAAACTCATACACAAGAATCCTCATGCTGGTTGGCCGAATATTTTTACTTTTCAACATTCGTTCCGTTGTTATGTTCATATTTTTCGCTCCAAATTAAAATTAGCAAACTATATCTTTTAGCGGTCGCTGCTCAGCCGCCCGCAGCATGGCTTCAAGCCAGCCAGATGCAAAATCACCTTTTACCTACCAATAGGAACGTTAAGCAACAGTAAACAAATTTGTAGTGTATTGAAGCAATTTTTGGAGGCGCAGCGCTTAAAAAAAATCAGCAAGCTTTAGGAGGTTGCCAAATAGCATTCGCCGTTTTTTCGTAGAAAGAGCAGGCATAGTAAGTATGTTGCTTCGATTGAGCCAACACTGCCATCCCCAATTCTGGCAGGAGCGCATGATGAGAAAACGAAATAGAACAGCACGAACAAGAACATAAAGGGGTGCAATGTTCGGTGTGATGGGCTTGCTGATGGTTGGTTGACTGCGCGGAAACGCTTGGTTGCATACGAGTATCCTCATGATCGCCGCAAGGCAATAAAGCAATTACAATCAGCCAAACACTAAGGATTAAAGCAAAAAACTTCATGATGTTCAAGTAGTGCAAATGTATGACGAAAATCTAATATAGCTTTAAAAGCCTTCTGCCCGAGACAGCTGGAGGCGGCAGATTTAGCTGCACCAGTGGTTAACGCTGGTACAGTAATTGTTAGTTTGATCAGCAGGCTTTCTGCGCACCGTTTTAAGCCATACGCGTTGACCCATGTGATTAATTAAAGATATTCAAACATTATTTTTTACCCTCAAAACCATTTGTTATGCCCAAACAAAAAACATCCTCGACCCCGAAAAACGCCAAACTCGACAATCTTTCGCCCAACCTAAGCGACGCCTCTGATAAAGCAATGACAACGGACCAGGGAGTCAAAATAAACGATGACCACAATTCGTTAAGAAGCGGTGATCGCGGCGCCACGCTGATGGAAGACTTTATCTTCAGGGAAAAGATGACGCACTTTGATCACGAACGGATTCCAGAGCGGATTGTACACGCACGCGGTTCGGGGGCACACGGCGTTTTCAAACTTCACACTTCGTTGGCTCCGTACACAAAAGCAGGCTTTTTAACGGATACCAACCGCGAAACGCCCGTTTTTGTTCGCTTCTCGACTGTCGTGGGCTCCAGGGGTTCTACCGATTTGGCCCGGGATGTGAGAGGTTTTGCCGTTAAATTTTACACACCGGAGGGAAATTTTGATTTGGTGGGTAATAATATACCCGTATTTTTTATCCAGGACGCCATGAAATTTCCTGATCTCATTCATGCGGCGAAACCCGAACCCGACAACGAGATGCCCCAGGCGGCAACAGCCCACGACACGCTCTGGGATTTTATCTCATTGATGCCGGAAAGCACCCATATGATTATGTGGGCCATGAGCGACCGTGCGATCCCGCGCAGCTTGAGAATGATGGAAGGCTTTGGCATCCACACTTTTCGCCTCATCGACGAAAAAGGAAAAAGTACTTTTGTAAAATTCCATTGGAAACCTTCGTTAGGCGTGCATTCAGTAGCATGGGATGAGGCTCAAAAGATCTCCGGAAAGGATCCTGATTTTCACCGGAAAGATCTGTGGGAAGCTATCGAACAGGGCAATTTTCCTCAATGGGAATTGGGCGTACAGTTGGTACCCGAAAAAGATGAGCATAAATTTGACTTCGACCTCCTCGACGCCACCAAAATCATTCCCGAAGAACTGGTGCCGGTCATGCCTGTTGGAACTTTGACGTTGAATAAAAATCCTGACAATTTTTTTGCCGAAACCGAACAGGTCGCTTTTCACCCCGGTCATATTGTTCCGGGAATTGACTTCACGAACGACCCTTTATTACAAGGCCGCCTTTTTTCTTATACCGACACCCAGCTATCAAGGCTTGGCGGGCCCAATTTTCATGAAATTCCTATTAATCGTCCCGTGGTTCCCGTTTACAACAACCAGCGGGATGCGCACATGCGAATGCAAATCGACCGGGGAAAAGCCAGTTACTCGCCCAACAGCATTGGAGGCGGCTGCCCTTATCTTGCAAAAATGGCAGAAGGCGGATTTACCAGTTACCAGGAAAAAATTGATGGACGTAAAATCAGGGGCCGAAGCCCAAGTTTTCTGGATCATTTTAGCCAGGCCATCCTTTTTTATAATAGTCAAAGCGAGCCAGAGCGCCAACATATAAAAGATGCCTTCAGTTTCGAATTATCCAAATGTACTATGCCGTCTATCCGGGAGCGCATGCTTCGCAACCTGTCTAATGTAGATCTGGAGCTGGCGGCTTATGTAGCTTCCAAATTGGGCCTGCCCCAACCCACTAAAGCGATGCCGGTAGAGAACGGTGCTATTCCCGCAGATGGAAATCTTAAAGATTATCAACCTGTAAAGAAGAAACCTATGATAGAAAAATCGGCAGCGCTGAGTATGGCGAATACCGTCAAAAACTCAATCATAAGCAGAAAAATTGCTGTGTTAGCCACGGATGGCGTAGCTGGTAAAGAAATAAAAAAGCTAAAAAAACTTTTAAAAGATCAAGGTGCATCAATGAAGGTGATCGGACCGCGCCTGGGACAGCTCAAAAGTTTGGACGGCCAGCCGATCGAGGTGGATATGACTTTTTTCAACACCTCCTCTGTTTTGCACGACGCCGTATATGTACCAGGCGATTCAGACCACGCGACAGCACTTTTGCAAGAACCGGAAGCGATTCATTTTGTGAATGAGCAATACAGGCATTGCAAAGCCATCGGCGGGTCCGCCGACGCTCAAAGTTTTTTCACAGAAACCTATGTCACCGACGGGCCTGGTGTAAGCCTTGACGGAAAACCACAAGAATTTATAAACAATGTGGCGCAGCATAGATTTTGGGAAAGAGAAATGGAACGAAAAGTGCCTGCCTAGTAAGCATACTATATCTTCTTTTAAAGTAGCGTTGATCGCTACTTTTTTTATAGCCCTCTACATTGATTTTTTAATACTTAAGACAGCCTCGCGCTCTGAGGCGAAACCCAAGGGTATAAAAGTTTTACCTTCGGCTTTATTGTAATTGATGAAGAAGTCCTCAAGCTCGCTGAGCAGTTTTGTTGAAATATTTTCATGGGAAGGCCAAGTGGCCACCGGCGCAAACAAATAGCGATCGTTGCGGATCTTTTCCCCCTTTGCATCAATTTGGTCGGCCTGAATTGAGCCCAGTAAATAACAATCGACTTGGCAACCCACAAATGTGTTAAGGTCAGAAATGATTAAAGCATCTAAGGGATCGCCATCCTGCCCCTTTGTATCAGGAATAAAACCAAAGTCAAAAGGAAAACTCATTCCCCAAGGGAGCACTTTTTTTAGATAAAAGCATTTTTTACGAGGATCATAATTGAATTTTTCGCGGTGGCCTCGGGGCGTTTCTACGATAATGTTGGTTTGATACATAGTAAGAATTTAAGTCTGCACTTTGATTTAATCAATTCAATATAATCGAAAGCAACGATCTCCGGGGCGGGCTCAGCAGCTCAACATTTCAGCATGGCGGTTACTCTTTTAAAGGCCGGCTTCGCGATCAAATGCCACGGTCCATTCAATACCGAATTTATCTCTGAACATTCCGAAATAGGAGTCGCCGCCATTACTTTCAGGAATAACTTCCACCTTTCCGCCGGCGGAAAGCCCGTCAAATAAAGCCTTGGCCTCCGCGAAGCTGGTTGCACTAATTGCAATCTTCGACCGGTTTTCATTTTCATTAACCCGGCCCATACTTTGCGGCACGTCATTGCCAATCAAAATGTTGTTGCCAATCGGTAAAGCGATGTACATCAATTTATCGGCCTCACCTTCGGCCACCGGATAATCCGAAGCGTCGATTTCGCTGAAGCGGACAATTTTTGTAAAGTCGCCGCCGAATACTGATTTGTAAAATGCAAATGCGGCGGCTGCGTTGCCATTAAAATTAATGTGCGGATTGATAACTGCCATATCTTTTTGGATTTTAATTATTGCGTAAATGTATCACCTCATTCGGATATAAAACAGTATATACATGTCAAAAAAGGGGTATAATGCGACAAGCACCGCTTCAAAAAGCACCATGGCGCTGAGGTATCTAAACAACCTGCTTTTCATTGTAAACATTTGAAGATCCTATCAACCTTCGTATTTGTGATATTCTGTAACTATTAAATAGTATCCATCCGGATCGCGCAATGAAAATTCTCTTTTGGTTGAATTGGAGTTGACAGCAATTTCCTTTTCTACAGGATAATTCATGTCCCGCAGCTTATGCCTAATTTCATCCAAACTATCCGTCTTATAATAGAGGATCAAACCGTTGCCCGACGCACCATCCAGGCTCTTCATCGTCGGATGATCGTGCTCACCCCATTTGTGCAGACAAATAAGGACTTCTCCGCCGCTATCCACCAGCACAGAAAACTCATCCCCTCCATGAGTTCTTTGACAGCCGAAAATGCGCTGATACCAAATCGAACTTTGGTTAACGTCTTTTACAGCGATAATGGGATCGATCTTCGTCATATTGATTAGAATTTGAGTTCGGCTCCGACATTGGCTAAACGGGCTAATACAAAAACGGAATCAGCATTCTTGCATTTTCCGCATAGCTATCGTATTGCGCTCCGTACTTTACTTTAAGATAGTGGTCGAGTTTTGGTGCATTATAAAACGCAAAAAGACAAAACAAAAGCACCGGAATGATGCCCGCATACCAGTTTCGCGTGATTACTGCATACGCTGTTACCCATAACAAGTCTCCAAAGTAATTGATATGGCGGGAATATTTAAAAAAACCACCGGTGTAGAGTTTGCCTTTGTTTTCGGGTAACCTTTTCCAACGATGCCGCAGCAGCTCTCCCCCGGTGTTTAGAACTGATCCAAAAATAAATAATACAATGGCGAAAATGTCGAGGCCGTCAACGGCTTTTTGGGTGGGCAGCACTAATATTGAAAAACCCACATAATAGACTGCAAATGCTAAAGGCACACTAAAACTTTCTTCCCAGGGGATTCTTCTTTGAAGCAGCACGATCATCATAAAGCCCAAACGAAGGAACACGACAATATTGAAAATAAAAATGATCATTCTTCGACCCTTTTGTACGCCTGCATTATCAATATGTAAAAAATTTTCTACCCAAGCGCCACCTTCCTGGAAGAGTATCCGATACGATAGCCACAGAAGCAAGATTTCAAGCAAATGAATGATTAATTTTTGTGGAACGCTTTTGCTTTTCTTTCCGTATAAGTCCATGTAAACAGGTTTAGGGGATTAGAACGGCGCTGCATGTCAAAAGGATTCACGCCAGAGCATCGTAAGCGAGTAGGCTCACTTTGCTAACTTACAAAAAATTATTTAGGAATTATTATGGTCTTAATCTGCCTTTTTTACGACTTTTAATGGAATGCGTAAGTCAGTGTAACGCCATAAGTCTGAGGATCTCCCAGGACTGCTACATAGTGGCCGGCATTTCCGCCGGCAGGCAACAATTGCTCGAAGTAGTTTTTGTTCAAAACATTTCGTCCCCATCCAAACACAGAAAATCCTTTAGACGCCCTAAATCCCAAACGCAGGTTAAGGATTCCGTAACCGGGAACGTTTAAAAATGCCGACGGTGTGGGGCTGGAGGAAAAGCCAGAGCGAGCGAAAAAATCAAATGCCACAAAAAATTGGTTGGCTCTTCCAAACAATGCAGATGCCGTGGCATATTCGCCACCTACCGATCCCGACCACCGGGATATACCAGGCAGTCCTTCTCCGGAAATATCTTTAAAAGCGACTTGTATCCCATCACTATTAGTCGCTCCGGTCTCTTCCAGCGGCAAAGGTGCATTGCTAAATTTCACATAGATACCCCGCGCATAACTCAATGCGCCTGAAAAACTAAAATGCTGGTTGAGCGTATATTGTGCGTCAGCTTCGATGCCTGATACGCGAACTTTATCTGCGTTCGCAATGTAGCCGCGGTTGACACCGAGTTCTGCCGATTGAACATTGGTCTGATAGTTTTTAATATCAGATCTGTAAAAAGCCAGGTTGATGGATAAATTGGTGGTGAAACGGGTCTTAACGCCCCATTCATAATGATAAGTGGCCTCGGGAAGGATGACTGCCAAATTGGTTGCCGCAGCACCATTTATGCTGGGTACGCCCGATACGTTCACGCCAACAGGTTTATAGCTCGTAGAAAAAGTAGCGTAGGTATTGACTTTTGAAGAAGGCTGATACGCCATTGTTAGCTGATAAGTAAAGTTGCTCTCGTACGCATCGGCATGGTAGGACTGATCGGTATAAACAGTATTTTTCAACGCCCGTAAAAATGCTGAATCGGGCCGGCCTGAAAGATCTAAGCCACCATAGGTATTACGGGCATAGGCAACTATTTTTTCATCATAATTATAACGGGCGCCGGGCTGTATATGAAAACCTTTCCAGGGCTCCCAATCTATATTTAAAAACATGGCGGCACTTTGAGACACAATAGAAGCGTCTGTCGTGATGCCATAGCCGGTCAATAGACCTTCTGTTTCCCATAAAGAGCTGTTACTGTTTTTTGAAAAACGCCATTGGTCTTTCCCTGCCTCTTCTGTGCCATTGGTTGTTACCTGTTGCCTCAGGTAAAATAATCCCACCACAGCATTGATGTTGCTCGCCATAGCGCCTGCATACCTGAGCTCCTGAGACAAACTTTTATGTTGAGAAGGATTTTGAGATTTGGCAAGCGCCTGAAGGCCCGTAAAATCCCTATCGTTAGAGGGATTCCAGTTCCAATATCGCCAGGCCGTCGTAGCGGTAAGCATACCATTTCCGATTTTTTTATCAACATTAAAAGATAAACCTCCAATTTCATTTCCTGAATTCCAGGGCGTATCATGATCAATAATTCTCATGAAAGCATCCGGCCTACCTGTTTTATCGAGATTTGGTAATTTGTAATTCAAGTCTGAGATAATAGCATCGAACTGTCTGTAGTCAGCTCTTTTGGTTGTAACAACACCAGCGACAACCTGCGCATAACCGTCCGGCTTTTGCCGGTTATATTCCCCCGACAATGTCATCGAAGTTCTATCAGAAACCCGAAACAGCAACTGGCTGCGCAAACCCAAATTATTTAAATCATTAGTCCATTTATCAGTCGTTATATTTTTTATTATACCGTCCCGCTGCGTTCCTGAAAAAGATAAGCGTGCAGCTAATCTTCTGGAAAGCGGACCTGTAACCGAGGCCTTCGCCTGAATAAAACCATAATTTCCATAACTCACTTCAAGGTTCCCGCCAGGAGCAAACCGCGGCTTACGGGTTGTAATACTGATTGCTCCCGAAGTTGTATTCTTTCCGAAAAGTGTGCCCTGCGGCCCTCTTAGCACTTCGATTCGCTCCACGTCAATAAAATCCAGTGTTGCTATGGCAGGTCGGGCATAATACACGCCATCTACATAATAGCCGACTCCGGGATCTAACCCATCATTAGTCAGTCCAAATGGAGCCCCTAGTCCGCGGATATTGATACCCGTATTCCTGGGATTGGAGGTATACATTTGAAGAGAAGGAACCATTTCCTTCACTCTTGTGATGTTGAATGCACCCGCTTGATCTATTTGTTTTCCTCCCACTACTGACAGGGCGATCGGTACGTTCTGCGACCTTTCATTTCTTCTACGGGACGTGACTACAACTGTATCGGTTTTATATAACAGTTGCAGCTTAACAAAAATAGTGTCCTCCGTATTTCGCACGGCAATATGACGGGTTTCGAAACCCACGGCAGAAACTGAAATATTAAAAGGCAACCTTGGTACCGGAAATAATCTAAAGAGGCCTGATGAATCCGTGGTTGTACCCTGGGTTGTTCCTCTTAACATGACGGTGACGGCAGGTAGCGCCGTACTGTTTTCATCTACGACGCGTCCGACGACCTGAGCTGCGGATGGTCTAAAGAAAAGGGCAGAAAACAGTAAAGCAAATAACAATTGGTTGAGTTGTTTCATGTTCTTTAAAAATTTGAATAATTAGTCAAATGAGTAAGTCCGGATATAATTAGTCTATAATTTTAGTAGACTAATTAGGCAAAAAAATTTCCTTTAACAACAGTCTTTTTTGCAGGGAGCAGCAAACGGGAAACGGATATGTAGTGTAGAGCGCATAAAATTGACAATAAGGAGCAAATATAGGAGATTGCTATTAGTCTACAAATTTAATAGACTAAAATATATTTGATGATTATGCTGTGCTTAAACGTCTCGAAAGTGTATCAGTCATGACCTGCTAAGTCACATTTCGCATTGAGAGTGCACACAGAATACCACCTCCCTTTCATCATCCAATTTTACCGATTAACAAAAGTTATAAAAAATATTTAAAAAGTAATTGACTTTTTGCTCAAAGATGTTTACATTTACTTAACATTTAAACGGCCCCAAAATCCGAGGAAAACGATTCGCTCTAATTAGAAATCAATTTGAGGTTCCTGCTTAATTGCCCCGACCGAAAGAGAAAACTAAACCATTCTTTTCTCAACACAATAAATAAAAGTCAACCCTTTACTCAACCCCAATCTCAACATCAAAAACAACAAGTATGAAGAAAACAATGCAGAAGATGCTGCTTCTTTGGCTGATGAGTTGCGTTTCCGTAGCCTCATGGGCGCAGCAAAAAACCGTAACCGGCACGGTTACCAATGAAGAGGGAGCGCCTGTTGCTGCGGCCTCCTTTACCGTCAGGGGAACGTCCAACGGTGGCGTTACCGACGAAGATGGCAAGTTCTCAGTCACCGTTTCTGACGATAATGCGGTGCTTGAGTTCAGTGCAATCGGCTATCAGAATACAGAAATAACCGTTGGCAGAAGCAATACGCTCTCCGTGGTGCTAACAAAAGCGGATGCGACAGGAATGGACGAAGTAGTCGTAACCGCCCTGGGTATTAAAAGGGATAAAAAAGCACTCGGATATGCAGTAACTTCTTTAAAGGGAGAAGACCTTGTAAAAGCCGGCAATACGATGAACCCATTAACATCGCTGTACGGCCAGGCAGCCGGTGTGGGCATCTCCGTTGGTTCGGCCGGCCCCACGGGTGGCGTAAACATTAAAATACGCGGCTCGGCGGGTTTACAGGTTGACACCAAAACGAGGCCGCTGATCGTAGTCGACGGGGTGCCAATTTATGATGAAGAATCGAACATGGCCAGTCGCGGTTTCGACCCATTAAACTCTTTTGATTATGGCTCAGGGATCAATGATATCAACGGGGAGGATATAGAAAGTATAGAAATCCTGAAAGGCGCAAAAGCTTCAGTGCTTTACGGCAGCAGGGCGGGTAACGGCGTTATTATGATTACCACCAAAAAAGGTAAAAATACCCGCGGCCTCGGCATCAACTTTTCTTATCAAAACACGTTCGAAAAGCCCGTAAGTTTTATTGAATGGCAAAATGAATTTGGCACGGGAACTTCGGTATATGATACCATCTATGGCACTAACAGGCTTGGTCAGCGAGTTAGGGTACTGAATAACGGACGCCAACAGTTTGGCCCGGCATTCGACAATTCGCCAATCATGAATTACGACAGTAGTATGACGACTTACAAAGGCTATCCTAATAACTGGATCGACCTTTTCCAAACCACCAACACTGATGTTTACTCAGTAGCTATTGCCGGCGCCAACGAAAAAGGCAATATGCGTTTGGGGTACACACGTAAAGATTATAAAGGCCAGCTCGATAATTTCTTTCAGAAAAGCAATACTATAAGTTTTAATGGCCAAATGCAGGCGTCGGATCTTGCTACTTTCGAACTGAATGCAAATTTATTCAATGTTGTAACACAAAACCGTTACCCCAATTTACAGCGGCTTGTTTCTTATGGTTTTAACCGCGATATCGATTATCAGGGTTTAGCCTATGTTTTCCGCGACTCGCTGGGCCAGCAATACAGGGAGAATCCGCTGGGACTGCCGGTGTCTATGTCAGATGCAACCGGGTACACGCAGATCTTGTGGGAACAGAACGCTAATCGTAATATTGATAACAAAACCCACTTTGTCGGCGCCTTTAAGGTGAACCTGAAATTTACGCCGTGGTTATCTTTTACGGGAAGTGCGGGCACCGATTATACCGACTGGAACTTTACGACAATGAATGCGGTTACAAGAAAGGTTCCCACAGTTCAGGGCGGCTCCTACGCCGTGCGTAATACCAATACTACGGTAATGAACTATAACGGGTTTCTTAATGTAACCAAAGATATAGCAGACTTTGACATCTTTGCCTTTGTAGGAGCAGAATATAGCAAAACCTCGCAAAGAGGGATATCGCGCAATACAGTAGGCGGCCTGCTCTACCCCGACTGGTATTCTATCAACGCTTCGCGTAATATTTCTGGAAATTTCAGCGAGGCGGGCAGCGCCAATCGCAGTTCACAGGTTTTATACAGTGTGCTCGGATCTGCTTCCATAGGTTATAAGAATACATACTATGCTGAATTCAGTGCTAGAAACGACTGGTCGTCTCTTTTAGAGCCGGGTAAAAATTCCTACTTCTATCCGGGCGCTTCGCTGACATGGAATTTTAACCAGACATTTGAAATACCCAAACTTAGATATGGTAAACTGCGGTTTTCATGGGCCGATGTAGGCCGGGGCGCCCCTTCGCCCTATTTTGCTTATAACGCGCCAACACCAGGAACAGCGGGCACTTCACAAGTACCTACTATTTATGCGCCGGGTTCTGTTTTCCCGATAGAAGGGATCAGGCCTGAGCGGAACAGGGAATTTGAAACCGGTTTTGAAACACGATGGTTTGAGAAAACACCTCTGGAAATTGATTTCTCCTTCTACACGGGCAACACTTATGATCAAATCATGGCGCTCGGCATCAGCAATGCGACCGGATGGCCTAACACAAAGATCAATGCCGGTAATGTAAAAAAATGGGGATATGAATTATTCGCCAAGTTTACGCCAATTCTCAACGATGATTGGAAATGGGATGTGTATGTAAACGCAGCCAACCAGCGTTCAAAAGTCGTTAAACTGTATCCAGGTATTACAAGCTATTCGATCACCGGCGGGCTTTCTTACGCAATCATGGCAGATGAAGGCAAGCCGATCGGCGAGGTGCGGGCTATCGATTATTTGAGAGATCCCAATGGCAATAAAATTGTCAGCAGCACCGGTACTTATACATCCGATCCCTCCAAACTGGTGAACGTCGCCAATATCAACCCCAAATTTTTAGGCGGCTTCGGCACTGACCTGGCTTATAAAAATATCAGTTTGCGCGCCGGCCTAGATTATAAATTCGGCGGCACCTATCTTTCCTATTCCAATTATTACTTATTAGGCAACGGATCAGTAGAACAAACACTCCAATATAGAGACGAAGCCCGGGGCGGCTTAGCTTATTATATCGACGCTTCTGGAAAAAGGATTCCATGGCAGCACAACCAGGCGGCTCCTGCCGGCGCACAGGGCGGTAGAGTTTATCATGACGGCGTTATTCAACCGGGTGTAAAAGAAGTAGTCGACGGCGCTGGCAATAAAACTTACGTGCCGAATGATATCATTATTAATGCAGCTACTTACTATGGCCAGTTTATACATGATGTGGGCGAGTGGTTTCAACCCGACTATTTCGTAAAAAATGACTACATCAAATTCAGAGAACTTTCATTGATGTACACGTTACCCAAATCCATTGTATCTAAGATTAAACTACAAAAATTATCTGTTTCATTAATTGCCAGGAATTTGTTTTACCTGTACAGGACCATTCCTCATTTAGATCCGGAGTCGGCGCTGGGAAGCAATCAATTTGTTGAATATTCGCCCTATCCGCAAATGAGGAGCTATGGTTTCAAGATTGATGTAAGCTTTTAATTCAAACATCCAAAAATTTAGATAATGAAAAAGATATTTTATACTGTAGCCGTTCTCATAACCGCTTTTGTTATAACCGGCTGCCAAAAAACGCTGGAAGAAGAATTTCGAAATCCCGAACTTCCGGCCGATCCACCCGCAGGCAACTTATTTGCAGGACAGTTCACCGGTTTGCTCTACCAATGGAAATTATATATTAAAGATTACGGTGAATATTGGCACGAGAACGGCGGAAACGGAATTGGCCAGTATGCGCAAATTAACCACCGGTATATTACCAACCGCTATGCCTGGTATCAAAACTATAACGACCTGACAAATGGCCAGGGCTTTTATTCCACTTCTGCGCAGGATGGCAACTCGGGCGCTATCACGCAGTTCAATGATCATTACACACGCATGAAGGAATGGGCGGTCATGCGCGACAACATTGACCAGCTTCCCCAACAAGAGCAGGCCGACAACCGGATATTCTATCAGCTGGCGACTATTTTCAAAGATGTTTGGTCTTTGCGTTGTGTTGACTTATTCAATAAAATCCCTTACTTCGATGCTTATAAGGCAACGCAAAATGTGTTCTTTCCAAAATATGATGATCCTGCCGAAATCTATAAAGCGGTATTAAACAACTTTAAAGAGATAGCTTCGAGTTTGCCCACTACTTATAATGCCATGTCGGCTGATGCAAAAGCGCTTTTTACACGCCATGATATTGCCTTCAACGGAGACGCCGCGAAATGGGTAAAATATATCAATGCAATCCGCCTACAGTATGCCGTGAAACTGGCTGGTGTTGATCAGGCGACAGCAACACCCCATATTCAGGAAGCCCTGTTAGATTTACCGACAACCGACCTGTCTTTCTCCACATATACTACAGACAATGGCGGCGGCGGCGGCACCTGGTTGAGAGGCGTTTTTGAAAGAAGCTTTGTGCATTTTATTCCCGAGGTAATAATGAGAAATATTAATTTCGGCGACAGCACCTACAATCCGGGCATTGACGATCCGCGGCTACCCGTTTTAGCGATCCCCACCAGATTTGGTGATTATAAAGGCGTTAGCATGAACACGGACTCCAACGCACGGTATTACAGTGACCCCAACCAGCGGTACTATGTTGGATATGACAACCTGGACGCAGCCCTTGCGCAAAACGGAAAATCCATTTATAACCACGCCACCTTTGCTATGAATGCGCCAAACTTCCCGGCAGTGATGATTACCCTAGCTGAAATCGACTTGCTAAAAGCAGAGGTTGCGCTTAAAACCTACGGCAACACAGGTAAAGCGGCTGGCGATCATATCCGGGACGCGGTGGTCAATTCGTGCAACTGGTGGTACATGATCAATGGGCGCAATGCGGCTTACCGGCCCGACCGGCCTGTAGTTCATCCTGTAAAGTCCGATGCTGATATCAGCACTTACGCGGACGTGGTGAGAGCAAAATTCAACGCCGCCACAGGTACTGAAAATAAGATGGAAGTATTGATGCTACAGAAATATGTACACCTGAATATCTCCAATACTTACGAGTTGTTTGCAGAGCTTCGAAGAACCCGCCACCCGCGGCTCGACCCATTTGTTTATAATAACGGGGCGAAGATGAAGCCAACACCCGAACGCCTCAGATACCCGGCTTCTGAGCTGCAACTTAACCAGGAAGAATATTTGAAAGTAGCTGCTGAAAGCAATTATACCGATCCTATTTTTTGGGTGCCTCAAGACAAGAGAAACGTTCCTTATTATTCTGAATAACAAACATTTTAAAACTTTAAATCCCTGTTGTTAATTAACAGGGATTTTTTTATTTTGATCCCCCAAAGCGTGGGAAATAGCTGAAAGGCTTCAAATCAAACAAATACTAGTCCGGAGAATTTACTAAAATATTAAAATGATGAAATTGTTTTTACGTGTCCTATTTTTCCAGATTTCCATATTCGTCGTGAGCGCCACTGAGGCCCAGCAGCAAGGCATCCACCCAGCTTCCACGCAATATGAATGGCCCACAGATCCGCTGGTTAAACAAAAGCTTGATCAATGGCAGGATCAGAAATTTGGAATGATTATACATTGGGGGCTTTATGCCGTTCCGGGCATTATTGAGTCCTGGTCTTTATGTTCGGAAGATTGGATACGGCGCGACAGCAACTCTTATTACGGCGATTATAAGAAATGGTACTGGGGCCTGAAAAAAGATTTCAATCCTGTAAACTTTAATCCGGAACAGTGGGCGAAAGCGGCTAAGACAGCGGGCATGAAATACCTCGTCTTTACTACAAAACACCATGACGGATTTTGCATGTTTGACACAAAACAAACCGATTTTAAGATTACCGACGGGCCGTTTAAAAATCATCCAAAAGCCAATGTGGCTAAGTATATCTTCGATGCGTTTCGCCAACAGGGCATGATGATCGGCGCCTATTTTTCAAAACCCGACTGGCATAGCGAAAACTATTGGTGGCCCGTGTACGCCACACCTAATCGCAATAATAATTATGATATCAGAAAATATCCCTGGCGGTGGGAAGCTTTTAAAAAATATACTTATAACCAGATCAGCGAGCTGATGCACGACTACGGCCGCATGGATATGCTTTGGCTGGACGGCGGTTGGGTAAGGCCCCGTGAAACGGTGAACGAGGAAGTGTTGAGCTGGGGAGCTCCGATTCCTGAATGGAGCCAGGATATTGACATGCCTAAAATCGCCCGTATGGCGCGCCAGGCACAGCCAGGCCTGCTGATCATTGACAGAACCGTGCATGGCGCTTACGAAAATTATCAAACGCCGGAACAGCGCATTCCCGACAAGAAGATTGACAACCCATGGGAAAGTTGCATGACCTTAGGAGGCGCCTGGGGTTATGTCCCCAACGAAAAATTTAAACCGGCAGCAACCGTAATCGCTCGCCTCATCGAAATTGTAGCCAAAGGCGGCAGTTTGCTATTAGGCGTAGGACCCAGTGCGGACGGCACTTTACAACAGCCCATCATCGACCGGCTGGCCGAAATTGGCCAATGGATGGATGCCAATGGCGAAGCTATTTATAATACCCGAACGACCGCCATTTACCGGGATGGCTCAACGTTTTTTACGGTCGCTAAAGGAGGTAAGAAAATGTATGCACTAATCCCCGTCGCTGAGGGGACCACTGCGCCTTCAACAGTAACATGGAGCGGAAACATACCGGCCAAAGGCTCTAAAATAACCCTGCTACAAACAGGAAAACAACTTAAATGGTCTGTAAAAGAAGGAAAAGTAAATGTGCAGCTACCGCAGCATCTGAAGACAGCTGCAGTTGCTTTATCCTTTTCTGTAAAATAATTATCTCAAAAAGAGTTTATGGCGCATCGAGCGATCGCCAGAGATAGCGGCAGGCATAGGTTCTGTACGGCGACCATTGATCGGCGATACGACTCATCTTTTCGCAGAGCTCCCTTGTGTTAGCATACTCCAGTTGATAAAGCTTAACGATGGCTTTTTGTAAACCGAGGTCACCGGTGGAAAATACATCCGGCCTTGCGAGCGTAAACATCAAAAGCATTTCCACTGTCCATTGCCCTACTCCTTTTATCTGCGTCAGGAGGGCGAGTATTTCTTCATTACTTAATGTATAAATTTTCGCATCGGTCAATTTATGCTCGAGGAAAAAAGTGCATACGTTTTTTATATATACGGCTTTAGCGTTGGAAAGCCCGATACCTCTTAGTGCTTCGTGCGGCACACCTAAGATATCGGCAGGTTTGGGATGTTTGGCTTTAAATAAATTAAGAAATCGTTGGTAAATAACAGCCGCAACTTTTGTACTAAGTTGCTGGCCCATAATTGATGCGCAGAGTTGCAGGCAAACATGTTTCTTTTGCTCAATAATATAAACGCCCTGTTGTTTTATCAGGGCCTTCATCACTTTGTCTTTGTTTAAATGCTTTCGGTAGGGCACGCTTCGAGGTTAAAACTAAATGCGAATTAACGACTATATTTATCCGACCCGCTACGGATCAGACCTTCAATACTCCCAGTTTCATCAACGCATACAACATACAAGTCACATGCATCGACTGTATAAACTCGTTGTTCCTGAACTTTTCCTTGAATAATTCCAGGTCCATCAGCTCCACGTGTATTTCTTCATTTTCATCTAAATGCTGGCCGGCCACTTTTTTCCCGCCGCGCGCCAAAAACATATGCATCCAATTGTTATTGGTTGAAGGGTTGGCGCAGGTTTTACCGAGATAATCATATTCGGCAAATTCATACCCCGTTTCCTCCAACAGTTCGCGTCGGATCGCATGCTCCAAACTGGCGTCGTCGTCATCCACGCAGCCACCCGGAATTTCCCAACAGGTTTCGCCGATGGCATGCCTGTATTGCTGCTCCATTACTACTTTATTATCCTCGGTCAGTGCAAAACATGTCACCCAGGTTGGAAACTCATACACATAATAAGGGTCGACAATTTTCCCCTGCGGTGTTTTGCAAATGTCTTTTCGCACTTTAAACCAAAGATCATTAAACAGTTGTTCGGATTTTATAATCTCCCACTTTAAATCTTCCATAACTCCCGATTTTTTACGCCGCTACGGCGGGTTACTAATGCCAACCCATTTTTGTTCTTAACCCATTTATTTGTGCCACATGATGCCGGCCGTGCCATGCATAAGATTGTAAAAAGTACCACAACGAAAGTTCCTGTTTGCTTTCAGGATGGTAAGCAGTGCGCTGCCAGTCCGCATCTGCCAAATGCTCAATAGCGCTAATCCAGCGGCTATGCAAAGCGAACAATAAGGTAATGGAAATATTGACCGGCAGATTTTTTACATCATCCAATTGTGCCCACAGATTTTCGCCATAGGGTTTGATGACGGGGCGATCTTCGGTCAAACAAAGTTTAAACCTCACATAGGCATTGATGTGACTGTCCGCCACATGATGCACCAGCTGATGCACCGTCCACCCGCCTTCACGATAGGGCGTTTGCAATTGCGCTTCATCGAGATTGGTGATGGCAGCTTCGATCGCATTCGGCAAAAACCGAATATCCGCCAGTGCACTTTCTTTGGCACTATCCGAAAAATCCTGCACCTCCAAAAGGCCTATCGGATATTGATTTTCGATAGCCACGATTATCTGTTTACTTTCAGCAGTTCCACTTCAAACAGCAAGGTCGCACCGCCGGGAATATCACCGCCTGCGCCTCGGTCGCCATAAGCCAAATCCGACGGGATCCATAGCCGCCAATGACTACCTTCTTTCATTAATGGGATCGCAATCTGCCAGCCCCTGATCAGTTGGGTAAGGCGTGCGGTAAAAGGTTGGTTTCTTTTAAAAGAACTGTCAAACTCTTTTCCGTCGAGCAGCGCTCCTTTATAGTGCGCCGTAATAGAATCCGAAAGCTCCGGCTGCAGGCCTGTTCCTTCTTTTAAGACTTCATACTGGATTCCGCCTTCCAATTCTTTTACACCTTCTTTATTTTTATTAGCGTCCAGAAATTCCTGGCCGATTTGTTTTTGTTTCTGAATTTTTTCGTTCATAGCTGATCTCAATTTTTCTTGTAAGTTCATTTTATTTTCTGATTCAATATGATTATAAGTCGCGCGCTATTAGCTCTCACGCAACGACTTTCCGGTTAGCTGAATAAATACATCTTCTAAATTCGCCTTTTTAACCTCCCTGGGCCGTTCAAAGCCTGATGCCACCAGGTGATCAATCAAATTGTCGGGCGTATCGAGCGCAACAATGCGCCCCGAATCGATAATGGCGATCCGGTCGCAAAGATATTCTGCCTCATCCATGTAATGCGTTGTAATAATCACCGTCGTGCCCTGCGCTTTTATTTGCTTAACCAATTCCCACAAATTGCGCCTCGCCTGCGGATCCAGGCCGGTAGTCGGCTCGTCCAGGAAAATCACTTTTGGTTTATTAATAAGCGTAGTCGCCACCGAAAAACGCTGCTTCTGGCCGCCGCTCAGTTCTTTAAATTTAGCTTTGGCTTTTTCTTCAAGATTTACCGATCGCAACAGTTCAACTCCATCCACATCCTGATTATACAATCCTGCAAAAAGATCAATCAATTGCAACAAATTCAAACCCGGATAGTAACTGCTTGCCTGCAGCTGCACTCCGATCATTCCTTTAATTACGTTCGGGCTTTTATCTAAATCGTAGCCGGCTACCACAACGGAGCCGCTGGTTTTTTTCCGCAATGTTTCAATAATCTCCAAAGTAGTAGATTTCCCCGCTCCGTTGGGACCGAGCAAACCAAAAATTTCTCCTTCATGTACATCAAAAGAGATACCTTTTACCGCATTAAAATTGCCGTAATTTTTTACCAAATCTCTCACCTCTATAATGGGGCCTATCATGCGCTAAAACTACAATATACTTGTGAAATGAAACCGCGAAAAGTTGAAAACTTAAAAGATTGGGACGACAATCATCCGAAACTACGACATTTGCAAAGCTCAAAATTAAAAATGATGCAGGTATTCAAATTTGGCGGCGCATCGGTGAATAGTGTAGAACGCGTAAAAAATGTAGCCGATATTTTACAATCTTATAAAGATCAGCCACTGCTCATCGTCGTGTCGGCGATGGGCAAAACGACGAATGCGCTGGAGAAAGTAGCGGAAGCCTTTTATGCGGGAAATCAGCAAGAGGCATTGCTGCTTTTTGAACAGGTTAAGCAGCAACATTTAACCACAGCCAAATACTTGCTGGTGACGCAATACCTGGCTTGCGAGGCGCAGCTAAAAGATTTTTTCACTGAGGTAGAATGGTTGTTACATGATGATCCGGTGCGGGAATTTGACTATTACTATGACCAGATCGTATGCGCAGGGGAATTGTTGTCGACGGCGATTGTCAGCCACTATTTAAACGAGGCAGGCCTCAATTGCGCATGGATGGATGTGCGCGATATTCTTCGCACCGACGATAATTTCAGGGATGCGAACATCGACCGGGAGTTCACACAACAAAAGGTAACTGAAATTATCCGCCCGGTGCTGGATAGCGGCCGCATCGTATTGACACAGGGTTTTATCGGCGCTACGGATGAAAATGAAAGTACCACTTTAGGACGTGAAGGGAGCGATTATTCGGCAGCTGTTTTTTCCAATATGCTCCATGCCGAGCGGCTGACGATTTGGAAAGACGTGGACAGCGTGATGAACGCCGACCCCAAAGAAATAACCGATGCACTACCGATCGCTGAGCTCAACTATACCGAAGTTATTGAAATGGCATACTACGGCGCCCAGGTAATTCACCCTAAAACTATAAAGCCGCTTCAAAACCAAGACATCCCGCTACAGGTAAAAAGTTTTTTAAATCCGGCGCTGCCGGGAACCATCATCCACCGTTGCAGCATTAAAAACCTTCCGCCTATTATCGTCATCAAAAGGAACCAGGTGATGATTGAATTAAAAACTAAAGATTTTTCTTTCATCGGAGAACACAGCACAGAAATGTTATATGAGTGGTTTGAGAAACTCTTTATCACTCCTACCCTTACTCAAAACGGCGCAGTGAGCATCGTTTATGCATTTGATCATAAACAGGAGAAAATCAGCCAGTTTGCGGCTGAAGCCGCACAGTATTTTGATGTGCAGGTGACACCGGGTCTTACACTTTTAACCATACGTCATTATGATCCGGCAGCTATTGAGAAATACTGCGGCGCTCAAAGTTTCTTTGTTAAACAGCAAACCGCGCAAAACTTCCGGGTGTTATACCAGGCCGCTGCTCATTAAAGAAACGATCGCCAATATAACTGCTCGATCCATTTGCGACTGTCGTTTCCCCAGGATTTGGTTAAACTCGCCAGATCGGTTTTCACTTCCTCCTGGGTTTTCTTTTTTCCTTTAGTAGGCGGCACCAGTTCTTTTGCAGGTGGAGGGTCGAGCGTTACGCCGGTGGCGATCCAACTGGTATGTAAGCGCGGTACGGTTACACCCAGTATGGCGCCCGGCAACCCATTCAGATTCATGGGTCCGCCGCTGATCGCTATTTCGTCGGTATAATAGGCAAACACATACACGCTGTCGAACAAAATGGCACGCGCCAGCCGGCAATTAAACCCGGCAATCTCCCGTTGTTCGTTAGGCGACATTTTCCATTCAATTTTTCGTTGTGTTCCGTCGAAAAGAAGATAACCTTCCAGTGTCATCATGTTGACGAAAGTATGGTTATTAAAATCGTTGTACCACAGGTTTTCTTCATCGCTCAAACCCCAGGAACCACGCCGGGCATCGCCGCGCCTGTCGAATTTATAAACGGAAATATTATTATTAAACATCAACTTATAATAGTTCACATTGAACTTTGGAATCTGGTCCTTAAAGCGGTCGAACCATTCATTGCCTTCGTTTTGCGCATGTACATTGGCCTTTACCTCATACTCTATAGAGCCCGCGGTAATATAATTTTGCGCAAAGCATGGCAACGTAGCCAGGGCTAAAAAGAGCGTTACTATATTTTTCATCCGTGTATTTTTATGGTTTTATAAGTCGAATGGAACTTATCAGGTATAAAATTTTCATTTTGTTACACAGGGAATAAAAATTTTATAATGAACGTTTCATCTCCAACTATTTTAAAGTGTGTTTTGAATATTCCTGCTTCTTTTCATAACGTTATGGTGCAGGAGCAGGGGCCGGTGCACCGGCGTTCATCTTATTAAAATTCCACACAAATCCCAGCAGGAAATGGCGGCGCAGCACCGTATTGTAGGTCTCCGTGAAGCTATAACTATTAAAATCTCTCGAATAGCCGTTGCGTTGATTCAGTAAATCGTTTGCCGTAATCTTCAACTGAAATTCCTTTTTATAAATCCATTTAATAAGTTCAGCGTTCCAGAATACAAAATTATTATTGGTGGGGAAGCGCGAATCTTTCTGCCGCAGAGAGGCGTCAACATTCGTGTTGATTTCAAATTCTTTCGGTAAATACACGCGAATAGCAACATCGCCTCCGCCGGTCCAGTATTTTGCATTTGCCATCGTGTTGACTGAAGCTTTCGCTATATTATAACCAAAATAAGGGTCGAGGCTGATTCGATATTTTTTCTCCACGTCTCTTGAAAGGCGAACACGCATATTGTAAAAGGCGTTGTTGGTAATATTTTTTACTGTCGATCCCGATCCGGCTACAAAATCCACTCTTTGGTTCAGGTTTATATTTGGACTTAAACCAAAATCAAGGTTAATCGATCTGAATTTTTTGCTATACCAGGTATAAAGGTTACCATACCAAATCCCATTCGTATTTACGGTTTGAGAAGTACGAACCGCATTGGTAATCGTGCTAAAATTCACAAATGCATTTTGAGTAAAACCGCCGCTCACGCCAAAGGACAAACCTGTTTCCGACAACATTTTCCAGGAGTTATAGCTCAGGTTAAATTGGTGGCTGAAGGAGGGCCTTAGGTTGGGATTACCGATTACCTGGTTTAAGGGATCGGTGTTTACGCGGATAGGCTGAAGCTGATCGAGTGAAGGCGCAATCGTACGGCCATTATAATAAAACCAGAGGCCTTTATTAGGCGTGAATTTATAATTAAACCTCGCCCTCGGAAAGTGATTGGTGAAATCGTAGCTCGTTTGCATATTCGTGGTCCGGTTCACCTGCTCATAGTTGGTGAGGCCTACCGAAGTTCCAATGTTCACGTTCACTTTTTTATTACTATACCTGAAGCCCAATCCCGGCGTATTCGATATTTCATTAAACTCGTAATCGTTGCTCAGCGAGTCGACCCTATCGGTGTAGCTGTTGCCGTTTTTGGCAAAAATATCTCTGAGCTGGTTCCGGTTTGCAAGGTTAAAGCCATAACTCGCCTCCAAATAAAAATCTTTCGCCAGCGGCTCAGTATAGGAAATGCGCGCTCCCACGTTGGAGCTGCTGTTATCAATATTATTGAGTTGATCAATAATATTCGTACTGTCTACAACACCGTCGCGATAAAGATCAAGTTTCGAATATAAAAATCCATCCGTTTTGCTTTCATTGGCATTAAAACTTGTATTAATGGACAAAGTGCGGTACTGCTTTTTAAACTTATGCATCCATAGCAGGTTTGCATTGTAAGCCGACTGCTCTACGTCATTACTTGAATTCCTTTCATTGGTATTGATAAAATCGCCTGTTTCGTCGTTAATATTTTCCACGTTGTACCTCGAATCTGACTTGCTAAAGTTGAAATTAGCACCCGTTGTCAATTTTAAGGTATTCATTGAATCCAGCTTGGTTTCATAAATGAAATTGCCGCTGTGCTTGTTAGAAATATTCATGAAATCGTTGACAGAGTTTGTACTCCAGGAAGAATCGGGCGTAAAATTTTTGGCGAAAACCTGTGTATTACCCGGCGCTTCAATTCTTACATACCTGTAACCACCGTTGATAGAGTGTTTATCCTGGTTAAATTTATTGCTGTAATGCACGCCCGCGTTATAGTTTATCGGGATACCACTGCTCCGATTATAATCCCCTCCTCCATACATTATATAAATGCCTCCGTCATCCGAAACACCGGAATTGCCGCCGCCGCCGTATTTGCCGGCATCTTCCCAGTCCAGATTCATAAAACCATTATTACTGCTGATGGCATAGGCCGACAACTTACGCTTCGCTTTGAAAGCATTGATCATAGCGGCTCCGTAATATCGGCTCTTACTGGCGTCGTCATTAAACGCTGATCGTTCGCGCACACCGCCGCCGGCATCGATCTTCCCAAAATAACCTTTTTTCTTGTCTTCTTTGAGTTTGAGATCGATTGTCCGGTCGCGCACTCCGTCGTCGATGCCCGTAAAATTAGCCTGGTCACTACCGCGGTCATAAACCTTTACCTGATCCACCACGTCGGCTCGCAAATTTTTGGTCGCGATACCGGGGTCCGACCCAAAGAACTCTTCGCCATCTACCAACACTTTTTTCACCTGTTGCCCCATGGCAGTAATATTTCCGTTGCGGTCAACCTGGAAGCCGGGCAGCTTTTTTAATAATTCTTCAACGTTTGCTCCTTCCGCAACTTTAAAACTATCAGCTGTAAACACGGTCGTGTCGCCGCGCATAAACATCGCCCGGTTGGCTTTCACGATTACTTCATCCAACAACTTCGCTTTTGAAATCAAATTAATAAAGCCCATATCCACGGGCTTTCCTTTTTCAATCATCAGCTTTTCTGAAAAATCGGCGAAATAGGGATGCGTTACGAGCAGTATATAATTATTTGAATCCGGCACATCAAACTGGAACTCGCCCTTTGCGCCGGCTCTTTTAAAATCCACTAAAACAGAATCTTTGCTATTCAGCAGCGCCACCACCGTATTTTGTAAACTTTTGCTTTCGGAAGAATCGACCAAAGATCCTTTGATCGGAATGGTTTGGGAAAAAGCAGTAAGGGAACAACAGATTATAAAGGCAAGCGACAGATAAACTCTCATAATTGTTTGGATAATAGTTATAAGCTAGTAAGATGCAAGAATTGCAAAAATGCATAAACTTCCTTCATAAAAATCTTACAAAACTTCAATTTTTTGTTAAATTACGATAGACTTACAAAACTACGACAATATCGTAATCAGAGCGTATTACAATTTCAAATGTAGCGGATCGCCGCTATGCCATCGCAATACAAATAGGTAAAGCCGCAATTTTAACCGGTGAAATACAAATTTGAACGGAAGAAAGGTTGCCCTGCTATTATAATTATTGTAAATTGCTCTCAAACATCATCCATGCCAATCAATATCAAAAGCCTGCAGGAGCAATTTGAGAAAGATAATTTTATTGACACATCGAAACCGGTATGGAACTATTCGCTGCTGACCACGGAGGATATACACAACTTCCAGGCGGGTACTCACTATACATTATACGAGAAATTCGGATCGCATAGTCTTCAGGTAAACGGCGTTTGGGGCATGTATTTCTGTGTTTGGGCGCCCAGCGCCAAATTTGTATTGGTTACCGGCAACTTTAATGATTGGAATAAACTGTCTCATCCGCTTCAGGCCAGATGGGATAACAGCGGCATTTGGGAGGGCTTTATCCCAGGTTTTAAGTTGGGCGAAGTGTATAAATATCACATTGTGGGACCCAATAACCGTGTGATGGACAAAGGCGACCCCTTCGCAAACTTCTGGGAACTAAAGCCCCTTACAGCTTCCATTACCTGGGATCTTTTTTATGAATGGAAAGATAACAACTGGATGAAGAAAAGAACTGCCAACAATGCTCTGGAAGCGCCCTGGAGTGTTTATGAAGTACATCTCGCCAGTTGGCAAAGGCCCGATCCCGATGATGAACATAAATATCTTTCTTATGATGAAATAAGAGCCAGGCTGGTGCCTTACGTAAAAGAGATGGGATTTACGCATGTAGAATTTATGCCGGTTGCAGAACACCCTTTTGACGGAAGCTGGGGTTATCAGATTACCGGCTACTTCGCTCCCACTTCGCGTTTCGGCGACCCGCAGGGTTTGATGCGTCTTATCGATGCCTTTCACCAGGAAGATATTGGGGTTATACTTGACTGGGTACCTTCTCATTTTCCTTACGACGCTCACGGGCTTTTTATGTTTGATGGCGCACATACCTACGAGTATGGCGACATGAGAAAAGGCTTTCATCCCGATTGGAACAGTTATATTTTTAATTATAAACGCGGTGAAGTAAAGTCTTTTCTGATCAGCAATGCCAGGTTCTGGTTCGATCAATTTCATATAGATGGCATTCGCGTGGATGCGGTGAGTTCAATGCTGAAACTTAATTATTCAAGAAAGGAAGGCGAATGGGAGCCAAACGAACATGGCGGAGATGGCAATTTGGAAGCCATAGAATTCATCCGCCATTTAAACGAAATGGTGTACCGCGATTTTGAAGGCGTTCAAACTATTGCCGAAGAAGCGACGGACTGGCCAGGCGTTTCGCGCCCCACTTTTACTAACGGGCTGGGATTTGGAATGAAGTGGATGATGGGCTGGATGCACGATTCGCTGGATTATTTTAAACTCGATCCCGTTCACCGCGCTTATCACCAAAACCAGTTTACGTTTAGCATGATGTATTACTACGATGAAAACTTCATGCTGCCGATCAGTCATGATGAAGTGGTGCATGGCAAAAGCCCGCTGCTTTTTAAAATGCCGGGAGACCTTTGGCAAAAATTTGCCAACCTGCGTTTGTTCTTCACCTATATGTGGACACATCCGGGTGGCAAACTTCTCTTTATGGGCAGCGAATTTGGCCAAACCACAGAGTGGAATTACAAGTCGCAGCTGGATTGGTTTTTACTGGAGCATGCGAGCCATAAAGGCGCGCAGTCCTGTTTGAAAAAACTAAATGAAGTGCTGAAAGCCGAACCGGCTTTGTATCTAAAACAATTCAGGCAGGATGGTTTTGAGTGGATCGACCTCAACCATCGTGAAGCATGTGTGATGGTTTATAAACGGAAGGGCGAAACCGTCGCCGACGATGTGTTAATTATTTTAAATGCGACGCCCGAACCCCGCTACGATTGGGTTATTGAAACCTACGGCAAAGCTTACACAACGGAAATATTTAATTCGGACAGCAGGGATTTTGATGGAACAGGCGATGTGTTTAACCAAACTATTCGCTGCGAATGCCTGGAAGCAGACAACAAAAAATACAGGATTACGCTAAACCTACCACCGCTCGGCGGCCTGATTTTGAAATAATGGTGTCAGCAAATAAAGGAATCGAAATTACCCGTTGTTATCACTTCGGTGGCTTTTGGTTCATACGCCTTCAAAAAGCTCTGGGGAAATTTTTTAGCGCGTTTTTCATCCCATTTGATCTCAAAAGCATGGATCATGTTATCTTTTTCCTCTAAGTAATCTATTTCCTGCTGTGCATGATTGCGCCAAAAATACCGCTTGACAATTCTTTTGTTATTATGATTGAATTTCATTCTTTCACTAACCAAAAAATTTTCCCACAAAGCTCCCTTGTCAGTCCGTAAGGACAATGGGCTGAATTGGTTGATAATTACATTTCTTATACCGGTGTCATAAAAATATATCTTGCGGCTTTTTTTTAGTTCGTTGCGCAAATTCCGGTTAAACGCATTGAGCCGGAATACAATAAATGCTTTTTCCAGAATTTGTATGTAGTTTTCGACAGTCTGATTGTCAAGCCCGGTCAATTGCGATAATTCATTATAAGAAACCTCATTACCAATTTGCAACGCTAAAGCCTGAAGCAGTTTTTCTAATTTTTCCGGCTTTAGAATACGCTCCCAAATTAGTATGTCTTTGAAAAGATAACTATCCGCCAATTGCTTTAACCGCAGTATTTCATCGCCGTTACTGGTCACTATCTCGGGATAGTATCCATACAGCATTCGATGTTCGAGTAATCTTTTTTCGGTTAAAAGACCATGGTGATTGACCATTTCTTCAAAAGACAGGGGAAATATTTGAAACTCCCACTTCCGGCCCGTGAGCGGCTCACTTATTTTGTTGGCAAGGTCAAAAGATGATGATCCAGTCGCAATAACTTTCACATCTTTTATATTATCTACAATCAACTTGATAATAATCCCTATGTTCTCTATTCGTTGCGCTTCGTCTATTATAACAGTTTTCGCACTGCCAATTAATTTTTTTAAGCGTGTTGAAGTTGCAACTTCAAACTCCTGGCGTACATCAGCTTCATCTCCGTTAAAGAAAGCAATAGGCTTTTTGAGTTTGGACTTTAGGCTTTCAAGAATTGTGGTTTTTCCTACCTGGCGGGCGCCCATTAAAATAAGGGCTTTGTTATCTTTCAGATAACCTAAAATTATATCTTGTTGTAGGCGGTGAATCATAATTTTGCTTAACAATAAGCAAAATTACCAAAATTTGCGAATGGAATCGCAAATTTCATATAAATTTTGCGAATGGAATCGCAAATTTCACATAAATCACATTCTTTCAGGAACTTTTATCCCAAGTAGTTTCATAGATTCCGCGATGGTAGTGGCGGTAAGCCGGCTCAATTTTAACCGTAATTGCTTTTTCTCTTCGCTTTCTGCATTGCGTATCGAATGCGCTGCATAAAAACTATTAAATAACTTCGACAAGTTAAAGGCATATATCGCAATCAACGATGGATTGAATTCGCCTGCCGCCTGTTGCAGCACCACCTGAAACTGTTCTAACAAGAGCAGGAGATCTTTTTCAAGCGGTAACAATTGCTCATTTTTGACTGACGCATCAATACTTTCGTTTCTCAAAACGGATTTAATGCGCGCATGCGTGTATTGAACGAACGGCCCCGTAAACCCGTGAAAGTCGATGCTCTCTTCGGGATTGAAAACCATGCGTTTCTTCGGATCAACCCTTAACAGGAAAAATTTCAAAGCCCCCAAAGCGATCGTTTCATAGAGTTCGTTTAATTCATCTTCAGAAAAACCACTCACTTTCCCCAATTCTTCGGTTTTGGCCGCCGCTACTTTCACCAGCTCATCCATCAGGTCGTCGGCATCAACCACGGTACCTTCGCGTGTTTTCATGCGGCCGCTTGGCAATTCAACCATGCCATAGCTTAAGTGATGAATGCTGCCGGCATAGGGCTTTCCGAGCTTTTGAAGAATAAGTTTCAACACTTTCATGTGATAGTTTTGCTCGTCTGCTATCACATAAATGCTTTCATCATAAGGAAAATCTTTATATTTCTCATCTGCCAGGCCCAGATCCTGCGTAATGTAAACCGACGTACCATCCTTTCGCTGCACAATTTTTTCATCCAATCCCTCAGCTGTCAAATCGATCCATACACTACCATCTTCTTTCTGATAAAAAACTCCGCTGGCCAAGCCTTCTTTCACAAACTCTTTTCCCAGCAAATAGGTGTTGCTTTCGTAATAATTTTTATCAAAGTCAGCGCCAATGCGGCTATAAGTTTTATCAAACCCTTCGTAAACCCAGCCGTTCATCTGCCGCCACAAGGCAACAACCTCTTTGTCGCCCCGCTCCCAGGCCACCAGCATTTGCTGGGCAGCCTTCATGATCGGCGTGTTTTTGTCAGCCTCTTCTTTCGTCATCCCGCCTTCTATCAATGGCGCCATTTGCTCTTTGTGCTTTTCACCAAATAACACATAGTAGTCGCCCACCAAATGGTCGCCTTTCACCCCAGCCTCCTGCGGCGTTTTCCCGTTAGCAAACTGCTGCCAGGCCACCATCGATTTACAAATATGAATGCCGCGGTCGTTGGAAATAGAACTCTTAAAAACTTCATCGCCCTGCTTTTTCAATATTTCTGAAACACTCCATCCCAAAAAAATATTCCTGAGGTGTCCCAGGTGCAGCGGTTTGTTGGTGTTGGGCGAAGCGTATTCCAGCATTACCTTTTGAGCGTTAGGACGGCTCCACGTTAGCGAATTGAGCTTGTAGTTTTGTTCGAGAAAATCAATCCAAAACTGCTCATTCACCGATAGGTTTAAAAACCCTTTGATAACATTAAAAGCAGTAATGAGCTGTGGATAATGTTCCACCAGGTGTTGCCCGATTGCTGCTCCGAGCTCCTCCGGCTTTTTTTTCAATTGCTTAATGAATGAAAAAAGGACCAATGTGTAATCGCCCTCAAATTCAGGCTTTGTAATATTTATAGCAATCGCATCTTCAGGAAAATCCTGTTGATACAAATCTTTTAAAGTTGCAACAATAACTGGTTTTAGTTCCGCAACGATACTCATACCTTCTCTAATTTTCGTGCAAATATAGCCCGAAACTCAGTAAACAGGGAAAGTCAGGAAGCTCTTCCTATCTTCGCATCCGATGAGGCAGCATTTTTACAGGATCCGGACTTTAATTTTACCAATAATTGATTTTTTCTACCCGCCTTTCAAGAGGCTTATGCCGCTTCAAACCTTTAGGTATGCTGTGTCGGGCGCTGCCAATACTGTTTTCGGGCTGCTTGTTTTTTATATTGCGTACCATTTTATTTTGGGCGCTGAAGATTTAAATCTCGGCTTTTACGCTTTCGAATCCTACACTGTATCGCTGATTATTTCTTTTACGGCCGCTTTTTTTCTGGGCTTTTTCCTGATGAAATATGTGGTTTTTGATGATAGCCGGATACGCGGCCACGTGCAAATGTTCCGCTACTTTTTGGTTTGCCTCTTCAACCTTGTTTTAAATTATGTGTTGCTAAAACTTGCGGTTGAGGTGCTGGGCATTTATCCCACTTTCGCACAGCTCGCTACTACCATCGTTGTGGTCATCATCAGCTACCTGGCCCAGCGGCATTTTACTTTTAAAAAAGGTACGTTGCCCGATTATGTTGAGGAAGAAAATGACGCGGCTACTTAACGATGTCGCCTTTGAGCCGCAGCAATTCCGTTTCGGCTAATTTAAGATTATAACGAGCCGCAATTAACCGGTCGTAGGCTTCAGCCAAACTAAGCTGCGCTTCCCTTAGTTGAATTAAAGTAGCTGCGCCCAACCGGTAGGTCTCGAACACAATACTCACGTTTTCTTCTGCTAATTTGATATTTTCTTCTTCCAGCTTCAGCAGCCTTTGCTGTTGCTGATAATCTTTAAAGGCATTAAACACCGATAACGACACGAGTGATTTTTGATTATCATAATTCAACTCCTGCAGCGAAATACTTAGTTTATCCTGTTTAATCTGCCGTCTTACCCTAAACTGGTTGAAGATGGGTACGGTTGCAATAAAGCCGTAGTTATAGCCATTAATTTGATTAAACAAGGTAGAGAAGTTATTCAATACCCGCCGGTTTACCGTTCTGCTATAATTATAAGAAGAGCCGAAAGAAACGGTCGGCCAAAGATCCGCTTTGGTTTCCTTCAGCGTGAACCTTGCCACGTCGATATTAGCGCGCGCCAGCAAAAGGCCTGGATTTGTATTTTCAATCCCTTCCTGAATATCGCCCAAGGCCACGTTTTTGTTCAACGGAATGGTATCCGGGATAACAAACTCATGTTCCTTCACCCTGCTGTTCATTGCCTGGATCAATTGCTGCTTCAATTGTTCAATCAATGTTTCCTGTTCTATTTTCAGGGCTAATTGCTCATTCAGATCCACCTTGCTTTGCAGCAGGTCTGGCTTGGCGCCGCTGCCAATGTCAAGTTTATACTGCGCCAGCCTTGCCCTGTCGTTGTTCAACCTGATCTGAACATCGGTTGCCCGCACCAATTGTTGTTGGCGCGCAATATTATAATAAGTGCTGATGACGTTCGCCACGGTATTTACAACCTGTTGCTTGGCGCTATAACTGCCCGCTTCCAGCAATACCGCCGCTTTATCTCTTGTAGCAAACATTTTGAAGCCATCGAAAAGGATCCAATCCAGCCCCAGGCTTGCCTGCAGATTATTGGAACGAATGCCATTCGATCTCCGCTCTGTTCCATCGGCGAGGGTTTGCCTCTGGTTGTTATTGTTAAAAGTACGCGCGGCGTCGGCGTTAATAGAAGGAAAAAAAACGGCATTTCGATAACTGTAGTCGATGGCCGCTACCAACGAATCGTTCTTTGCAATTTGTATATCGTAATTATTTTGCAAGGCGGTAGCAATCGCCTCGTCTAGCGTCAGCACATGCTGCGCCTGAAGGTTCACCGCGCATAGGCCCAGCATACTGCTCAATAAAACAAGCGGTTTCAGGCTAATTAAAAAATATTTTTTTACATAAAACATAAACTACGACTGCTTTGCTAACTGATACTGATGACTATTTTCTTCGGCTTCCAACATTTCTTCAAACTCCTTTCGCTTTTGTCTTGCCGACACGTCGCTATAAATACAAGGTAATATATACAAGGTTAGAACCAGGGAAAATATAATTCCTCCCACGATTACAATCCCCAGCGGAACGCGGCTTGTAGCCGCCGCGCCGAGCGACAAAGCAATCGGCAACGCGCCAAGCGCCATCGCCATACTAGTCATTAAAATCGGGCGCAAACGCTGGCCGGCCGCGAACAATACAGCTTCATTCTTCTCCATTCCTTTTTGCCTGGTTTGATTGGCAAATTCAACAATCAAAATCCCATTTTTCGTTACCAGGCCGATCAGCATGATCATCCCAATTTGAGAAAAAATATTTAAGGTTTGACCAAAGATCCATAAGGAAAGCAACGCCCCCGCAAGCGCGAGCGGCACCGTGATCATGATAATAAAAGGATCCCTGAAACTTTCAAACTGCGCCGCAAGGATAAGGTATATCAAACCCAAAGCCAGCAAAAATGCAAAACTGGTGTTGCTGCTGCTTTCAGCAAAATCGCGAGCCGTACCCGTTAGCGAGGTTGTAAACGATTCGTCGAGCACTTTTTCCGCAATGCGATTCATTTCTTCCACCCCATCTCCCACCGTGTACCCTTCCTGAAGGCTTGCCGAAATGGTGGCGGATTTATAACGGTTGAAATGATAAATGGACGGCGGCGTTGTAGATTCTATTGCGTTGGTAATATTGTCCAGGCTTATGAGTTGCCCCGTATTATTTCTTACAAATATTTTTTTCAAATCATCCGGATCATTGCGATTAACAAAATCAACCTGCGCCATTACCTGGTACTGTTTACCACTTTTGGTGAAATACCCCAGTCGCTGGTTACTGTAGGCAGTTTGCAAAGCCCGCGAAACATCTTCGATGGAAATGCCGAGCTGAGCTGCTTTTAAGCGATCAACGGTTACGCGCAGTTCGGGTTTATTAAATTTTAAATCAGCATCTATTTGCTGCAACACATTGCTTTCTTCGGCTTCGGCCAAAAATTTTGGCAGCACGTCCGACAATTTTGCAAAGTCATTATTCTGTAATACAAATTGCACATCGCGGCCGCCCCTGCGATTTACCTGAATGGTTTGGTCCTGCGAAGCAAAAGCCCGCCCGTCGGTAAATTTAGAAACGCCTTTGTTCACATACTCGACAATTTCCTTCTGGCTTCTGTCGCGTTCGCCGGGTTTCACCAGCCTCACTCTCACAAAGCCACTATTAGCGCTGCCGCTTCTTCTCGATCCGGCCAGCGATAAAACAATTTCCTGTTCGGGCACCGAGTCAATGATAAAGCGCGACACCTCGTCGGTGAAGTGATCCATCGCCGTAAAAGAAGTCCCTTCCGGCGCGGAAAGGCTAATCCTGAACTGGCTTTTATCTTCCATCGGCGCCAGCTCTGACTGTATATTACTTCCGATTAAAAAAATGATACCAAAACAGATTAACACAATCACCCAGGCCAGCCAATGTACATGCCGCGAGCGGACGGTAGCAAAAACGCTCATAAAAGCTTTCAGGCTCCGCTCGTATCCTTTTTCCATCCCGAGGAAAAAAGGCTCGGTTTTTCGATAAAACCAGGATTTTTTATGCACGTCTTTTTTGGCTACAAAGACATTCAATACGGGCGTGAGCGTTAGCGATACAAACGCTGAAATCAACACCGCACCCGCCACTACAATTCCAAATTCTCTAAATAAACGCCCCACAAAACCCTGTAAAAAAACAATGGGGAGAAACACAACTGCCAGCGTGATGGACGTAGCGATAACAGCAAAATAAATTTCCTTAGATCCTTCGAGGGCCGCCTTGCGTTTGCTCATGCCCTGTTCAAGCTTTTTAAAGATGTTTTCGGTCACCACAATGCCATCATCCACCACCAAACCTGTTGCCAGCACAATCGCCAGCAGTGAAAGCACATTGATGGTGTAGCCCATTATATACATGATAAAGAACGCTCCGATCAGCGAGACCGGTATGTCGATCAACGGCCGAATGGAAAGGATCCAATCGCGGAAAAACAAATAGATGATCAGCACCACGAGGCCGATGGCGATGAACAATGTTTCCTCAACTTCCGTTATCGACTTTTTTATATATTCGGTCTGGTCGAGCGCTATATTGAGTGTGATATCTTCCGGAACCTCCTTTTTAATGCTCTCAATTCGCTTGTAAAACTCATCAGAAATAGACACATAGTTCGCGCCAGGCTGGGGAATAATGGCAAGCGCAATCATAGGTATAGCGCTTTCTTTCAATTGTGACTCTTCATTTTCCGGGCCTAATACTACAGCGGCTACGTCCTTTACGCGAATATCGGCTCCGTTAACGTTTTTGATAATGATGTTGGAAAATTCTTCTTCCGTATCGAGGCGGCCAAAAGTGCGGATGGTCAACTCGGTGCTTTCGCCAGACAGTTTTCCCGAGGGTAGTTCTATATTTTCCCTGGCCAACGCGTTTTGAATTTCTGCAGGCGTCACGTCAAAAGCGGCCATCTTATTAGGATCGAGCCAGAGCCGCATCGCAAAACGTTTTTCGCCCCAGGTATCGATACTACTCACACCGGGAATAGTTTGCAGCATATCGATGAGAACGTTGGTTGCGTACTCGGTGAGCTCCATCGGGTTTTTGGTATTGCTCTGCACGGTCATTGCAAGGATCGGCTCAGCGCTTGCGTCGGCTTTACTTACAGCTGATGGCGCATCCAGGTCATCCGGGAGTTGCCGCTGCGCGGCAGACACTTTGTCGCGCACGTCATTGGCTGCGGTTTCGAGGTCGGCCCCTACTTCAAATTCAACATTGATACTGCTGCTGCCGTTGCTGCTCGTCGAAGTTATGTTCCTGATACCTGGAATCCCGTTAATGGCTTCTTCCAGCGGTTCAGTAATTTGGGATTCGATAATATCAGCGTTGGCGCCGGAATAAGTGGTGCGCACTTCGATGTTGGGCGGATCAATTGCGGGGTAATCCCTCACCCCAAGAAACTTGAAAGCTATAATACCAAATACCACGATAACGACATTCATCACTATCGCCAGCACCGGCCTTCGTAAACTTAATTCCGAAATATTCATTCTTGAATTTTGTTGCTGAACGCCTCGGGGCGCCTGTCAGCAATTTTTTTTCGATATGCGGGTCTGTTAATTCTTATCTATTTTGCCCAACCTGATGGGAGCGTTTGGAACGGTTGTCATAATGCCGGTCGTTAATATCGTGTCGCCCACTTTCAATCCTTCAACAATTTCCACGCGAGCCGAGTCTCTCGCGCCAATGGCCACATCATGAAAAATCGCTTTGCCGCCTTGATAAAGGATTACCTGCTTTCCTTTAATAGTCGGCACCAACGATTGGGAAGGAATAAAGATGGCATTATTGTCAGGCTCAAAACCAATCCTCACTTTGGCAAAACTTCCGGGAACAAGCCTTTGATTATTGCCCGAAACGCGCGCCCTTACCTGAAGACTCCTGTTATTTAAACCCACGTTTGATGCTGTTGCATAAACTTTGGCCGCAAAAACATCATCGATGCCCTGAACGGTGAAATTTACATATTGGCCCACACCAATACTTCCGATATATTTTTCGGGAATAGAAAAATCGAGCTTAAGAGCGCTCACCTGGTTAATGGTAGCGATGACATCTGCAGGGCTTACATAAGCGCCCGGGCTTATATTTCTCAGGCCCAGCTTGCCGGCAAAAGGCGCCCGTATTTCCGTTCGGTAGATCTGGGTTTTTATGACATCAATGTCGGCGCGGATATTATTGAGGTTCAGCAATGTGCTTTCATAATCGTTGCGGCTAATACCCTGAATATCTAACAAACGGGAGGCCCGCTTTTCATTGCTTTCGGCGATAGCCAATTGAGATTGCAGCTTTTTTAGCTCTGCCTGCAAGTCGCCGTCATAAATTTTAGCCAGCAAAGCGCCTTTCCCAACGGTTTGCCCTTCTGAAATATGAAGCCGCACCAGGCGGCCTGAAACTTCGGGCCGGATATCGGTCACCTCGTTGGCGACTACCGAACCAGGGACTTCAATAATCTCTGAGAATGGTTCGGCACGAACAATATAGCCTTCAAGTGTTGGCGGCGCTTTTTTTTGCGCGGTTTTTTTTTCGGCTTTATCTTTCCCCGAACCGCAGGAAAAGAAACTAAAGACAATCGCAGCCACGCAAGCAGCATTATAAAAGGGTCGTAGAGTCATCCAAGTTTTTGTTATATGCTGAAATCAAACAGGCACGAACATAAGACGACAAAAATTAAATTTCCTTGCAGGCCCGCCGCAGATTCATACAGATTTGTACTGCCCGCTTTTTCAAATGCACCGGAAATTTGCTGCTTTTATTTTTTTGCCACTACCGAAAGGTTATGCTTGATTTTATTTGCTTTATGAAGCAGGTCGGCTTTTTCGTTGCTCATAATCGTCACATGCCCCATTTTTCTTCCGGGTTTGGTTTGTTTTTTTCCATAAATATGAAAAAAAGCATTGTCAATTTTCAACATATCCTCAAACCCCGCATAGTCGGCCAGCCCGCTCTGCCCGTCTGCACCAATAATATTCTGCATCAGCGAAGGCATGATCGCACCGGTATTTCCCAAAGGATACTTCAGCATGATACGCCAGAGCATATCAAACTGCGAGCTGTAATGCGCTTCGATAGTGTGATGGCCGCTGTTGTGTACGCGAGGCGCCGTTTCATTCACCAACACATCGCCCTCGGGCGTTACAAACATTTCGACAGCAAAAATGCCGGGCGAATTAAAATTTTTGATCGTTGCGAGCGCAATCGCTTCGGCTTTGAAATACACGTCTTCCGTGATTTCAGCAGGGCAAAGCTGGTAAGCCAGCAGGTTGAGCGAGGGATCGAAAACCATCTCAACAGCAGGGTATAATTCAACTTTCCCATCTACGCCGACCGCGATCATCATGGCAATTTCTTTCAGAATATTTACCTTCTTTTCAAGTACGCTTAATTCGTCAAACCCTTCCGCGATATCGGCTTCATCGTTAATAACCTGTACGCCCTTTCCGTCATAACCGCCTTCCGCCAACTTGTGAACAGCCGGTAAAAAATCCTTGTTGCCGGCCAGCTCCTCGCGATTGTTGGTAAGTAAATAGGGAGCGGTTGGAATTTTATGATCGGCGTAATATTGTTTCTGCAAAGCCTTATTGCAAATAATTTTCAAAACCGACGGTTTAGGGAAGATTTGAATACCCTCGGCTTCAAGTTGCATTAAAGCGTCAATATTGACATTTTCAATCTCTATAGTCAGCGCATTCAATTGTTTGCCGAACCGGTAAACATCATCAAAATTTTTGATATCACCCTTTACAAAATGATGGCACAAATGCGCCGCCGGACTTTTTTCGTCGTTTTCGAGTATATAAGTTTCTACAGGATAATTAGCCGCCGCTTGCAACAGCATCCGGCCTAATTGGCCTCCGCCGAGTATTCCGATTTTTTGCATTTCGCAAAGATAGGTATGCAGCACACTCAGCATACAGTATTTTATAACATTTACTTATAGATTTTTTAGCAGGTATGAGCTAATTTTACAGCTATTCATATTTTGTGTGTTAATTTTGCATAAATATTTAGTTTCTAACTTTTTAAATGGCTTTTAGGATTGCTGATGATTAGATATATTTTACTAAGTTTAATAATTGCCGGCGGTTTACCCGTTCAGGCCCAAACATCTGCTTCAAATTTCTCCTCTAGTCCCTCGTTTGTGGCTTATCAGATGGGGTTTCAGCGCCCGCGGGAATCTTTTGCCCGGAAGGAAGCTAACCTGAAAGCTTTGTTCGAAGTTAAAAACCTGAAATGGCCGGCGCGCTATATGTATATCCGCTCCTTCAAATATGACAGCCAATTGGAAGTTTGGGTTAAAAACACGGTTCAGGAACCGTACAAACTTTTAAAAATTTATAAAGTTTGTGCGTTGGTGGGCACTTTGGGACCAAAAAGATTTGAAGGTGATTACCAGGTGCCTGAGGGCTTTTATCATATCAACGAATTTAACCCCAACAGCAGCTACTATCTTTCGCTGGGCCTCAATTACCCCAATGCGTCCGACCGCGTTTTAAGCGACCAGGTAAAGCCGGGCGGGGACATCTATATACATGGCGGCTGCGCGACGGTAGGTTGCATCCCGATTAAAGATGATCAGATCGACGAACTATATGTGCTTACCGCCAGCAGTAAATCGATTGGGCTCGACTTCATACCGGTGCATATTTTTCCCATCAAATATGATGTTAAGCGCAGTTATGAATATATGACCAAGCTCACCAAAGATGATAGCACGCTAAAATCTTTCTCTGATAAAATGGAAGATGCTTATGATTATTTTGAAAAATATAAGCAGCTTCCGATTGTGATGATTAAGGACAATGGTGAATATGTAATCAATGATGCACTACCCAAAGTGCCAAAGTTTCAACCCAAAGTGCGGCCGAAAAGCAATCATAAACCGCTTGTCCGTAAAATAGATTTTGTGGCAGACGCTGTAGCCAAATGGCCCTCATTCCCCGGAGGCGGAGAAGCGTATGCGGCATATTTGAAAGAAGTGGGAAAAGAAATGACCGCTTTTTTCCCCGACAATGTCACCAGCGTTTATGCGCAGGTAGAATTCATCGTGGATAAAGACGGCACGCCGGTTAATTTCAAAGTGCTCAAGGGAGTAGACGAATATTTCGACGCAGTTCTGGTAGAGAAAATGGAAAAAATGCCAAAATGGGAACCGGCTATTTACCGGGAAAAGCCTGTGGCGAAAAAGATGGTGCAAACCGTTCCGGTCGGCGTTAATTAGCACGACAGTTGGTGGATGCTTTGCCGCATTTACACCCTTAGATTGACCCGTTCATACCCTTTTATTCAAAAGGCTTCGTTTTATTTTTGTGATGAAACATTCACTAATAAATAAACGCTTAAAACAAAAAGTATGAGCCATCAAATCTTCATCAACCTGCCGGTAAAAGATCTTAAAAAATCAATGGATTTTTATACAGCCATTGGCTTTCAAAATAATCCACAATTCACTGACGACAAAGCAGCCTGCATGGTGCTCACGGATCAGATTTACGTGATGCTGCTGACTTTCGAACGGTTTGCCGATTTCTCGAGCAAAGAAATTGCAGACACAAAAAAACAAATCGCGGCCATTCATGCCTTATCGGCAACCAGCGCGGAGGAAGTAAATAACATCGTGGACAAAGCAGTAGCCGCTGGCGCTAATGAATACGCGGACCCTAAGGATTATGGTTTCATGCAGCAACGCTGTTTTGAAGATTTAGACGGGCATAACTGGGAAGTTGTGTTTATGGACATGGAAAAAATGCCGCAGTAGTTTCCCGATAAATTATAAATGCGAAAGGCTCTTCAAAAAATTGAAGAGCCTTTCGCATTAAGTCGGTTGCTTTTAAACCACATATCCGTTGGGGAAAACCGCTCCTTTTTTGGTAACGATAATACCTTCTTTAATGACATAAAGCTCCGTTTCGGCGTTGGCAAGATGCGGGCCGCCATTCAGGCGTACATCATCGCCGATGCGGCAGTTTTTATCAATAATACAATTGCGGAGATAGACCCTTTTCCCTATTCCGATAGGCGGCAACCCTTTATTTTGATCATTGGCAATATCGTCGATCGTCTCGTAATAATCGCTACCCATGATATAACAACTGACGATTGTAGAGCCATAACCTATCCGAGACCGGATACCGATCACGCTGTGTTCAATTCTTGATGCATTAATAATACAACCGTCCGCAATTACCGTTTTTTCCAATGTTGTGCCACTAATTTTTGCCGGAGGCAGCATACGCGGACGTGTATAAATCGCTTTTGTATTATCAAACAAATTAAACTCGGGGATATCTGCAGTTAATTCGAGGTTGGCTTCAAAGAAGGAGTAAATATTTCCAATATCGGTCCAATAGCCTTCATACTGATAGCTCGCTACTTTGTAAGTGCTGATCGAAGATGGAATAATCTCTTTTCCAAAATCCGTTGCGTCAGGATGAATTTTTAGCAGAAGATCGAGGAGCAGCTGTCTGTTAAAAATATAAATACCCATCGACGCCAAATAGTTCCGGCCCTTTTGTTGCATGGCAGCGCCTGTGTCGCTCACCCACTCTGGCAGAATGTCGCGCGCCGGCTTTTCGATAAACGAGCTAATCATGCTTTGTTCATCAGCCTTCAGAATACCAAACTCAGGCGCTTCCCTATCTCCTACCGGAATGGTGGCAATAGAAATATCGGCGCCACACTCTTTATGGTTTTCGAGCATCTTATTGAAGTCCATTTGGTATAACTGATCACCAGAAAGAATTAAAACGTACTCGCTGGGAAAAGCAACCAGGTGGCGCAAACACTGGCGCACCGCATCAGCGGTACCCTGGTACCATGCAGGATTGTCGGGTGTTTGTTCTGCCGCCAGTATGTCTACAAAAGCAGTACTAAAAGCGCTAAAGCGGTAGGTATTTTTGATATGCCTGTTGAGCGAGGCCGAATTATATTGCGTAAGAACAAACATCCTATTGATGTCGGAGTTGATACAGTTAGAAATGGGTATGTCAACCAGTCGGTACTTTCCGGCAATCGGCACGGCTGGCTTCGACCTGCTGCTGGTTAGCGGAGCAAGCCTGGTCCCAGCGCCTCCTCCCAAAATCATTGCGATTACTTCCTTCGAGATACTCATACGATTTATTTTTAAAGTTTTTTCATGAATGGTTAAGGGCGGCTTTATCAATAGATTTAATTATTTCTCCTAAACTCGGTGCGTAGCTGCCATAAATGCCTTCGAAAAATTTAAGAAAGTGATTGATACAGTTCAATATACTTTGCAGCGGAGGTGGTCCAGCTGTGATCGATTGCCATAATTTGTTCCCGGATAGTTGCAAACTGGTTCGGCTTTTTTTCAAACAGTTCAATGGCGCGGCCTACAGCGTAGGCTATATCACCAACGCTTGATTGTTCCATGGTGAGCCCAAAGCCATCGGGTTCGCCGTAATCGATGACTGTGTCTTTCAACCCTCCGACATTTCTGACGATAGGAATGGTTCCATATCGAAGCGCATACATTTGATTCAGTCCGCAGGGTTCTACGCGGCTTGGCATCAGCAAAAAGTCGGAACCTGCATAGATAACATGGCTGAGCGATTCGCTGTAACCGATATAGCTGTTTACATAACCTCGCAAGGATTTGTTCATATCGGCTAATGCCGATTCCACATAGGGGTTGCCGGATCCTAAAATCAAAAAAGAAGTTTTTCCACCATACTGATAAACAGACTGGCTAATCGCTTCCGGCAACAGGTCGGCGGCTTTTTCATCTACCAGCCTGCCAATAAAACTAATCAACGGCTTGTTGGGATCGAGGCCAAACTGCTTTACCAGTTCCGTTTTATGAACAGCCTTTCCTTCCGCCACCGACTTACTGTCATAATTTTTAATCAGGTAAGGATCGGTTGCAGGATCCCAAACTTCCGTATCGATTCCATTGATAATTCCGCTACACTTGCCTTTCTCGTATTCAAACAACGCTTCGAGGCCGGCAGCCGAGTGGCGCAGCTCTTCCATATAATTAGGACTTACGGTAGTTACCTTCCAGGCGCATTTAATGGCAGATGCCATGGGGTTGATATCATTATTCCAATCCAGGTAACCCCAATTCCAGGTGTCGTAGGCTGGAATCAGATAATATTTATCCCAGCTAAACTGGCCCTGGTATTGGCCATTATGGATCGTAAAAACAGTAGGAATGTCGGCAAGCTGATAGCGGAAAGCATAAACATGTTTGCAGAAGAAGGGAATAAAGCCTGCCTGGTGATCATGGCAGTGAATAATATCGGGCTTGTGCTGCCAACGGCTCATCCAATCACAAACCGCCAGTTGAAAAGAAACAAAACGCTCGGTGTCGTCATCATAACCATAAATCTTTTCCCTGTCTAATACGCCATTGATATCAATCAGGTATAAATCAAAACCCAGCTTGTTGGTTTTCTCTTTAATGACGCTGTATTTAAACCAATGATTCCCGAGCGCCTGCCCGCCTTCGTGCACCAGCTCCCATTCGTTATCGTACAAAAATTTCGTTCTGTACATAGGCATTACCACTTTCGCCACATGCCCCAATTCATTTTGATACTTGGGAAGCGCACCCACCACATCACCCAGCCCGCCTGCTTTTGCCATGGGATAGCATTCTGCCGATATATGAACAATTTCCATAAATAATAATTGGTTCGCTTAAAAGTAGTAATATTTTGTATAAAACAAAAAACATTCAGTTTAATTTAAAATTTTTAATTACGGTTTATATTTCTACATTTACCAGCTATTGTTAAAACGATTGAAATGAGCACACAAACTACCAGGTGGTCTCAATTTGGAACACTGATTATCGTGTTCTTTTTTTGGGGCTTTGTTGCAGCCAGCAACGACATTCTGATTCCCGTTTTTAAAGAACAGCTTCATCTGCAGCAGTGGCAATCACAATTGGTTGCCTTCGCTTTTTATGTCGCCTATACCGTGGGATCCTTAATTTTTCTTTTTATCAGCAAGCTGATCGGGCAGGATCTTTTAGAACGCCTCGGTTACAAAAACGGCATTGCCACCGGCCTTATTATTTCGGCTTTGGGCACGCTGCTTTTTTACCCGGCTGCCGAGCAGGCATCGTTCCCGCTGTTTATTACCGGCTTGTTTATTGTCGGACTGGGTTTTTCGTTGCAACAAACAGCTGCTAACCCACTGGCCATTATTATGGGCGATCCGCGGCTGGGCTCTCAGCGACTGAGTATGGCTGGCGGCATCAACAATTTCGGAACTACTATTGGCCCTTTGATTGTGAGCTTTGCGATTTTTGGGTCGGCAACGGGCGGCAATGCCAGCGCCGACATTCAAAGCATTAAAATACCTTATCTCATCCTGGGTTTAGCGTTTATTTTAGTGGCGTTAATTTTCAAGTTCTCGTCTGTTCCTAATAAAATTAATCTTGACGAAGTAGCCGACGAAGAAAGTGAAAACAGCGCTAAAGTATTACACAAACCGAGCGCGCTTGCCTATCCCCAATTGGTAATGGGCATGATCGCCATCTTTGTGTATGTGGGCGTAGAAGTAAGCACTGCGGCCAACCTGCCCGAATTTATGAAAGAGCATTTAAACACACCAACTGATCAGATCGCTCCTTATGTGTCGTTGTTCTGGGCGAGCCTGATGATTGGAAGATGGACAGGATCGATCGGCGCTTTTAATATTTCCAATAGTGCAAAAAGCATTTTGCGATTCCTGATGCCCTACATTGCTTTTGGTGTTTTTCTTCTTGTAAATAAGATTGCCAATCATGACATCACGCCTTTCCCCGTGTATGCCTTAATTATTGTAGCGCTTGTCATTTGTGACTTACTGAGCAAAGGCAATCCGGCGCGGCAGCTGTTGATATTTAGCTGCATGGCTATTGTGGCTTTGTTGATTGGCATTTTTGCGGATGGCATGGTAAGCGTTTTCGCTTTCATAAGCGTGGGTTTATTCTGCTCTACGCTATGGCCTTGTATTTTTACGCTTGCGATTGCGGGACTTGGAAAGCACACTAACAAAGGATCGAGCCTGCTCATCTTAATGATCATGGGCGGCGGCTTTATCAGCCTGCTACAGGGTTACCTGGCATCGCCCCATTTGCTGGGTATTCAATTTTCTTATTTCACAGGTGTGGCCTGTTTTGCATATCTTGCGTATTATGCCATCAAGGCAAAAGCTGTTTTAAAACAGCAGGGAATTGATTATGACGTTAAGGCCGGGCCCGGCCATTAACTCGTTTTGATCAGCGCTTTGCATGTTTTGCTATATCACAATTAAAAAAAAATTTATTACAGAAATGGGCGTTTACGATTTATCAAAAGAAATGGTGATTGGAATAGATATTGGCGGAACCAATACAAAATTTGGATTAGTGAATCACCGCGGGTCGATCTTTGATAAAGGAGATATTAAAACCGATATTTTCCCCACGATAGAAGAATATGTGGATGCGCTTTACACCTCGCTGCAACCGCTGGTGGAAAAATTTGAAACCGACTACAAACTAAAAGGTATTGGCGTCGGCGCGCCTAATGGCAACTACTACACGGGGGCCATTGAATATGCGCCCAATCTCCCCTGGAAGGGAACGATTAATATTGCCGACCTGATTGGTAAAAAATTTGGTGTGCCCTGCACGCTTACCAACGACGCTAACGCGGCAGCGATGGGAGAAATGATGTATGGCGCCGCACGTGGCATGAAAGATTTTATTATGATCACGCTCGGCACCGGCGTGGGTAGCGGCATTGTCTGCAATGGGCAGGTGGTTTATGGGCATGATGGTTTCGCCGGCGAACTAGGGCATATCATCGTTCGCCCGGGTGGACGCAAGCATTACAGCACCGGCGCTCACGGTTCGCTCGAAGCTTATTGTTCGGCCACTGGTATTACCGTAACCGCAAAAAAATTAAGAGCAGAAAACCCCGATTCTTTATTGAATGAGATTCCGGAAGAACAGCTGGACTCAAAAGCTGTTTTTGAAGCAGCCAACAAAGGTGATGAAATTGCCAAAGAAGTGTTTCGCTACTCCGGACAAATATTGGGCGAAGCCCTGGCTAACTTTATTATGTTTTCTTCGCCGGAAGCCATCATTTTGTTCGGCGGCGTGATCAAAGCGGGCGACTATATCATGAAACCCACGCGGGAGCACATGGAAAAAAACCTGCTACCCATTTTTCAGAATAAAGTAAAACTGGTATTTAGCGAACTAAAAGAAGCAGACGCTGCCATTTTGGGCGCCAGCGCCCTGGTATGGGAAAAATAAAAGCGCATTAAGAATGCTGCTCTTCCTCTTATATAATTGACCCAAAACCAGCGATCGCAATGCATCTTGAAAAGACCTATCGCATCCCCGCGGCTACACGCATCGGACACGTTCATTTGAAAGTGACCGACCTGCAGCAGGCGCTCGCATTCTACGTCGATTTATTGGGATTTGAAATAACAACAAAGTACGGAACGCAGGCAGCTTTCATTTCGGCGGGCGGATACCACCACCATATCGGGCTGAACACCTGGCACAGTCTCGGCGGAAAAAAAGCGCCGGAAAGCGCTCCAGGCCTATACCACACAGCCATACTTTATCCCGAACGGAAGGATTTGGCCATCGCCTTACAGCGATTGATCGACGCGCAATATCCTTTAACCGGCGCTGCCGACCACGGCGTTTCTGAAGCGATTTACCTGGATGACCCGGATGGTAATGGCGTTGAACTGTATTGGGACAAACCCAAAGAAGACTGGCCGCTCAAAGCGGACGGCAGCGTGGACATGTACACTAAACCACTCGACCTGCAATCGCTGCTCGCAAGCGGCGCATGACAACAATTAAATTACATTGAACGGCGGCCTAAGGTCGATCAGATCTGTGGTTGGCATCTATGCAAAAAGGCAGCACCCCCGCTACCCTTTCAGCGGCAGCTTCATCATAATATCAATTTGATCATCATCGCCCAGCTTGAAAATGTGTTGATCAAAAGCGACAAACCCGTTCTTCTTATAAAAGTGGAGCGCCCGCATATTTTCTTCCCAAACGCCCAGCCAAACGTAGTCAACTTTTTCCTCCCGCGCTATTTCCAAGGCTTTATCGTAAAGCAATTGCCCTACGCGTTTTCCCTGGAAATCTTTCAGCACATAAATACGTTCAATCTCTAAGGAATGTTCCTTTTTTAGTTCGGTTTGAGCCGCCCCCGTGTTGATTTTTAAATATCCAAGAACGGTTTCGTTAAGGAGGGCAAAATAAAACCGGGCGTTTTTTTCTTCAAGCGCTATGGTAAGTTTTTCAATCGTAAAATTGTCCTTCAGATATTGCTGCATATCCGCTTCGGTGTTCGAAGCTGAGAAGGTTTCCTGAAAGGTTTGTATCGCGATGTTTTGCAACGCCGTTACATCGTGCGGTGTTATACGTTTTATTTCTATTTGTTCCACTTGTGCTTTAAAAATTTTTGCCCGTTGTTTTGCAACGATCGTTTTTATACATTTTGTGTAAAATGATGGCGCGCCTGCGGCGCGCCATAACAACGTTTATATAAGTTGCCCTATAACCGGAACGATAAACCGAGCGTGGCAATACCGATGCCATAGGTTCGGCAGCCGGAGCCATAAAAATTACACAAAAAATTTCTTGCTTTGCTCCCACTCTTTTCTTCCCAGACCCGGAAATACATGCCTTTCGCTATGATAAGAAGACCGAACCAGCGGCCCGCTTTCCACATAATCGAGCCCCATTTCATAACCCGCATCTTTATAATAAGCAAACTCATCGGGATGTACAAAACGCTGCACCGGCAAATGCTTTTGGGTGGGCTGCAGGTACTGGCCGATCGTCACCACATCACAGCCATTGTCTTTCAGATCCTGCATGGTTTGCACTACTTCCTCTTTGGTTTCGCCAAGCCCGAGCATGATGCCGCTTTTCGTGCGGATGCCGCCTTCTTTCAGCGTGCGGATCACTTCCATGCTGCGCCAGTATTTTGCCTGGATGCGCACCTGGCGGGTCAGTCGTTCCACCGTTTCAATGTTGTGAGAAATCACTTCCGGCGCCGCTTCCATCACCGTTTGAATATCTTCTTTTTTACCTTTAAAATCCGGAATCAGGGTTTCGAGCGTGGTGCCCGGATTGAGGGCTTTCACCGCTTTAATCGTATTATGCCAGATCTGCGCGCCGCCATCTTTCAGTTCATCGCGATCGACGGAGGTAATCACAGCATGTTTCACTTTCATTAAAAAAATCGCTTCGGCTACGCGCTGCGGCTCGTCATAATCCACGGCTAATGGGCGCCCGGTAGCGACGGCACAAAACCCGCAGCTTCTCGTGCAAACATTCCCCAAAATCATAAAAGTAGCGGTCCCTGCGCCCCAGCATTCGCCCATATTGGGGCAATTGCCGCTCTCGCAAATGGTATGCAGTTTATGGGTATCCACGAGCCCGCGCACATGTTTGTACTCCTCCCCGATCGGAAGTTTCACACGCAGCCAGTCGGGCTTTTTCACTCTTGTTGTCACCGGTAGTTCCGTCATGATGCGAAAATAATACTTTTTAGATGGAATGATTGGGGCTTTCGGCTGTAATCATATCTCAACTTCAGTTCCGCCCCTTTCAGGCTGCGGCCCCGCTTGATGCGTGGCTAAACCTTCCAGGCGCAGCAGCCCATCAACTAACAATACATATCGTCGTTTTGTTTAGCGACGCTACTTTATGAAGGCGGTTTTCCTGGCCGGCGCGGTTACAGCCGGTCCAAGGGGCTTTTAATTTGGCGCAATGCTGGTTGGGCGACGTGTGCATAACGCAGGGTGGTTTTAACATCATTATGGCCCAATAATTTTTGAATAAAAGAAATATCTGTTCCATATTCCAGCAAATGCGTGGCATAGCTATGTCGCAGGCTATGAATGCCCACCGTTTTGTTGATGCCCGCAGCTTTCATTGCGCTTTTAAAAATGGCCTGCGCGCTGCGCACCGAGTATTGGCCGCCATATTGCCCTTCAAACAGCCACACAGCCGGCTTGTAAGTTTTATAATAAGTGCGCAACGCCGGCAGCAGGGATTCTGGCAGGTTTACATACCTGTCTTTTTTACCTTTTCCCCGCTGTATCAGCACGCGCATCGCCTTGCTGTCTATATGCTCCACTTTAATGTTTACCACTTCACTTACACGCAGCCCCATACCATAACATAATTGAAGCAGTAGCAGGTGCTTGTCGTTTTTGACTGCCTGGAGCATTTTTTTTATATCCCTCGAGGTGATGGCCCTGGGTAACGTCGCCGGTTTTTTAGGCCGTGGGATATCAGCAAAAAAGCGTTCCCGCTTTAGTACCTGGTCGTAATAAAATTTTACAGCATTAAGGCGGCTGTGTAAATGGTTTTCGCTAAGCTTTAATGTTTGCACGCAGTATAGAAAATAGCTGCGCAGTTTTTCGGCGGTTATGTTTTGAGCAGGATATTGCTTAATGGCGGCGAGAAACTGAACAAACTCTACCGTGTAGGTGCGCATGGTATTGGGGCTGTAGGCTTTTAATTGCAGCTGCTCCGTGTATCTCTTTAAAACAGGCAAGTTCATTTCGTGCACCGTTAACAAAGCGGCTTTGGATATAATTTTTGGCGGCAGGCCAAACAGGGTGCGGTAATTGGCGATATCATTCACATACCAGCAGCGCCGGGAGGCACTCCAGCGGGCTTTGGTGTGGTGTTTTAAATGCCTGATCAAGGCCTCGTCTTTAGGAAACCGGATCCAAATGACGGCATTTCCCTTGTGGTCGCCCACTAGAAACTGATAATTTTTGGTAATGAATGATTCCATAGGCTTATGCGTATTTGGTATATTACAAAATAGCTTTGGGGGCAACTTCGTTTCACGAATATACAAAATACGCAATGGAAATAGGGACTTTTGCTCGTTGATTATTAGCTACTAATGAAAAAAAGGAGGAAATACGGTTGCCATGTAAGGATTGCGTATATTTGAGAGTAAGCCGCCATGTTAAACACAGACCAGACGTTCAATAAATATCAGCGAAACAAAAACGATCTTTCCAAAATAACCAGACAAAAAACTTCTATGCAAAGCACTTTCCATATTTACACCTTCGCGTTTCGTCGGGTGACGAAACACAGGCGTCTTACATGGTATTTGCAATAAGGCGGGCAACGAATAAAGGCTCGGCTTCAAATTTCTATTTATCTTTAAAACAAAAATCAACGCAAGGACACGTATTACCGCCTCGTCGCAAATACCCCGCCGTTGTGCGTCAGCATTCCCTACCATTCTGCCAAATTCAACGACAAATAAATATAGACAACCCTAAATTTTCAAGCAAAATATTTGTTTCCCAATTGGGAAATTTTTATCTTTGACAAAAAATATGAATGAAGCCAAACTTTGATATAGAATTATTTGCCGGAAGCAATTGAGTTTTTAGAAAACCTTGACGATAAAACGAGGGAAAAAATTTACTATAATATCAAGAAAGCTCAATTTGTGAATGACAATGAACTATTTAAAAAACTAAATGACTTTATTTGGGAGTTTAGGACTTTGTATAATAGCAAAGCATACCGACTTTTTTCATTTTGGGACAAAACAGGTACAACTGAAACGTTAGTTGTGGCGACACACGGAGTTTTAAAAAAGACACAGAAAACACCACCAAAAGAGATAAAAAAAGCGGAAGAAATTAGAAAGCAATATTTAGAAAACAAGACAAAAAATAAATAATTATGGCAACAAATAAATTTAAGACTGTTTCGCTTGACACAATGATTGACAAACACATTGGAAAGCGTGGAACCGAAAAGCGAGAAGCATTTGAAAATGAACTGAGAATTGATTTATTAGGACAAGCTATTAAGCAAGCAAGACAAGAACGTAATTTGACACAAGAAGAATTAGGTGAACTTGTTGGTGTTCAAAAAGCTCAAATTTCAAAGATTGAAAATAGTGTAAAAAATGCAAGATTTGAAACGATTTTGAAAGTTTTTGAAGCTTTAGGAGCAAAAGTAAACTTCAATGTTGAACTTAATCACAAGAAATTAGCAATCTAACAATATGCCGAACGCACAACATGGTATTTATGAAAGACGGGCTGAAAGTTATAAATTCAACAGTTGTACTTCTATTAAACTGTAGTACAAAACTGAACTTTTCAGCTTCGATTTCCCGCCCTTCATAAATACCCGAACCGTTAGCAGAAATAATTGGAAACACCACAAAGCCATGAGTGCGATACCTAACCTGTGAGTGACAACAAAAAATGAAAATTGCTACCGGTGGAAAATCCTGACACAGCACCATAAAACTGAAGGTAAGGCTAACTTGAAAAATTAAAAATCATGAAACTCATTTACTCGCTTTTGCTCGTTCTATTCATTTCTTTTTCTTGCTCCAAATCTGACGAGCACACAGCAGAATCCCAATACAGAAGCATTCATAGTACGTCAAGTATTGAAGAGACAATACAGGGAAAAACAAGATTATTGAATGTCATAGAAAATAATGAATTGTTAGATTCGGAACTTGCTGATGCAATTAATTCAAATGATTCGTACAATTCAGAACAGATAATACATAATATGGCAAATGACATTGCAAATCAGTATCAAAATTCAGGAATTAATTTGTATCAGGAATTTGAAAATGACGAAACAAGAATTATTCTTTTGGGAATGATTGAAGATATGAACGATAAGTACCTCATTAACCCATCATCTGCTAACATAGGGTGTTTTTTTACTGCGGTTTCAACCTTTATTGGAGTGACACAGGCTAGGAGTATTTGGAGGTCAATAGTTTCTGGATCTTATAATGTTGGCACTGTAATAGACGCTTTAAAATTAGCTGGCAAAAGAGTTGCTGGAGTATTGACTGTAGCTATTATGGTTTATGATGTTGGAGAATGTTTAGGATGGTGGGATGCCACTGTCCCTATAACTCCTGATCCCTCAGCAGTATCTGAGCCTACGAATATTAATAATATACCGATAGATTTTTTTCTTGGTAGTGAAGCATATTTTGATATACATTGGAGCAGCATTGTCAATTACTTACTGGGGAATGGAGCAAGTGATACAACTGAAGCCAATTCAATCATTAATAACGTTATAAGCTGTAATGGAGATCCGGCATATGAGGGAACAAGTATGATTGAAAGTTATTTTAACTCAATTAATTAAATTAAAATACAATATGCTGAAAGAAGTCATTAGGTATGTAATAATATTGATCCTCACTTTTTCTTCATGTGTCATTCTTTTGAGACTAATCTATCTTCATTTTAAACCCAGAATATTAGAAAAAATGAAATTTATAGTTAATGGTCCTGAAAAGTCAGAGTTATCGTTATATTACATTTTGGCACTTGGTGCTGCGATTTACATAATTTATATAAAGATATCTTCATAATAAATAGATGTTCGTATTTGTATTGCACCATTATTACATTCTGCCAACAATGCATTGGCTATATCCCGGTTGACGAACATATGCTCAACAGTTGTAATTCTGTTGAGCATTTTTGCTATTTTCAACTGATGAATATAATTTCCGGCACATCGCCAATGCTTGTTCGTTAGTGGCAAGGCTATGACGACACACACAATGAAAAACATACTGACAATATTAATCGGACTTTTTTCCGTTTTGACCACCTTTGGACAAGACAAAAAATGTTGCGACACATATGTTTACGAAGGCTATATTTTGACAGACCAAAATAGGAAACTCGAAATAAACCTAAATTTTTTAGTTCTTCTTGACTCTACAATGGTCGGTTCATATTATTATGACCCAAATTGGGGTTCATTGAAATTGGTAGGAAAACTAAACCCTGATTTTACTTTCTATTTGGTAGAGCGTGACAAAACAGACAGTATTACAGGCTTCTTTGAAGGAAAGCTAAATGCAGACTACAAATTAGCAACAGGAAAATGGACAGACGGAAAAAAACAAAAAGTTTTAGATTTTGAAATTAAGCAAGTAATTGGTAAATCTTATTGGGACTACATAAAGAAAAATCGAGCTTTATATGAATACAAAAACATTAAGCAAGCAATTCGACAAAAACATAAAGTTTTGAGCATTGACGTAGCAAGCCAAGGACTGAGCAAATTGCCTAATAAACTATCTCGACTTGACAAAATCGTTTCAATAAATCTATTAGGAAATCAATTTGAAACTTTCCCGACAGTTTTAAGCAAACTAACAACTCTTGACGAAATATCATTAAGTTCAAATGAATTGACAAGTGTTGGTGCGGAAATCGGACAACTGAAAAACTTGCGAATTCTAATAATGAACAACAATCAACTAAAAGAACTTCCAAAACAAATCGGAGAACTGACAAACCTCTTGTATTTAGAAATTGGAAACAATAAATTGACGAGTTTACCCGAAGAAATTAAATATTTAACAAGTTTGCAAGAACTTCACATAGAACAAAATAATTTGAGTGAGACGGAAAAACAAAGAATTAAAAAACTATTGCCGAAATGTATAATTCACTTTTGACAGAAAGAAGCCCAGCCACTAACATCGGTTTGGCAATATGGCGGCTGAAGCGCTTCTATGAAACGTTTGTGCAAGGTTCAACGGCAGTTCTTTAGGCTTATACCTGAGAGTAGTTGGCAGGGAATATTCTTCGCAAATTTTTCTCCAGGCGAAAAATCAGTCATGGGAGCTACATCCACAATGGATTGGAGTAAAGGTACAGGATATATTTACAATTGGTTGGAGTGTTTAAGAAAGGAAATCAATGCTGTAAATAAATGGGACAACTTATTAAAAGAGATTGAGTACATCAAGTTCGCTCCTTCGGATGACAATTCGAAATTCACTCACCAAGAATATTTGGAGTTAACGAACAAAATTGACCAGATTAAGTCAGCCTTAGACACTATCCCATTGTTGGAGGAGCGGCAACTCGCAGTCATAAACCAACTAAACCATTTAACAGAGTTAGCAAAAGACTTAAACAAATTTGACTGGAAAAATTTATTTATTGGTACAATCATCAGCATTATTACACAGCTCTATGTGTCGAAAGAGAATGCGACCAAACTTTGGACCTTAATAAAAACAATATTCTCAAATTTGTTCCTAACATAATGAATGTCTGCATCCAACAAGCGGTTTTGCAAGCCGCAGGATCCTGTGCTGGATTTTTCAGCGAGGCGTCCGCCAGACAGATGTAATTGCACTGATGCGATGGCTGGACCTTCGTTTTGGCTTAAAGGGGGTCATCATCCGCAATGACAATGGTTCACAGTTCATCGCCCATAAGGTTCGCGAAGCATTACGGTCAATGGAAGCAAAACAGGAATTTACACACGTGGCCACGCCTGAGGAAAATGCCTATATCGAGGCCTTTCACTCCATCGAGCAGCATGAGTTGATCGAGCGGCATTCTTTTGCAAGCTTCTAGGACGCCAAGCAGCACATTGGAAAATATATGCACTGGTATAGCCGAAGACGCAAACATGGCGCTATAGGCTTCATTACACCAATGCAAAAATGGGCACAGGGCTTATCCCGAACAGCTGTTAAGGCACTAATGAAGCAAGGGGCGATGTGCTTGTCAAGGCCGGACAGCATGGCTATGAGCGCTGAGTCCGCTTTGTATAGCCTTGACAAGTGCAGCGAACCGGCTTATCTTTGCCTGGACGGTGACCGGGATAACGATGAATTAGTAGCAAACCATTTTGAAAAATCAGTCCAGTTTATAAGGGGTTAAGACAACATTGTGTACACGCAATAGCGGGATAAGTGCATAATTGGAAGTTTTCGGCTTCTATGTCGCTACTTGCAAATTGATTTACTTTTCTTAAATTTAGCAAATAAATTTGCAAGTAGCTTAGGTTTGTACCAAGCTGAACAGTTCGCTTCCCTACTCCGCTACTGCGTTTATACGTAAACCGTTGCCTGCAATTTTGGTGAACATCCCAAAAATTTTAAATTGTCTTGACAAATTTCAATATGACAACTTACTTAACAAAAAAAGTAGAAGATAAAGTTTATCATTTTCGGGTTACTCCAACAGAAAACGGATTAGAAATTATTGAAGGACAATTTTATAAATGCATATCAAAATTATTTCAAGGAGCGGGTATTTCAATTGACAATGTTACAGAAAGCGATAAACTAAAAATTAATAACGAAGCACAAAAACTAATTAACGACAAACTAAACGAGGGATTTATTATAACTGACTTTGTTGAAAGTAAAGAAAATACATACGACGTATATGACAAAGCTAAATATCATTATGGTGGAAATTTTCCAGAAGAGTTAGAAGACTTTCAGGGTTTCGTTCACACAGGAATGTTTGTTTGTTGGCTAATTGACAATGATTTACTTGACGAAGATTTTTTTGACGACTGCATTGAAGATATTAAGAGAGTAAAAAACCGAGAGTTGACAGGTGCTCAATTTTACGAGATTTGGATGGACGGAGTTTTTTCAATTGAAGAAGTAAGTGAAATCGGAAATCGTTTTGCACTGCATTACTTTGACTTTGACACAGGAATGTATATAAACGACTATGAAAAAACATTGGCAAAGCAGCTCCCTACTATTTTTCACGTTCAAGACAGTTGGGAAAATTATGAGAAAATTAGAAAAGTAATTGACAATAGATTTGCAGAATGGAATAACATCAAAACTGAGACAAAACCTTGGTGGAAAATTTGGTAACGAAAGCCTATAAAGAAAAACTGCAGGCAACAAACGGTTTTGCAATAGTGCGGCTGACGAATAAATGCTGAACTTGGGTAATTCTATTTAACTTTAGTTGTAAAAAGGAAGCGCTTTAAAATGGATGTGTAGCTGTACCTAACTTGCCTCCTATATGCTCTTGTCTAACATCGGCACCAGTTCCCACCCCTATCCGGAAATAAAACAGTAGCGCCAATTTTTAACATTTTCCTTTTGATTTAGACAATAATCGCGTCGTTTATTTCGCCGCTTCTTCGCTAACTTTAGTACCACACTAAGATGATAAGTTTGCAACTGCTACACACTTGCAAAGCTACCCGATACTACATGCAAAATGAAAAAACCACATCAATGAATAAATTACTAATTGCGCTATTCACCCTTATCTCTTGGAATTGCAAAAGTCAGACAGTTGAAAAATTTAACTTTGGATTCGAAAACCAAAAAGCAGGAAACTCGTTGCCCGACGGCTGGTTCAAATGGGGAACCTATGATTTAACGATTGAAGAAACGGCCCACTCGGGCCACAAGGCAGGCAAAATTACGTCAGACTCAACGACCAATTCCTTTGGGAGTATCGCCTATAAAATTCCAGCCAACTACGAAGGAAAAACAATCAGGCTTGAAGGTTATATGAAAATAAAAAATGTTGAAAACGGAGTTGCCGGCCTCCTATTAAGAGTAGATGGAAATGGGGCCCCGTTGGTCTTTGACAATATGCAAAGCCAAAAAATTTCCGGAACCAGAGACTGGCAGAAATACACGATCAACCTCGAATATCCCCGCGACGCGGAACAAATCTACATCGCAGGAATCTTATCAGGAAAAGGAGAAGCATGGTTCGACGATTTCACACTTTACATCGACGGAAAAGATGTTCAAACGTTGAAAGAGGTTAAAAAACAATTTTCAAAAGCACGGCTGGACAACGAATTCGATAAGGGCTCTCAAATTAAGATAGTTGATTTAACTCCCAAAAAGATAGAAAATCTCGAACTGTTGGGCAGGGTTTGGGGTTTTATAAAATATCATCATCCTGAAATTGCCAAAGGCAACTACAATTGGGACTATGAGCTTTTCAGGTTGCTACCAAAATATCTTGAAGTAGCCAATAGCCGTCAAAGGGATCAACTTATCATTGACTGGATTAACGCACTCGGCGAAGTAAAACCCTGCTCAACATGTAGCGAAACGGATAAAAACGCCGTTCTGCGGCCGGATTTAAAATGGATTGACACACAGGAAGCAGCGCTTAAAAGCAAACTGCTATTCGTTTATAACAACCGTTCACAAGGCAACCATTATTATATAAAACCGGGGATGGTGGGAAACCCTGAATTTACCAACGAACGGCCTTATCTAAATATGCCCTACCCGGATGATGGATTCAGGCTACTCACGCTTTACCGGTATTGGAATATGATCTATTATTTTTTTCCGTATAAACACCTGATGGATGAAGACTGGAATAAAAAGCTAAAAGTATATATACCCGTTTTTCTAAACGCAAAGGATGAGCTGGCCTACGAAATGGCAGCCGTGCAAATAATCGGAGACATACAGGACACCCACGCCAACCTTTGGGCCGGAGCCAATAAAATTGACGAGTGGAAAGGCGCTAACTATCCGCCAGTACATCTTCGGTTTATTGAGCAGCAACTGGCTGTTACCGATTACTATCAAAACGACCTGAAAAGCCTGGTGGGGCTGAAAATCGGGAATGTCATTACAAAAATAAATGGCCGGCCTGTCAAAGAAATCGTTAAAGAAAAATCCAAATTTTATCCGGCTTCCAATGAGCCGACGAGATTAAGGGATATATCTGCAGACCTTTTACGATCCGACTCAGACCACATCGAAATTGAGTTCGTGTCGGGAAATGCTAGGCCGCAAATAAAAAACCTGAAATTATATCCGAAAGGCAACCTCGATGTGTACCGTTGGTATAGAAAAAATAAGGGCCGGTCTTTTAAAATGCTGGACAATAACATCGGCTATATAACACTTCAAAACATCAACAAGAAGATATCCCCGAAATAAAAAGCGCATTTGAACATACAAGGGGAATCGTCATCGACATTCGAAATTACCCCGCAACTTTTGTCCCTTTTAGCCTGGGATCCTATTTTGTTTCATCATCGACTCCCTTTGTAAAATTTACAAAGGCAAATATGAACAATCCGGGGGAATTCACCTTCACAGGCGAATTAAATATAAAAAACCAAGGCAAAGCCTACGGAGGAAAGCTGGTAGTATTGCTGAACGAATTGTCGCAAAGCCAGGCAGATTATACTGCAATGGCATTCAGAGCGGGCAACAATACGACCATCATTGGCAGTACCACTGCCGGAGCAGACGGGAATGTATCCACCATTTTACTTCCAGGCGGGCTAAGAACTATGATCTCGGGTATTGGAATAAATTATCCGGATGGAAAAGAAACGCAACGAGTGGGCATCATACCTGACATAGAAGTGAAACCCACGATTGATGGTATTAGACAAGGAAAAGATGAACTTCTCGAAAAAGCGATTGAAGTAATTTTAAAGAATTGAAAGCCTCTTTAGTACACCGCGGACCAACACCGCCGAAATTTAACTCCAGCTATAGGTCGATAGCAGCATGGATGCATGTGATGGCTGCCGGCAACAAACCCGACAAACCTATTAAACTTCCAGGCATCATTCATTTCGGACGCTGACAGCCTTGTTTTTTCACCAACCGGACAAACCCTTTGGAAAAGAAACCCGTAACCTGAATACATCATGAACAGACGAAAATTTCTAAAAAGATCCGCATGGGGCCTGGCAGGAATTGGATTGGCCACCGGGTTATATGCCTGGCAAATTGAGCCGTTCTGGTTAGAGTTCGTAAAACTTCAAATGCCTATACAAAATTTACCCGGTCATCTGGTTGGCAAAACATTAATGCAGATTAGTGATATTCATGTTGGCGAACGTTTCGACTATCACTTTCTCATCGATTCATTTAAAAGGGCTAAAGCGTTTCATCCGGATATCGTGGCCTATACAGGCGATTATGTCAGTACCCACAACGATGAAGTACCGTTCGAAAAACTCGAAGAGACATTGAAAAATGCTGTCAAAGGAAAACTGGCAACGATCGGTATTTTAGGAAATCACGACTATGGCGTTAACTGGTCGCAGCCGTTGGTGGCGGATCAGATTTCATCGATGCTTGCAAAAAACGATATTCAAGTATTAAGAAATGAAAAGGCAGCTGTTGGCGGATTAAACATTATCGGCCTGGACGACTATTGGGGCTCAAACTTCGACCCCGGAAAAGCGATGCAGCATTTCGAAAAAACGAATGCCAATATTGTATTGTGCCACAATCCCGACGTTTGCGACTTGGACGTTTGGCAGGATTATGATAGCTGGATCCTATCGGGCCATACACACGGCGGACAGGTAAAACCTCCGTTTCTTCCACCACCCATGCTTCCCGTAAAAAACAAAAAATACGCAGCCGGCCAGATGGAACTCAGCAACAGCAGAACCCTATATATAAACCGGGCGTTAGGCCATTTATGGCAGGTGAGGTTGAATGTCAGACCGGAAATAACGATATTTGAACTTCAAAAGAAATAACACCTTTGATCAACCCGACATCAGGCTTTGGCCTGACACCGATTATTGAAGGTATGTTAGACGATTTGAATGCCCTTTAAAACCCGCTTTTGCAGGTCGCTAGAAAGAGGTAGTTTTTTAAGACCATTTCAAACCAAACAAATGAAAGCCCTCTTATTCTTTTTATCATTTCTTCCCGCAGTCGTAGCACGCGGTCAGCAAAAACACGTACACAAAATATTTGACGTGCACCTGCACGGAAGCTCGAACCAGCAGCAACAAATACAAACGCTTCAAAATGCAGGAATTTACAAAGTAGCGCTGAGCACATCATGGAATCTGCAAAATAGCTATCGCGATATGCAGGGAATGAAAATATTGTTCGGCCTCATGTTGCCTTGCCCTGGCGGAAAAGTGCCCTACAGCCTGCAACAATGTTTCGACACCGGCCACGATTGGCCGCCGATCGAATGGGTGGAATCACAAATCAAATCCGGCAACATTGATTATTTCGGGGAAATTTTAAACCAGTATTGTGGCATCTCCCCTGCCGACACGATGCTCTATCCATACTACCGGCTAGCCCAAAAGTATAATCTACCAGTAGGGATTCATACCGGCGGCGCCGGACCCGGTCATGGCAGCGCCCTTTTTAAAATGGATATGGGTAACCCATCATTGCTAAAAACCCTGTTGGCACAGTTTCCAAAGTTGAAGATATGGATTATGCATGCCGGCGACCAATACTATAAAGAAACCATAAATGTCATGCGCCAACATCAGCAGGTTTACGCTGACATCTCAGTGATTTCTAATCCGGATATTGTGCCGGCAGAAAAATTTTCATTCATAATGAAGTCATTTGTCGATGCCGGCCTCACAAATCGATTAATGTTTGGAACCGATAATGGTGATATTCAAAAAGTGGTACAATCTGTTGAACAACTCGATTTTTTATCCGCTAAGCAGAAAAAAAAATTATATTATAAAAATGCCGAAAGATTTTTTAAGGGCAATTAACTGTGTTGAAGCTTGCATTTTTGCAAATTGTTCAACCTGCGCTTTATCAAAGTGGCTCGTGGTAGGCGCTAAGCAATTGACGGCCTGATTTCTTGCCATATGGCAATTGCCTGCTCAATAATTAAATGTATCCTTGCACCAGGATGTAGCTTCGGAGCATCTCTAAACTTTTGATGCAATGGAAAATTACAGCGCAACTATTGAAATCGACTCGACGGCATCTCAGGCGTTCGACGCACTTACTAATCGCATTTCACTTTGGTGGACGGAGCTTTTTGAAGGCTCTGCAAATAATGAGAGCGATCATTTCACAGTCCGCTTCGGCGGCGGTGTGTTTAAAATCATCGAAGTAAAAGAGCAAATATATCCTTCCAAATTAGTTTGGGAGGTGAAGGATTCGCTTATTGACCTTCCGGTTTTAAAGAATAAGAGTGAATGGAAAGGCACCACTATCAAATGGGATTTAACGCCCTATGAAAAGCGCCTTCAACTTCGACTTACGCATGTCGGTTTACATCCGGGCATTGAATGTTTCGATATCTGTAAAATGGGATGGCAACAGTTTACTCATAGCCTTCAATCGTTGCTGGAAACCGGTCAGGGAAAACCTTTCAGGAGCACACACATCAACTCAAAAAACGATTTTTAAAGCGCTTCATCGACACAACAACTATGCTTCAACCCAAAATTTCAAACCGGCTTTTATCTATTATAGATGCACTGCCTTTAAAAGACGGGATGCGCATTTTGGAGATAGGATGCGGCTCGGGCGTAGCCGCCAGAGCGCTTGCATACCGCTTTCCACGCCTTTATATACTGGGCATTGACCGTTCAATGAAAGCCATCACACAAGCCCAAAAGCGATCTGAAACAGTCATAAAATCAGGTCGTGTAGCGTTTCAGCATTGTGCGATCGAGTGTTTTATAAGGCCGGCCGGCGAACCTCTCTTTGACCTCGCTTTTGCAATAAGAGTGGGTGCTTTAGACGGCAGACATCCCGAAATTGAGGCGCTTGCGCTGCAAAATATTTCAAAGGTTTTAAAGAAAGGCGGTAAACTGTTTATCGACGGCGGAAATCCACTAAAAGCAATTAAATTAAAAAATTAAAGCATGCAGAAAATCGCGGACGGCCCTTTTGCGAAACTTTTAGGCACCTGGACAACCACTGGAAAAATTTATCATGAGGACAAAATACTTGAGCTGCGTGGCACCGACACCTACCGATTGATCGTTGATGGAAATTATATTTTACATGAAGCTTGTGTATTAATGGGGCCTGATAAAAGTGAAACCTTCGAAGTGATTTATCCTGCCGGGGCTCAGCAAAAAGCGCAGATGCATTATTTCAATTCGGAGGCGGCAAATGGCATCATGTCGGCAGAGATAACCAGTCATAACTTTGCTATTGATGGTGCTGGCATCAAATTCCGCGGACGATTTAGTATCGATTATTCGACGATCTCCGGCAAATGGGAGGTACAAGCAGCCGACAACAATTGGACACTATTTATTGATATTTTATTAGAGAAGCAGGGCTAATGGCTTCCGGAACGTAGCGTTTGCTTACCAGGTATTTTTATAAAGATGATCCTTTTTGGGCTTTAACACCGGCTTTAAAGGAATATACAATCCGTTGGTGGCGCCCAACCATTTCCAGAGTTTGATATTCAATTCTTTTCCCAACTCCTGGTATTCCGGCTTGCGGATTAAATTATTCACTTCATAAGGATCTTTCACAAGATCGTACAATTGATCTATATCCCATATTCCCTGAGATCGGATAAACTTATACCGGTCCGTTCTTACAGCAAACTGGCTGGGCGTTTGCGGAAATGCATTTTCCCAATAATATTCATAAAAAAATTCTTCACGCCATTTAGTATCCCTGCCCTGCAACAGTTTCACAAAAGAAGCGCCCTGCATTTGTTGCGGCTGCCGGATGCCGGCCAGCTCCAGGAAAGTGGGCGCAATATCAATATTTAAAACGTCCTGCTCAATCACAGTCGCGGGTTTTATGATCGCGGGGCATCGCGCCAGTAGCGGCACACGCATCGACTCTTCAAAAGCAGTACGCTTATCTATCAAACCATGTTCACCAAAAGCAAATCCATTGTCGCCCATATACACGACCAGCGTTTCCTTGTCAAGGTCATTCTCTTGTAGAAAGTCGAGCACGGCGCCCACGCTTTCGTCCACTCCCATCAACGTTTCCAGGTAATCCTGGTAAAATTGGTCAAAATCTGTTTGCCCGTGATACATATAATCTACACCATGCCAGCTATATCGCTGTGCCTTCACCCATTGGGGCACGTCGGCTTTGTTAAAAGTGAATCCCTCTTCATTGCCAACCCATTGGCCTTTCGTAAAATTTTTACTACTGTCTGTTTTTGTCATAAACATAGACACGGGGTACTGTATCTTAATATCTTTATACAATCCTCTATGTCTTTTGGCAGCGTTAAATTCCGAATGAACTGCTTTGTGGGACAGGTAAAGAAAAAAAGGCTTGTCTTTTTTAAGGCTTTTAAGCCAATCGATGGACAAGCCGGTAAGCACATCGGTGATGTAGGCGCCACCCGAATATTTAACGGTTTTCCCATCGATATTTAAGGTGGGATTGTAATAAACGCCCTGGCCCTGAAAGCTCACCCATTTGTCGAAGCCGGGCCGCGGATCGGGGTTATCGCCACCCATATGCCATTTACCGAAAAAACCTGTTTGATACCCTACCTGCTGCAAGTATTGAGGAAAGAAAATGAGGTACTCTGGCTGCGGCGACTGATTGTCAACAACTGTGTGCGTGTGCGCATACTGTCCGGTTAAAATAGATGCCCTGCTGGGCGAACAAAGCGAAGTCGTCACAAAAGCGTTCTTCAAATGCGCGCCTTCTTTGGCCAGCCGATCGAGATGCGGTGTTTTAAGACCGGGCACCTTACCGGTAAAACCCATGAAATCATAACGATGATCATCCGACAAAATAAAAATAATATTCCGCGGCTTTACATTGTCATAAGTTTTGAAATGAAGCTGATCCTTTTGCTGCCCCATCAACACGGCCGGCATCAGAAAAAGAGATATGGTGAATTTGGTAAAAAGATTCATTTGAAATGGCTTTTACGGCCTCAATATCCAGGATTCTGAACCAGTTTTGTATTGTTCATTTCTGCTAAAGGAATCGGAAAAATTTCATTCTTACCGGCTGTAAATCCTTTGTACGCCAAAACAGTAGCCGCCTGTCCCCAGCGTACCAAATCGAACCAGCGATGGCCTTCGGTAGCCAGTTCTTTGCGGCGCTCCAAATAGATATTTTCAAGTGTAGCCGCTACTGCCGGCAAACCCACGCGGGCGCGAACGGCATTTAAAAGCTGCCCGGCGCGAGTAGCGCTGCCGCCTGATTCTAATAAAGCCTCGGCTTCCATGAGGTAAGTATCGGCCAAACGAATTTCAATATAATTTTGAGGATAATTGAGTGGCGGCGGGCCACCGGTAGTCGGCCGGTAAGCCAACAACGGCGCGTACTTGCGGACAAACTTTCCGGTGTTTAAATAGCCGGGCGCATAGGTTGCTTCACCCAGGCCAACCAAACTGTCAACATCGGCAATCGTTGCCTGATAGCGCGGATCGCTATACATCAATTGCGAGAATTCGGGGATTATCGGACAACCGCCCCATCCGAAAACATACACACTACCCTTATAACTTCGAGGGCCCAGCATCGTTGTGGCAATCAGCCCCTCTACCTTGCTTGTATTACCCCAGCCAGAGGAAGCCGTGGCCGTATGGTTAAACTCCAGGATCGACTCGGAGCTATGCAGATGCTCCGGATTAAATATGTCTGCAAAATTATCCAACAGCTTATAACCGTAGGTATCATTGGCGCTGCCGGGTGTACCATTCACTTCCGCCAAAACCGAAGCAGCCGCCGGCCATTTTTCTTCATACAAATAAACCTTTCCCAACAATGCTTTGGCTATTCCGCGCGTCATCCGGCCGCCTTCCGTCGCAGCATCTACTTTGTCGGGAAGGCTGCCTTCAGCGATAGCCTCCGTCAAATCTTTCTCAACCTGTGCGTAAACCGTTGCCGGATCTACTTGCTCGAGGTTATAAATTTCTTCTGAAGTAACAGGCTCAGTATAGAAAGGAATGTTGCGGAATAATCTGACCAAAGAAAAATAATAATAGGCACGCAAAATTTTCGCCTCCGCAATATATCGGGCTTTCACTTCACCGGCCAGGCCTGAAATCTCTTTATTGTTTAAAATATTAATGATGGTATTGGAACGGGCAACACCCACAAAATACATCTTCCAAAAATCAAGCTGGGGGCCAATTCCGGGACTAATTGAATAATTGTTCAACGCCTGCAGATAAGGAAGATCAGAAGAACTCCCACCTCCGGAATAGCATTCATCAGCGCCCGCAACGAACACAACGAAATTAGCATATTGACTAACACCCTCCCAACTCAAGGGGTCGTAAGCAGCTACCAAACCGTTAAAAGCCTCTTGCGGATTTTTGTAATAGTTCTCTTCAATCTGAAGCGCTTTAGGATCAACCTCGAGGAAACTTTTATTACACGCAGCGCCGAACAACATGAAGGTGGCAAGAATAAGAACGTATATATTTTTCATTCGTAAATGGTTTATGTTTTTAAGAGTCGAATGGAATTTATCAGTTATAAAATTTCATTCCCCTGTCTGATAAAAATGAAAATTTTATAAGCAACGCTTCATCTGTTTTTATTTGTTATTAGAAGGTTAGGTTCAACCCCAGCAAAAATGATTTGGCCTGAGGATAGATGCCACGGTCAATACCAAAACTCGATCCGCCGATTTCAGGATCAAACCCGGTGTAGTTGGTAATGGTAAACAAATTGCTGCCGCTGGCATAAACACGAAACCGTTGCAAGCCGATTTTAGAAGCCATGTTTTGCGGCAGCGTATATCCCAACTGCATTGTTTTAAACCTGAAATAATCGCCATTCTGTAAATAAAAATCCGAAGGGTAAGAATAGTTTTTATTAACATCGTTGGTTGTCAACCGCGGATAATTGTTGGAAGTGCCCTCGCCATGCCAACGGTCCAACGCGTTGGTTTGCCAGTTGGCGGTTGGAATATCAAGCCTTCTCAATCCCTGGTAAATCTGGTTACCCGCAACACCCTGGCCAAAAAGCAACAGATCAAAATGATTCCATCCTAAGTTAATCGTAAACCCGTAAGAAAGATCAGGTGTTGGATCTCCAATAAAGGTACGATCATCTGCGTCAATCTTCCCATCGCCATTGATATCCACCCATTTGAAATCTCCGGGAACAGCGTTGGGCTGAACTTTCGCGCCATCGGGCCCGGTGTAAGCATCGATCTCGGCCTGGTTCTGAAAAATGCCATCTCTCTGAAATCCGTAAAACGAACCTACTGCGTAACCCACTGCCGTCCTCGTCAGCGCAAAAGCAGTACTCTGCAATTTCGCCGCTCCATCTTCTGTAAAGTCTTTTCCATCTCCCAAATAGCTAACCTTATTTTTAAGATAAGATAAGTTTCCCCTAACATCGAGGGCCACCTTGTTCACCTGCTTTTTATAGCCGAGTTCTAACTCGACACCGGTATTCTCAATATCGCCGACATTTCCATAAGATGTGCCGGTAGCGCCCGCAAATCCAGGAAACTCAACAGGCATCAACACGCCAACCGTTTTTTTCTTAAACCAATCAAACGTGAAATTGAAATTACGGAACACTATGGCATCCAACCCAAAATTAAGCTGCCGCGTTTCTTCCCACTTCAGATCAGGGTTGGCTGGAGCGTTGGGACTGTAGCCGATCGCATAAAGATCGCTGCCAAAAACATAGTTTCGGCCATCGCTTACCGTTGATGCATAGCGCATTTCGCCTAACACATCATTACCTGTCACCCCATAGGAACCACGTATTTTAAGGAAATTAAATCGGTCGGTCTTAGGAAAAAAGTTTTCGCGCGAAGCCACCCACCCCACCGACGCGGAAGGGAAATATCCAAATTTATTATTGGGCCCAAACCTTGAAGATCCATCCCTCCGGATAATCCCGGTAAAAAGATATTTTTCATCGTAGTTATAATTTAACCTTCCGAACAGAGAATTCACTTTATGTAAAATACCTTCATAACCGCTGGCCTGCACGTTTTCAGCAGCGACGCTATAGTTCATCGAAGCTTCATCAAAATTGGTAGCAGGGATACCGTAATAAGTAACTGTCATGCCGCTCGAATTATTGTCGAGATAAGCGCCCTGCCCCAACAAAACGCTGAAATCATGAGCTTCGACTGACTTACTGTAAGCCAGCGTATTTTCAAGATTCCAATTCAATGTTTTACCTCTAAACCGTGCGAAAGAAGTCTGCTCGCTGGTTTGATTGCTGTTTAAATAAAAAATGGGTGAAAAATTTTCGCTGCCATTGTAACTCAATTTTGCACCGATAGTCGATCTGAAAGTAATAGCGCTAATCGGTTTAATCTCCAGGAAAGCATTTCCCACGATATCATCACTCCAATTATGATTACCGAGCTTTGTTTTGATTAAAGCCAATGGGTTCACCATTTGTTGCACGACGATCGTCGAAACGCCATAAGGATTACCAGCTGCGTCGGCAATAACGGGCTGATTGGAGTAAGGCGGTTTGGACAGCAGATCAGGATCGGTAATAGTCACCGGCGTTATGGGGTCGAGATTCGTGGCGGATGAAAGCGGACTCTGAAACTCTGTATTGGCGTTCACCCCCAACAACGACTTGATATGGGAATACCCCAGGTTCTGCCCGAAAGTCAGCCAGTCGCGTATTTTGTGAATAGAATTGAGGCGCAGCGAAATTCTTTTAAAATTAGAAATATCAGACGCAACAATACCGTCCTGGTCGAAATAGCTGACAGAGCTGTAAAAACTGGACTTATTAAACCCGCCTGAAAAACTCAATTCATGGTTCTGGATTTTGGCATTATTGTTAAAAATTAACGCCTGCCAGTCGGTTCCCGTTTCCAGGCTTTCGGGGTTGTCGAAAACTGCCGTTCCACCACCGTTGACCGATTGCTCATTGATAAGCGTTGCATAATCTTTAGCGTTTAAAAGATCCAATTTTCTTTCAGGCTTTTGCGTACCCAGGTAACCATTGTAATTCACCACAATACCACCCTGCTTTCCTTTTTTGGTAGTAATTAAAATAACGCCCGCGGAAGCGCGCGCCCCATAAATAGCAGCAGAAGCCGCGTCCTTCAACACTTCAATCGACTCGATATCATTAGAACTCAAATAATCGACGCTACCATTATCAACCACCACACCGTCAACTACAAAAAGCGGGTTGCTCGCTCCATCATTCAATGATGTAATCCCTCTCACCCGAACGGTAGAAACCGCGCCAGGCGCGCCGGAAGCAGCAGCGATGGTTAAACCAGAGGTTCTTCCTTGTAAAACTTGCTCTATGCGCGCAGTTTGCTGGTTGGCAAAATCGGAGGCCTTCACACTCGATATGGCGCCGGTAACCACGCTTTTCTTTTGAGTGCCGTAACCCACTACCACCACTTCATCAAGGTCATTAAAATTTTTTACCATGACGATTTGTAAGATCATGTTCTCGTCCGAAATGATGACCTCCTGCTGTTGGTAACCAGATATCGAAAACACAAGCGTATCATTGAGCGCAGCTTCTATTCCAAAACTACCATCTTCCGCTGTTACGCCGCCTCGTGAAGTACCTTTCACAATAACAGAAACATTCGATAAAGGATTTGAGTCCGCATCCCTCACCATCCCTTTTATCGTTTCGAAAGCTGGTGCAGCGGCCTGGCTATCGCTATTTGTCGTCAACAAAAAAATAGCAAAAGCGATATACAATAGCCCTCTGCTTTTTGAAAGTATTTTTTTCATACACAAGCAATTTAAATCCATCTTTAAATTTTAATGAAACGCATCACTAAGCAACAGCCTCATGGCTGTCGAATAACCGGTTTACGTTTTGAAGTAAAGAATCTGTTTAAGTTTATATTTTAAAGGGCCCCAGCAAAAACCCCGAAGGCATTCCACTGAAGTATGTTGATCAAAAGCATAAATGCTTCTATAATAGTATAGAAAAATTTGTGCGGTTGATACTATAAGAATTGAAAAAAAATGGAAAATAAATCTGTTATAATGGCGTTGTCTTATTTATTGCAACTGTCTAGCTCACTCTGCTTTAAAAAACAAAGTTAAGCCCCAACAACAACGACTTGGCTTGCGGGTAAACGCCGCGATCGATCCTAAAACTGGTTCCGCCAATTTCCGGATTATATCCCGAGTATTTCGAAAAGAGAAATGGATTATGGCTGCTGACATAGATTCTGATTTTCTCGCATCCTATCGGCGCAGCTGCCTTTTCCGGTAGCGTATATCCCAGCTGTATCGTTTTCAGTCTTAAAAAAGACCCGTTCTGTAAATAAAATACCGAAGGGAGAGAAAAGTTCTTATTCGCATCATTTTTGCTCAACCGTGGGTAGCTGTTGGAAGTGCCTTCGCCATGCCAACGATTGAGTGCATTCGTTTGCCAATTAGCAGTAGGAATATCAAGCCTTCGCAAACCCTGATAAATCTGATTGCCTGCAACGCCCTCGCCGAAAAGCAGAAAATCCAGTTGTTTCCAACTCAAATTAACACTAAAGCCGTAGGTTAAATCAGGCGAGGGATCGCCGATAAAAGTGCGGTCCAACGCATCAATTTTACCATCATTGTTCAAATCTTTCCACCTAAAGTCCCCCGGTACGGCATTGGGCTGAATCTGGTCTCCGTCGGGAACTGTGTATGCTTCAATCTCAGCCTGGTTTTGAAAAATCCCATCCGTTACAAATCCATAAAAAGCGCCAACCGGGTGGCCTACCGCGGTTCGGGTCAACACGTACTGCGTATTCTGTATTGTCGGAGCGCCATCCTCGGTATATGTTTTTCCATTTCCTAAAAAAGTAACTTCATTTTTTAGATAGGACAGGTTACCGCTCAGCGAAAGCCTGAGGGCATTAAATTGCTGCTCGTAGTTTATTTCCAATTCTAACCCCCTGTTTCTTATATCACCTATATTACCGTATGAAGTTCCTGTTGTTCCGGCATAAGCAGGCAACTCTATCGGCATCAACACGCCGCTTGTTTGCTTATCAAACCAATCAAATGCTAAATTGCAGTGTTTAAAAATAACAGCGTCTAAACCTAAATTGAGCTGACGCGTTTCTTCCCATTTTAAATCAGGATTAGCAGGCGCATTGGGACTTGATCCAATGGCATACACATCATCTCCAAAGAAATAGTTGCGGCCATCACTTACCGTTGCGGCGTACACCAGGTCTCCCAAAAAATCATTACCGGTAACCCCGTAAGAAGCCCGTAGCTTTAAAAAACTAAACGCTGCCTTTTTAGGGAAAAAATTTTCCCGCGATAGTACCCAACCCATCGAAGCAGAGGGAAAATAGCCAAACCGGTTGTTGGGGCCAAATCTTGAAGAACCATCACGGCGTATGATTCCGGTGAACATATATTTCTCATCGTAATTATAATTGAGCCTTGCAAACAACGAGTTGACCTTATGCAAGATGCCTTCAAAACCTGAAGCTTCCACATTCTCCGCAGCCACACTATAATTCATAGAAGCCTCTTTAAAACTGGTTGCGGGAATGCCATAATAGACTACCCTTGTGCCACTGGAATTATTTTCGAGATAGGCGCCCTGACCTGCCAAAAAATGGAAATGATGCGCATCGATCGCGTTACTGTAGGCAACTGTATTTTCAACATTCCAGTTTTGAATCTTTGCGCGAAAGCGCGAAAAGGAGGTAATCTCATTAGCAAGGCTTGTTCCCAAATAATAAATCGGGACAAAGTTTTCGGTGCCATAATAACCCAGCCTCACACCGGTCGTTGACCGAAAGCTAAGTCCTGATAGCGGTTTGACTTCAACAAAGACATTGCCGACAATATCATCGCTCCAATTATAATTACCCAATCTGGTTTGGATGAAAGCCAGCGGATTAGTTATCTGCTGCGACGCATAAGCGGGCAAACCATAAGGATTGCCTGACGGGTCTCTGATCACCGGGTGGTTGTTATAAGGCGCCTCCGCTAAAACAGATGGATCGGTCTCAATAACTGGCGTCAACGGATCCATATTGATAGCAGAGGAAAGTGGCCCCTGAAATTCGTTGTTGGAGTTGACACCCATTAACGATTTAATATGCGCATAGCCCAGATTCTGGCCTACAGTCAGCCACTTTCTTATTTGATGCGAAGCATTCAAGCGAAGCGAAAGCCTTTTGAAATTGGATATGTCCGATGCCACAATGCCATCCTGGTCGAAATAACCAGCGGAAGTAAAAAAGCTGGATGCTTTTCCTCCACCCGACAAACTTATTTCATGATTCTGAATGGGAGCATTATTATTAAAAATGTAATCTTGCCAATCGGTTCCTGCTCCAAGGTTCTGCGGGTCGCTAAACACTGGCGCTTCGTGGTCATTCATGGCCTGCTCGTTGATCAGCGCTGCATACTGGCTCGCATTTAAAATATCAAGCTTTTTCTCTGGCTTTTGAAACCCCACATAGCCATTATAAGTCATACGGGTTTTTCCCTCTTTGCCTTTTTTTGTAGAAATTAAAATAACGCCGGCTGAAGCGCGCGCGCCATAAATCGCTGCTGCGGCAGCATCTTTAAGCACTTCAATGGATTCAATATCGCTCGAGTTCAGGAAATTAATGCTGGATGGATCCACTACCACGCCGTCCACAACATATAACGGATTATTGGCCCCCTGACTGAACGATGTGATTCCTCTCACTCTTACAGTAGCGTCCGCGCCTGGCGCTCCAGAAGCCGCTGTAATCGTGAGGCCCGATGTTCTGCCGCGCAAAACCTGCTCCACCCTTTCAATTTGCTGATTGGAGAACCCTGCCGATTTCACACTGGTGATGGCCCCGGTAACAGCGCCTTTCGGCTGTGTGCCATATCCCACTACTACAATTTCGTTCAACTGATAATCGGCCCTTATCAGCCGGATATCGTAAGTAAACCCGGAAGCTATCTGGACATTTTTTGTTTCATAACCTACTGAAGATACAGTTAGCACAGCCATTGTATCATTGGGAATAACCAGCCGATAATGGCCATCAGGGTTGGAAAGCGTCCCAAATGAAGTGCCTCGCAACATTACAGATGCGCCTGGTAGCGGTTCGCCCAGCTCGTTGGTTATTGTTCCGAGAATAGTTCGTTTGAAAGAAGGACGTTCGTCCGTAGCTTCTACAATTCTAACAACAATAATGTTTCCGGCGACTTCGTATGCAATAGGTTGTTGTTGTTTTATTTTTTCGAGAACGGATCGAATCGACTCGTTATGGGCATCAATGCGAAGGCCTTTTACCTTTCGCACTTTAGTTTCGTTATAGGCAAACTGAATGCGTGCCTGTCTTTCTATGCCTTCCAAAATCCTTTTCAGGCTGGCTTCCTGCTCCTTAACTGTGACTTTTATATTTAAAACGTCCTGCGCAAAAACTGCCGATTCTTTGCTAAAGCAATCGACAATGATAAAGAAGACAATCAATAAACACAGAAGAAAAAACTTCATAAAACAGCTTAAAGACGATATGTAAATATATAATCATTTTGATCAATATATCCTTATTTCACCGTCTTCAATTTTGTAGTCCAATTCCAGGGCAGCACAAATAATTTTTATTTTATCCCTAAACCCTTTCCCCAGGAGATTGCCCGAGAATGCATGATTGGGCACCGAAGTTTTGCTGTAAGAAACGGGAATGCCATAAGCAGCGCGTATATCTGAAAAGATCTGATAAACAGGCGTCGCATTATAATTAAAATCAATCAGGCTATCGAGCAATAGTGGTGCGCGCGCAATAGTTTTGACCAATGTTCCGGAAGCGATCCCGTAATCCGCCTGCTGGTTAGGCTTGAGCAGGATTTTGCGTTCAACTGTTGCATCGTCGGCAGCAACTGATACAAGGCCCCTTCTGACAACCACATGTAAAATCTTTTGGGCCGTGTCTGTCTCTACGGTAAAAGCGGTTCCTAAAACCCTGGTTTCCAGTTTTCCGGAATGAACAACAAAAGGTTTAGCTGTATCTGCAACTACATTAAAAAAAGCATTTCCCTTTAGTATCACCGAGCGTTCGCTTTGGTTAAAATTTGAATCGACCGTTACTGAGGCATCAGGATCTAAAATCACCTGGGTTCCATCTGCCAGGCGAATGTTTTTTGCAATATCACTTTTATTTTCAAACACAAAGGCCTGTAGCGGCGCTGATTTTACGGTCTCCCCAACATCATTCCTAAAAAGAAAATAAGCGGCTACGAGAACAACCGACGCTACCGCAGCGGCGGCAACAAACAAGTTTTTAGGGGCAACCCGGCGAATGGCCGGCCGCGTCACCTCATGCATCGTTTCGTCGATCCAGCTATTCATTTCCTGCGAGGAAACAGGATGGTCATTCAAATTCATGGCAAGTACAATTTCCCTTGCAGCGCTTACCTCTTCCCTCAGTTCCGGAAACCGCTCCAACAGGTTAGTCCAATATTGGTCACGCTCTTTCGTAGGATGAAGCACCCATTTTCTGAAATCTTCATCCCAGACAAAATCATTAACTGCGTAATTCGAATAATCCATTTGCATGTACAGCGATATATATGATTAGAGGCAGCATCTAAAATTTAATACCATAAATTTCAAAGTAAATTAAAAATGAATAGTCCGACAAACAATATTTAGATCAGGCTGATATTTCTACCGGATTTCTTGCGGAGGCCCGAAGTTTTTTTAAAGCCATTTGCAAAATATTAGAAACGGTTTGGGGCGCTATGCCCAGTATTTCGGAAATCTCATCGCGAGATAAAGCAGAAAAAAAATGGAGATAAACTACCTCTTTTTGTCGCGAAGGGAGGGCGTTAACCAGCGCAACCATATTGTTTGCCGTTTTGGCCACCGACTCTTTCCTGATCAAATCTTCTTCAACCGACGTGTTAAGATGGAAGGAGCTCCTGTCTTCCTGATAGTTGGTTAATGAAATTGTTTTCACCCGTGGGTTCGCTTTTTTCTGCAAAGCTCTTCTAAATGAGCAAAGCAAATAGGCTTTCACGTTGACCTCTTTTTTCAAATTAGACCGGCTGTTCCAAATGACAATAAAAAGATCTTGTATCGTGTCTTTAACAACCTCCTTATCCTGGGAAAACCCCATGCCATAATTATAGAGGATGGGGAAATAAATCTCCAGCAGTTGCTTGAAAGCGGCCTTGTCTCCTTTCAATGCATTGCTCCACAAAAGCATTTGATCTTCCAAAACGGATGGTTTTTTAAGCAAGTAGTGAATCGTTGACAAGGTAAATTTAAGAATTTAAGGCTACAATAAAAAGATGTTAAGCTTTTATTACTAAAACGCCAAAGCCAAATTAGCCGCGGATTCAAGGCCCTATCCATACCGGCGCCAGCCATGCAATGGGTTGTGATGCATTCGGCGAAGCCTTGCCTACTGCTGGTTCCAGGTCACCGCCTCCGGCATTCCAGACACGCACAAAAAAATAAGCATAGCCTTCATTTTTTATTTCCGGCTGCCAATGCACTTCATGTGCCGGCACGGGCACTTCGTAGCTTGCTACCGTTTTGCCGCCGTTGGCAACAATGTCGATGCGCGTGATTTTATCTGCTGCGACATTTATGTCGGGATCAGTGATATGAATATTAAAATGAAACTTTGGTTTGGAACCTAGAGTGGAACCCATAATCTGATCATTGACCGAATAACGGCATTGTATATTTTCTTCCAAAGAAGCGTAGGTGCGGCGGTTTTTCATCGCTTCTAAAATTTCTTTCTGCGTATTATTTTTCGCCAAAACAAAAGTTCTTGACTTATGTTTACCAATTGCACTTAGGCCATGATTGTCGTTGCCGCAAACCGGCGCTACTTTCCATCCTTTATCGAGCGCGGCTAAAAAACCCTCATAGTGAATATTTTTGTTTGAGTTGATAACTTCCAACATTGTAATAATATCAGTGATAGCTTCATCGCGTCCTGAAAAACTATCATATTGGGTGGGTGAAGGATGGTTGAAACTTGCGACCACCGGTCCATCCACATAAGGCGCCGCCTGCTTTAGCCATGCGTATAGCTTTTTAATATCCACGCCAGGTTCAAGCGCATTTAAGTATCCGACAGTGTTAATAACATTGATATGCCCTTTGCCGCCGGGGCCGTCGTTTTCGGAGTGCTCATAGCCCACCAGGCCGACAAACCCATTTGTTGAAGCAAGCTCGGCTTGTTTATGGGAAACAATCCAAGCTGTATTGAAAGGTTCATTGGGAAAAAAGCATTCCTCCTGCGAATGATCCGTACAAACGTAAAAGTCGTACCTATTTTTTTTGGCAGCTTCATAGTGCATGGAAGGCAGCCCCTGAACGGCTTGCCAATCCTTTTTCATTTGCATATTCGAGGGCCGGTTTAAATGATTTGAATCGACCAGCATAAACTTCTTTGCGTCCGGTTCCCGCTGCAAATGCTCACCATGAGACATCGTGAGTATGGTATGCGCGTGCGTACTGCCTGTATAAATATTAAACTCCTGGAAAGGAAGATTGCCCTGCGCTCCGCTACATAGCGGCCATGCGAAAAACAATACAATAAACCCTGCAAATAGCATCCTGCATGTATAACGGCTCATCTGGAAAATCATCATTTATTATTTTTATTAGCGCTTCTTTTTGTTAAGGGGAAATGAATATTTTCAGTCCTTGTTTGTTTCATAAATTGCTGAAGGGCAGCCACGACTTCCGGATGCGCCTTCGCAACATTCTTTGATTCACCGCGGTCAACCGATAAATCGTAAAGTTCAAACGGTTGATTCAAAAATTTCAAACCCTTCCAATTGCCCCATCGTACCGCCTGCGAGGGACCAACAGCAGGTGGGTTAATTTCCCAGTACAGATACCTGTTGGCAAATACGTCGTCTGTTTCGCCTTGCAATACGGGCAAAAAAGAAAGGCCATCTATTTTTTTTGAAGGTTTGATATCGGCCATGTCGCAGACGGTCGGCAGGATATCCCAGAAAGCAAGCGGCGTATGGTTTTCGGTCTGAGGCTTAATCACCGAAGGCCATACGGCTACCGTCGGCTCAATAATCCCTCCTTCGTATAACTGCAGCTTTCTACCGCGATACGGGCCGGAGCTGTTGAAAAAGCCGCGGTCAAATCCGGGGCCATTATCACTGGTAAAGAGGACCAATGTGTTTTGATCGATTTGCAATTTTCGTAATGCTTCGCGAATCATTCCTATGTAACTGTCGAGTCGGCTGACCATACCGGCGTAGGTCGTGTTACCTTCCGGATCGTGATAGTAATGGCCCTGTTGCATCGGCCGCTGCTCCCATCCCAGGTTCAGGTAAGGCGTTTTGGATGCTTCAGGCACGGTAATTTCATTATGCGGAATCGTATAGGGCAGGTAGAGAAAAAAAGGTTGTGATTTATTTTCATTAATAAACGATAGCGCTTTTTGCGTGAATACATCATTTGAATAATCGCCTTCCGTCTCAGGCGTCTTATTTTGAGGCAACATTATTTTATTGCCGTTCTCCCACATATAGGCAGGGTAATAATGATGCGCTTCCATATGCGTTTTATAACCATAGAAATAATCAAAGCCTTGCTTGCCGGGCATGCCTGTGCCGGCGCCTTCCTCCATACCCCACTTACCAATGATCGCGGTTTTATAACCGGCGCGTTGCAATTCTTCCCCAATCGTCACTTCTTCATTTAACAAATCGGTTCTTCCATGAAGGGCCCACTCGGGAAGGCCGCGAATATGGGCGTGCGCTGTATTTACGCCGGTGAGCAAGGCCGCTCTTGAAGGCGCGCAGACAGCGCTTCCCGCATAGAACTGGCTCAGCTTCATTCCCTCCGCTGCCATCCGATCCAGATAAGGCGTTTTTATTTTTTGCTGGCCATTAAACCCGACATCGCCCCAACCCAAATCATCGGCCAAAACGATAATAATATTCGGCTTTTTTTGCGCCGACAACCTGCTATTTACGCCAATGAGCATAAATAGCATCAACCATCCCATAAATTTTATCACGTTTCGATTATTCCACATGAAAAGAAGTTTTAATTACTTTCTTCGCTCCGTTTTCCAGCTTTTGAAAAACTGCTTCAACCTCGTGCTTACCCGGGCTCACGCCCTGCATGGTATATAAATAATAGGCATCCTGTAGCTGTCCTTTTTGATTTTTAAACTCAAAAGATGGCGCTTCAACTAATTTGCCATCAATTGAAAGGCTGACTAATTGGGTAACCGGCTGCAGCAAAAATTGCTGGCGCGTTTTATACCAGCGCCTGACGCGGATCGCCACGCCTGTCGACGGGGCGGCTGTTTCGAAACGATCGCCCGCAAACACTGCCGTTATAATTCCCCAGGGCTGGTCTTCAACAGATCCGTCGTCGGCCCACCAACGCCAACCCTTTTTGTTTCTACTGATGAAATCACGAACTTCAAGGCCAGCGCCCATCATGCGCGTTTTATAATGGGTGACGCTATCGTGCTTCACCGAAACCACATGATTTTTACGGATGGCGGCAACCATTGAATGGTAAGTCGCCTCTTTTGCAATAAATAAAGTTCGTTCCTTTTGTAATTCGTCGGCCCACCACCACGACTCAATGCCATGCCCATCCTGCAAACAAACCATGGGAAGCCGGCTTTCATAGTCAAATAGATAAGGCAGCCAGAAAGCAAAGTTCTGATCAAAATGGTGAGTGGCCATAGCCACATAGCCACCATTATCAATTGATTCGTCAAGTAAAATCCTTGCCAGCGGCTCGTTGTTGCTTACCTGTAGGATTAATCCGCCATCATTTTTTAACAGTGGCGCCATATAGTTTTTATGTAAAACGGGCCAGGACGCTTCTTTGGGAAAAAGAACAGGATAGCCGGCTTTCGAGAAGTAATCGAGGATATGGCCAAATTTCCCCATGCCTGGAACGATCACACTTTTATGATAAGGTTCATCCGTTATAAAAAAATGAACAGGCACTTTTTGTTGGTCGGCGATGCGCTGTGCTGCTGCTATCCAGCCATCCGGAGCATTTTTTGCGCCCCAAAGATCGATTTTGAAATAGTTAGCAAGCCATACGGCTTCTTTAGGACTACCGGCGCCAACCGCTTGAAATTGCACGGTAAACAGATTTTGGCCTTCCCAGTTTTCCTTCTTCTTTGGGGGCGCGCCTGAGATCAACGGCTTATCTAACGCGTTTAACGATTTTAAAATGCGCAATGCATCGATGGCATAATAAGTGGACATCGGCGTGGAAGCGAGGCCTGGCTTACTTCCAAAACCTCCATCGGCATTTTGCAGTGATAAAATATACTGCACACAGCTATTGACTTGAAGTGGCTGCGTGCCTAAAAGATGTAAAGCGCTCACGGCGGCCCAGGCATAAATTATATCAGTCTTCCTGGCCAACTCCGGTTGCGGCTGGTGCACAAAACCTCCGTCTTCTTTCTGGCAATTTTGAAGCCAATGGATAAGTTCCTGTTTTTGAGGCGTATCTTGATCGAAGGCGATCAAAGCCCGTATCGCATGTAAGGTGCACAAAATATTACCGTCACCGCTATAGAACCCGGGCGGCGCATTGTTGTAGCTGCCGTTCTTTCTTCTCAACCCGGACAAATAGGGCAAAAATTGCTTTTGTACGCTGTCCAAAGGAAGGTTGAGCAATTGAAAAGCCAGCGGTGTAAAACTTTCCTGCCAAAAATTGCCAAATCCCATTTCCTCATAATTGGCGATCGACTTTTTTTGAGATTTCCATTGGGCCACTTCTTTTTTGTAGTCATCTAAACGGCCGCCCAACCACGCAATAGCCTGCATTTGCTGAAAGGCCAAATCGCGCATCTGCGAACCGGAAGGCCCCGCCTCTTTGTTAAGGCCCGTTTGTGGATGATGGGTTCTAACCCAGGTTATGAGGGGCGATCTGTCTTTCGGGAGCGCTTTTAAATTTAGCAACACACCTACCAACGCAAAAGTGGGCGTTATATGCCCGTCGGGCTGGCTTGCCCAGCCGTAGCCTCCATCCGGCTTTGCCAGGCTGGCGACATAGTTTAGCACGGCCTGACGCGCATCAGGCTGCGCAAAAGTATTTTCCTGCTGAATCATCAGACAGGAGCAAAAAATAAGAATCCGGCTCAATCGATATGGCATAAACCCACGGCGCATTTACCTATTAAAGGCACAAAGTTCCGTGAGATACCATTGCTTTACGCTCGAAAAATAAACTTGATAAAAAATTAATGGGCCCGCCTACATTAAAATATTGTTTTCTGACTGAACAGCAGGGGGCAGATTTGTCTCTTCCAACATTTCACGCAGGTCTATCTCTATCGTTCGTGACAAGGAAGCCATCGGGATGTCATTGGCGCCACCCTCAAAAGGATTTTCAGAGCTCTCTCCTACCTGGTCGAGCGAGGTAAAAATCCAGCCGATGATAATACTTACCGGAATCGTAAGCCATACACCATACACTCCCAATCCGCTAAGCGGCTCCACCAAAGCAAAGGGCACCAGCAATGCCAAAATCCATATAAAATAAATATTAATACTGGCGAACTGGCGCGGATAGGGAAAATTTTTGATGCGCTCACATTTACCCTGATGCGCAAAAAAATCTTTCAATACGCTTTCCAAATCCACGTAGGGGAAAGCCTCAATTAGATTTTGCTTGCGCAAATTTTTCAGATCGGCCGACTGCAAACTCAACAATTGGGTAGCCCGGTTTTTCTTAGTTAAAACATAATTTAGATCTTCCTGCGACAGATAGGGCGCCATATCCTTCTCAATGGAACTTTCCCACTCAGGCACTTTATAATAATTTTTGTATTCTTTGAAATAGGACTTGTTTTGATTTTCCCAAACCTGCGGTTTCCTCAATTGATGGCGCAGCGCCGTCAGCCAGGCGATATGCCGATACACCAGCCGCCGATGAATCACTTTAAGCTCTTCCGAAACAGTTGGCGTTCCCGCGGCTGTCACAAAGTCTTTGGCCATCATCCCCCAGGCACGGCTGTCATTAACGATGGCGCCCCATATTTGCCGGGCTTCCCAAAGGCGATTGTAGGTTTGCGTATTTCTAAATCCTGCTATAAAAGCAGCGCCCACACCAACGAGGGCTACTATCGACCAGGGAATGGCAATCCACGTCACATCACAAACGCCATACAAAATGGTGGGTAATAGCGACAGCAGCGCTACCTTATAAATATTTCTTCTTGTCCACGGAATAAAGTGCTTGAGCTTATAATAGGAACCTATATTCATACATCTTGTTTTTTATTGGTTTTAATAAAATGTGGTGCAAAATTACTGATCAAAATACCCGTCAACACAACGGTATAAAAAGTACCCATAAGGCCCATCAGCGAAGTGACCAGCTTGGTATAATGCGCCGTCGGTGCGATATCGCCAAAACCGATCGTTGTTAAACTAATCGTAGTGAAATAAACCAGGTCTACGAAAACAGCGGAAACATTGCGTCCCAATTCAATGTTTAAACAATCGGGATCGTTATAAAGCAGGAACTGAAACAGAAATGAAAATATCTCTATCAGGAGCAGATAACCGCATTAATCCAAACAACAAAAATTCGTATTGATAGCGGCTGATATGCCTGAGCATGCCTGAAAAACTACGAATCACTTTGCTTAAATTATCGGATGGTAATTGAATTGAATATAATGCATCTTAACCGGCCTGACCAATATCTAGTTGATCAATTTTTCCTGCGCTGTCGATATGAAATTTAAAAAAGGTATTAAAATCACCCCAGCGCTCGGTATGGAAATGCCCATAAATGGCTGTCCCGGCTGCTTCGACTTTGTCGATGGATGTAAAGCGTTCGCTACCACAAGCTTCTTTTACAAATTTCTGAAAATCGCGAGGGTTGCCGTCGTCGGTTAACTTTGCATCGGCTGTAAAAAAAGAAAGGAAGGCGTCGGCATCCCCCTTTTGCCAGGCTTCGAATGCTGCTTTTACAGTTGTGTTTGTTAATTTCCCAGTGTCCATATAATGTTGTTTTTTTATCGGTGTTTCAACGGTTTGTCTTCCTGGAGGCTGCCCACACGCCGCAAAAAAGAAACCTAACGAAATGAGGCAGCGCTTCCAGGTGTTCATTTGATACTATTTTGATAAAGGATGATGCAGATAAATCAATGCCAGGTTCAGCATTAAAAAAGGAAGTTCAATTGCCGCCCCTTTGAAGTCGCGGTATAAAAGGTGGAAACATATAATCAATAAAATACCGGCGGCCATAATAAAGTTTCCCCAAAAAAAGGTCTTGGTAAACAGCATTAAGATGGCGCTAAGCATTGTAATTGCACCATTGATGGCGAGCGAGGTTTTGTTAAAACCCCATTTCGAAAACATCTCCATCATTTCCGGTTGGGACGATGCCATGACCCATCCCTGCTTTAGTCCCATGAAAACGGCTATTAAAGCCAGAACGCCGCTAATTATTTTTGGTATCATAAGTCAATGGTGTAAAGTTATCAGCGCTGCATACATATTTCCCTGCCCATAAACAGAAGCGCTCTCGTTTAGTTTTTCAATTCGGAATATAGGACTTTTAAATAAATTTTGCAAACGGCTAAAGGAAACCGGGTAAGGCACCCAGGGATTCGGCCGGTCGTTATCATACTCCACCAGTAGTAATCTAAAACGCCGGTTCATGATTGTTAATAATCTTTCGATAAAACCCTCCTGATCGCGTATATAATGCAGCGCGTTGGCCATTAAAACGCCATCAACATTCGGCTCCACGCTCAGGTTTACTATATCCGATTTTATAAATTTGATGATGTTGCCGTTAGCACTTCGCTCAGGTAAATTTTGCTGCGCTTTATCCACGCCTGTCACTTCACTTCCCGGCGGCAACAGCGCTGCTAGCGCCAGGGTAAACGTTCCTGCTCCGCAACCGAGATCGATCCATGCCTGTGGCTCAGATGCAGATGTCGCAGCGGCGATCATATTTTTGGCGTCTGAGATTGTCATACCGTCATAGGCCCGTTGAAGAACCCATTTTTTTTATGATTAAAATAAAGAGCAACGCTAACCTGCATTGCCCTTTATATAAAGTTAATTACTTAGTGGTATAGCCGCCATTGATGAGGATGGTTTGCCCGGTGATCCACCAGCCGTCTGTTGCCAGGAACAAAACAAGCGGGGCGATATCTTCGATATGAGTAAGCCCGCCTAAAGCAGAAGCTGACTTGTGATAAGCTACAGCGTCGGGGGTTTCCTGTCCGTAAAAAAATGGTGTATCCATCGGACCCGGAGCAACGGCCGTTACGGAAATGCCCCGGCTGCCAAATTCTTTCGAAGCCGCGCGCGTATAATGTTCTACCGGCGCCTTTGCTCCAGCGTAGGTGGAGTAAAAACCGGTGTATGCACCAAGCAGCGAAGTAACGATCGAAATAATCTTACCATTATCCTCCAGGTTTTTGCCTGCCTCCTGGATGAAGAAATAGGCAGCCTTACTGTTGATATCGGACATCGTATCAAACTCCGCTTCCGTTGTATCAACAAACGGCTTTTTGAGTACCATACCAACTGTGTTAATAGCGACATCAATCCTGCCAAATTTTTCCTTTGCCATTTTAAACAAGGCTTTCATGTTGTTTACATCTGTCAAATCACCCTGAAACAGTTCAGCCTTGCGCCCTAGCGCGCGAACTGCGGCTGCGGTCTTATCACTTTCAGCGCGCGAGCTTTCGCTGTTGTAGTGGATCATAACGTCGGCGCCCCGCCCGGCAATTTCGCGGCTAATCAACCCGCCCAGGTTTTTTCCTCCTCCGGCAATTACAACTACTTTGTCTTTTAAATTAATTTTTCCCATTGTGATTTCTTTTAATTTTGAAAGACCTCAAAGTTCAAGCTTGCTGTAAAAAAATGGTTGTACGACTTACAGTTTGTGTGGTGCAGATAGCAGGAAAACAAATGCGTTAGAAAATATGTGGCGTTGCTTAGTTTTATTTTTTAAAAAATCACCTTTATCTAAATTCCAACACATCGCATGGTGAACGAAAAAATCAGCGAATTTTTTGAGCGATTGCAAATGGCAAATCAAACGGCAGGTGCTGTAAAAGTTGATATTCCTAGCGTTCTCACTAAAAAGATGAGTTGTTTGACTTTTAGTTTAATACCCCTTTTACCGATTGTATGGCCGGTGGCAAATCGGTTTCGTTGAGCATTTCTCTTAAATCGATTTCTATAGTTCGGCAGAGCGACATCATCGGGATATCGTTCATTAATCCCTGGAATGGGTTTTCAGAATAATCGCCGATCACTTCCATCATAATATACACCCAGCCTACTAATGCGGTAATTGGAATGGATAACCAGATACTCCAGGATGCCAGGTTCATTATTTCCGGCACCATACTGAAAGGAAGCAGGAAAATAAATATGGCCACAAAATAATGGCTCATTGCAGAGTATTGCCGGGGCAGCGGAAACTTTTTAATACGCTCATTTTTCCCCTGAAGTTCATAGAAACTACGCAACACATCTTCCATGCGCATGTGTCTAAAATCATCGATAAGATTTTCTTTTCGCAATTCCCGCAAATCCCGCGATTGCTCGTTGATGATTTGCGTCGCCGTGTTGGCGTAGTTTATCAGGCGTTCGTATTCACTTTCGGGTAAATAGCGTTTCAGTCCTTTGGGAGTGACATCATCATCAAGCAGTCCTAAACCAAAGTTCTTTTGAAAATAGCGGGCCGTTCTCTTTGTATTACCGCTTTGGCTCAAATGCTCCCAGGAGGTAGGAACAAGCAATTGGTTTCGATGTGTATATAACCATGCAATATGCCGGTAAATCAATCGCTTTTTGATTTCATGAATTTCAATTTCACTTTTTTGGGCTTTCGTGAACATGTTTGTTATAAACCCATCGACCATTATGCCCCAGGCGCGGCTGTCGTTTACGATACCGCCCCATATTTTTCGGGCTTCCCAAAGCCGCCCGTAAGCGTTGTTATTTTTAAACCCCACATAGAATGCCACAGCAGTACCAATTACAGAAACCGGCAACCATGGAATCTTCAAGTTAATTATATTAAAATAGTAAAGCGTAGCTACCGTACCATTAAAAAGCATTAACCAAAAAACATAGCGCCATGTCCAGCTGAATAGATGTTTTACACTAACTCCTTTTGTTGTGAGCATAGGTTTATTTTTTCTTATTTGTTAAAATTCATCCAGTTCTTTCCTTTACATTTCAACAGTCAATCCTAACAGCCCCGTAGCTAGATAAGTATTCTGTTCGCATCATCTGGCAGAAAAATCCCTGTTTTTTTATCTCGCCTTCCGGTATTGCAAAGGCGACGATAATGTGTGCTTTTTGAAGAACTTACTAAAATGCGCGCCGTCTGAAAAACCAAGCAGAAACGCAATTTCTTTTATACTTCGGGGTGAATGTAAAAGCAGCCCCTGCGCGGCTACCAGCATCTTGTTGTTCAACCACTCGGTAACCGTTCGGCCGGTTTTACTTTTTATAACCTGGTTAAAATAGTTAGCATTCAGATTTTGTAACTCCGCAAAATCGGCAACCGTAAAAATGCGTTCCACCGCTCCCTTTGAAATGGCTGAAAAATGCAGTTCCATATTTTTCTTAAAGTTCCTTACGATCTGGGAACTGCGATCGCCCTCTTCAAGAGGTAGGTAGTTGGCCCAAAACTTGTCTTTGATTTTATACAGCAGGATAGCGAAATATTTTCCAGTTATACGGTAGCTGCTCGGCGCCGAACTGTTAAACTCCCTTTGAATCTGTTTGAAAATATTTTCAAAAACCGCCACATCATCAGCATCTAATGCCTGAGGAACAGAAGTTTCAGCAATCAGGAAAGGAAATTCGTTAAAAATATCCGGATGAATATATTTCACAATAAATTCCTCTGTAACAGCGATCCGGTAAGCTTCGCGAAGCTGTTCGAAATAGTGTGATTTGATATGCCCCGGGTTAGAAAAATAAAAACAATTAGCAGAAAAATGGAAGGTCGCGTCATCCAGCGTATAACTGCCGCTGCCATCTTTGATAAATAAAAAAGAATAATAATTGGTTCTATAAACCCCCGAAGTATAAGGATATTGAAGCGTTACTTCATTGAAATCATGAACAATAAAGCCCACATCCTCCTTTACCGGACGGCTCTTTCCCTTATAAATATCTGTAACGCTATTTAGTAGTTTGATCTGTTGTTTACTCATGGTCAGTTCGATGGTCCCCGTCAGTTTTTGCCCACGGGTTGCTATTTTATCTCAGCGCTGTCGTTATAAAGGCGCTGCTTTTCTCCCCTGTTTATTTTCCCAGGGGATATGAGCGCCTAAAGTACCAAAAAATCTTTTGATACGTCCTTCCCGCTCTACGATTGATTGAAACCCGGGTTTAAAAGCAGCGGCCGGATTGATCGTATAATCTACTTTGTTGATTTTATTTAAGGTATCCACCATAAAAGGTATATGCTGAATCGGCGTCGCAAACCTTCGCCTGGTAAAGCCTTTGGTCAATGCAGATTGAAACGGATCTGTAACAAGCGCAATAGTTTTAAATCCTTTTTCACGGGCAAGCTCATAAGAATAATAAATATTTTCGGTGCTATGTTCTGCACGGGTTTCATAAAAAATATGCGTTTCAGGAATGCCCAATTGCCGGGCGTATAAGCCCATAATTTTAGCTTCGGTATAAGGCGAATAGACGGCGGCTCCAGAAAAAATAATATTTTTGACGATCCCTTTTCGATAAAGAAAATCAACCCAAAGCACGCGCCCCTTCATGACCGAATCCCATTTGTCGTGGAAAGCAATACCCGGCACTATCGCCACATCAAAGGTTTTTTGATTTTGAACAACTTCGTTGAACAAACGCGCAGGCCGTTTTCTGTAAGAAATACAACCCAACAAAAAAATACAAAGCAAGGCCGCCAACACGATCTTTTGCATGCATACTAAAATAATATATAATTACTAATATGAATAAAAAAAAGCGCGGCCATTAACAGACCACGCTCAACCTAATTAACAACACCAAAAAAACTTCTTAATGCATCGCAGCGCTCATATCAATGGCGTCCTTTCGCTTTTTATTTCGCACCATTAAAATAAATGGGATGCAAAGCAGAAACAACACACCTAGATAAAGAAATACATCCATATATGATAAAACAGTAGCCTGCTTGGTGACCGTAAAATCGAGCGCTTTATAAGCCGAGTTCAACGCCACATCAGGCGCCATCCCTTTTGCTTTAAAATTCTGCGTCATAGCCATCACCCGCTGTTGCACATCCAAATCATTAACATCCAGTTTGGAGATAAGATCATTACGGTAAAGCATGTTCCTGTTGCTCATGAATGTTGTAATTGCGGCTACGCCGAATGATCCTCCAAGTTGCCGCATCATTCCGGTAAATGCAGCACCCTGGCCAATTTGCTGGCCCTTTAGCGTCGACAACGCCATGGTTGTGATAGGAATAAAAAGCAAGCTTAGCCCCACACCTCTTACAATCAGCATCCAAAAGAAACTACTTTGGCCGGTATCCGGGGTGATGATTTTATAGCCCCAAAAGCTATAAATAAAAAACAACAATAATCCACCTGCCACCAGGTACTGCTGTGGCACTCCTTTCGAAATCAATCGGCCCACAATAGGCATCATAAACGCCGTGGTAAGCGAGGCCGGTATCATGAGCATGCCAGATTGATAGGCCGTCCAGCCTAACAAACTTTGTGTATATAACGGAATAATGAAAGTCGATCCGTATAGTCCAAATCCCAGTATAAATGACATTATCGTACCGATTCTCAGGTTACCGTTCTTGAGCACCCTGAGCTCCACAATTGGATTTTTATACGTCAGCTCGCGCCATATAAAAAAGAAAAAACCAAAAACAGCAAATGCGGTGAATATGACGATCATAGCGCTTTGAAACCAATCTTCTTCATGGCCGCGTTCTAAGATAAACTGCAACGACCCCACCGTAAGCGCCAGCAAAAAGATGCCCAGCCAGTCAATTTCTTTTGAATTTTTCTTTTCCGCATATTTAGGGCTGCGCACAAATTGTAGGGTCAGTAAGATGGCAATAATACCCAAAGGAATGTTGATATAAAAAATATAAGGCCAACTGAAATTATCCACGATATAACCGCCTAAGGGCGGCCCTAACGTTGGCCCCACGATCACGCCTAAACCATAAATAGCCTGCGCCATGCCCCTTTTGGCAGCGGGATAAGATTCTGTAATAATTGTTTGAGAAGTTACCAGTAGGGCCCCGCCACCAACGCCCTGCAAAAACCGAAAGGCAACCAGCTCCCAAATATTCGTCGCATTTCCACACAGAAAGGAGCAAATGGTAAACAGGGCGATGGAGAAAGCAAAATAATTACGCCGTCCAAACTGCTGCGACAACCAACTCGTCATCGGCACTACGATCACGTTACCGATAGCATAAGCGGTAATAACCCATCCCACTTCCGATAGTGTGGCGCCCATATTTCCCTTCATATCGTTCAACGCCACATTTACAATCGTTGTATCCACGATTTCGAGCAACGCACATACGATTGCCGTAAGCGTTACGATAAACCGCCGAAAGCCGTATTCTACCAATGAATCCTGATCTTCCATTTATTTGTTTTTGATATCGCTTCGCAGATGATCGTTATCAACCGCACCAAGCGACAAATCGCCTTTATCAACAAGTCAGGCTGATCTTTTCTAATTTAAATGAACATCGACCACCACATTCATACCGGGCCGCAATTTGGCCAGCAATGAATCGTTCTTATCCGTGAACTCGATTTTAACAGGAAGCCTCTGCACTACTTTTACAAAGTTGCCGCTGGCGTTATCGGGTGGCAACAGCGCAAAACGAGCGCCGGTAGCGGGCGAGAAAGAAGTAAGCACCGCGTCAAATTCCTTTTTGGGAAACGCATCCACGCTTACGGATACTTTTTGGCCCTCCACCATTTTGGCTATTTGCGTCTCTTTGAAATTGGCAGTCACCCATTTTTCATCGCTCAACACCACACTGAATAATTGCGCTCCGGCCTGGATAAACTGGCCCACCTGAACAGGAACTTTAGATACCACGCCACTTTCGGCCGCCGTTATCACCGTATAACTCAAATTCAGTTCAGCGTTTTTCACGTCAATCTCGCGCTGGGTTATATTGGCTCTTGCGATATCCGACTGCTCAGAGCTCGCAGCTACCTGACCCTTTACTACAGAGGTTTGCGCGGCCGCCTGCTCTTTTTGCGCCATAAGAATCTGAAGCTGTTTATCAGCTGACTGTTTAGCCGCAAGTGCCTGTTCATACTGCTGTTGGGTGATAGAGTGGTCTTTGATAAGATTCGCATATCTTTTCAAATCTTCGCCGGTACGCCAAACATTTACTTTGGCTGCATCTATTTGTGCCTGGGCAGTTGCCACTGCAGCTTGTGCGGTATTGATATTTTTTTGTGTGGCGGCTGTGCTCGCCTGCGAAGAAGCCAGGTTACTTTGCGCCGTCGTCAATGCTGCTTTTGCCTGCGCGAGCGCCATTTTCAGGTCTCTTTTATCTAATATTAAAAGCGTATCGCCCTTTTTCACAAATTGATTATCCTTCACGAGTATCTCGCTTACATAACCCGATATTTTTGAAATAACCGGGCTCAGGTTGGCTTCGATCTGCGCATCATCGGTTTCTTCATGATGCTTGCTATGAATATATCTTGTCACACCCCAATAGCCGCCCAACACGATCATAATGATGAGTATGATAAAAAATATCGGGCTCCTTTTTTTACCTGCCGCTTTTGGTTGCTCTGAAACCTGTTCGTTTGTTGCCATGATTGTCTTGTTAATTTTTGTATCCAAATGCTTATTGAAAAAGTGTTCCTGTTGTTTCGAGAAGTTTTTTATATGCCAGGGCCGCATCCGCTCTTGCGTTTACCACATTGATCCGTGCAGACAAGAGCGAGACATTCGCATCCAGCAAATCGGTGATCGTCACCAGGCTATTATCAAATTTATTTTTAGTAATACGGTAATTCTCCGTCGCCTGTGTTAAAGCCTTTTCATAAACCTCAATTTTTCTTTTTGCAAGAAAGGCTTTTTGATAATCCTGGTTTACACTAAGCCTGATATGATCGACCAGCAGCGCCTCGGAAGCAGCCATTTGTGTCTCCCGCGCCCTAGATTGTTTTAACACGGCATTGCTTTTCCACAGATTGGCCAAATTATACTGTATGCCGACGCCGGCATTTACCGCATTTGTCAGGGTCAAAAATTTAGGAATGTCTGCTGCCACGTAACCGCCGGTTAAAGCAATAGTAGGAAGGTTTTCAGCCTTCGCAGCCTTTGTTCCCAACACAGCTGCCTGTTGCTGCAACTGGATGGCTTGCACATCATGCCGGTTTTGCAAAGCCAGCTGCTCATATTCAGCAAAAGATTTCGTGTCTACCTGTTGACCGATAAACGACGTGTCAACCTCGAGTTGCGTAGTTTCGGGCAATCCTAACAGCAGATCCATATTTACCGTTGCGATATTTAAATTATGTTCAGCTTCTAATAGCTGAAGTTCGATGTCTGAAGTTTGCAATTGAGCTTTTAAGCGGTCGTTGCGGGCGATAATGCCATTATTCTCCATATTGAGAAAATCTGAATCGCGCTTCTCCGACACGGCCAGGTTCTCCCTGATGACGCCTACCATCTGAGAAGCTTTGAACAGGTTGACATATGCCTGCGTAATATTAAAAGCGATCTCATTTTTATCGCTGGCGCCGTTTAACCGGGCAGCTTCAAGCAGGTATTTGGCCGATTCAATTCCAAATCGAATTCTTCCACCCGCAAACAACGGAAGTGAAAAATTGGCCATGCCGTAAGCGGCCTGGTTGATATTGGGAAACGCTGCAGATGAAGCGCCACCTTCCTGCTCCTGTTGTGCATTTCTTAAATTGACATTCGCGTTGGTCAACCGCAGATAACTGCCGCTAACGTTCAAATCCGGTAACTGCTTATTTTTCGCCTCGTCGATAGCTGCCGCAGCCTCCACTATTTTGGCATCATAAATTTTGAGATTTTTGCTGTTTGCTATGCCGAGCTGCAAAGCTTCTTCAAGAGTCAAACGCTTCATATCCTGAGCCGATGCGCCTGCCATTATCAGCGAGCACAGCGCCGTGAGGGCTTTTATTCTATAATTCATATACTAAAATGCTTTTGGTAATCAGTTCGAGGTGGCTTTTCACTTTATCAAAATATACCTCATCGTTCCATCCGTCTGAAGATTTCAGGCCATAATGTTTTAAATAGAACTCTTTATTTAAAAGCGCATGCATAATGGTGCCGGTAACCGTGGCCATAAAAAACACCGGGTCGATATCAGATTTAACAACGCCGCTTTTTTTTCCCTCCTCGATAAGATTTTCAAAAAAGGTGACATACACTTTTTTCGATTTATTCAGAAACCGGATCACATTCCGGTTTTTATTGGTTGCCTGTTCGGCCAGTATCACATGATAAAACTTGCTGTTTTTCTTGACACGCTCTACGTAGGCCGCTAAAACCTTATTAATCTTTTCAGAAATATTCAGGTTATCATCATCGACAATTTCTTTGATATAGGCAAAACCCACACTCATGCGCATTTTGAAAAGTTCCTCCATGAGTTTCTCCTTCGAACCAAAGTAATAGGAGATCATCGCGATATTGATGCCCGCAGCGCCGGCAATATCCCTGACAGAAGTGGCATCAAACCCCTTTTCTGCAAATAAGCATTCCGCCTTTTCAAGTATGTAATCTTTCTTGGTCATTTGAATCAGCAAAATTAAACACTTGTTTAGATTAATCAAACATTTGTTTAATTTTTACAAAAATTCTTAATCTCGATCAAAAAACTGAGCTTTTTAGTTGAGTCCGTAACGATGCTGATAGCGCTGGTAGAGTTGGGTTTGTTTATTTTCAAGATTTACTTTCCGCCCCTGGATAAATGCGTCGGTAACATTACTGCTGCGCATATCTAAGATATCTCCGTCGCAGATGATAATATTGGCGTCTTTACCCACTTCAAGCGATCCTGTTTGCTGATCAATGCCCAGAATTTTCGCAGGATTAAGCGTAATCGCGGCGAGCGCCTCCGCTTTGGTGAGGCCATAAGCAACGGCTGTTCCGGCATTAAAATCGAGGTTGCGATAGCGCGCATGCCTTTCGTCGTCATTAAGAGCGAACAACACGCCGGCTTTTTGCAATGCGGCCGGTGTTTTAAAAGGCTGGTCAATATCATCATCCTGCATCGTTGGCAGGTTGTGCAGAGAATTGAGTATAACAGGAATATTATTCTGCTTTAAGAGGTCAGCTACCTGGTAACTTTCAGCACCGCCGACGAGTACCACATCTATATCAAATTTTTTGGCAAAATCGATAGCGACCAAAATTTGCCGAACGCGATCAGCATGAACAAATAATTTTTGTTTTTTCTCAAAAAGCGGACGCATTGCTTCCAATTTCAGGTTGACGCCAGTTTTGTGATCCTGCTGCATGTAGGCCTGCGCCTGACTTAAAAATTGCTCCACTGCTTCGACTGTTTCAATGCCTGCTTTTACGGGGTCAGTATCTGACGCCTGCCTGCTTGAACGACGCGGCGAGCGCATCAAAGCCGGCACCACCAGGTGCATACCATTGTCCGTTTTGTAGGCGGCGTCCTGCCAGGTCCAGGCATCCAACTGAACCACTGTCGAAGTGCCGGTAAGCAAACGCCCCTGCGGCGCTACACAAGCCAACAGAATTCCATTTGCTTTTAAAGTATTAATAATTTTGGAATCGGTGTTGTAGGCAACAATCGATTTCACGGTTGGATTATACTCGCCCAGCTCGAAATAATCGTTACTGCCCCTCACACCACTGCCAATTTCGTTAATCCCCAGGTCTGTGTGCGCTAAAATCAAACCCGGATAAATATGCTTACCTCTTGCATCAATAATATCTGCGTCACCGGGCGCTGCAACATCGCTGCCTAATGCGGCAATTTTTCCCGCTCTCAAAAGAATGGAGCCGTTGGCAATAACGGCGCCCGTCGCGGTAAAGATCGTCCCGTTTTTGATCAGTATATCTTTTTGCTGCGCCGGCGCAGGGTACACGTCGTCCTGCGCGTAGAGAGATACGCTACAAACGGAGCAAATGATGATTGAAATTATAAATTGTTTCATCAATATATTTTTTATGGTTGTATGAGTCGGATAGAACGCACCAGGTATAAGTTTTCACTTCATTGCCCGATCATAATTTCTCTTCGTATGAATCTATTTCCAAAATACCTTTTTGTTCCTCATGATCTTCGCAGTGTAAAATAACCTGTGCCGTCGGCTTCGCCGGAACGGTGGGCGCACCCGACTTGGCGGCTGCCAGCATTTTTTGGACCAGCCGGTTGCGCTCCGTGTGGATCGCTTTTCTTTTCTCCAGGTCTTTTTGCAAGTCAAAATAAACAGCGCCATCCACAATCGTGTATAACGCTTTTGCATAAATACTTAAAGGGTTGTCGCTCCATAACACCACATCGGCATCTTTACCAATTTTAATACTTCCTACCCGATCTTCGATATGCAAAGCTTTCGCGGGATTCAAGGTAATCATCTTGAATGCATCATCTTCGCTCACGCCGCCATATTTGATCACCTTGGCAGCTTCCTGGTTGAGCCGGCGCGCCATTTCCGCATCGTCGCTATTGATACATACATTCAAACCCATTTTATGCATGATGGCGGCATTGTAAGGAATGGCATCCTGCACTTCGGTTTTATAAGCCCACCAATCAGAAAATGTTGAAACATTGGCGCCATGCCTGCGAATAGCATCCGCTACCTTATAACCTTCGAGAATATGCGTCAGGGTATTTACCTTGAACCCGTACTGTTCTGCTGTCGCCATGATGGAGAGAATTTCACTTTGTACGTAGCTATGACAGGTAATAAAAAGCTTTTGGTTTAGAATAGCCACTAATGCATCCAATTCAAGATCGCGGCGCAGGCTTTTGTCGCCTGCTTTTATTTTGGATTCGTAATCTTTTGCGCGTTGAAAGGCATCTGCCAACACGGCCTGAACTCCGATGCGGGTGTCGGGGAAGCGAATATTTCCCTGCGGCTGGGCTGTTCGTTTTACATTTTCGCCCAGCGCAAATTTTATGAAAGGATCGGCGCCTTTAAACTTTAACCCCTCATCATCAGCGCCCCATCTCAGCTTTATCAATTGCGTTTGGCCTCCAATCGTATTGGCCGACCCATGCAAAATATGAGAGGTTGTAACGCCGCCGCTGAGTTGCCGGTAAATATTAATATCGTCAGGATTCAAATTATCGCCCACGCGCACTTCGGACGTCACAGACTGCGCTCCTTCATTTATGGAGAACGCTGCGATATGCGAATGCTCATCAATGATCCCGGGTGTTAAATATTTTCCGGTTCCGTCAATCACTCTCGCTCCTGCGGCTGCAAGGCTTTTTCCTATCGCTGCTATTTTACCGTTTTTAAGCAACACATCTGTCGCCTCAAGCCTGCCCGCACTTTCATTCGTCCATACCGTCGCATTTCTTATCAAAATATTTTCCGTCTGCGGCAACGCTTCATTCCCGTAGGGCGAGAAAGGAAACGGAACCTTTGCCAGTGGCTTTTCAATTTTGCTTTTAGCGGTATCTTTTTTTGTTACATTTTCTTTTACAAAGTCCGCCACCCAGGTAAGCGGCTGGCCTTTATTGTCGGAACCGACACCCTGCCAGGTTTTTCCATAATCCACACCGCTCAGCCGATAGAGAAAATCTGCCTGATCCGCTTGAAAAGTCGTGTCCTTTTTTTCGCCGCTTTTTTTTGTTGTCGGTTTTAAGGAAAAATTGATAGATACCAAAGTGCCATCTGATTTAAATTTTGTGGTCAGCGTATCTTTTCCAACGATTTGCGCCTGGCTACTGCTTTTAACAAGCAATACGTATGCTTCTGTTGTCGCTTGGGTTTTAATCGTCAATTTATATTGGCCAGCCTGCTCTTTACCAGCTTTTGCATTGATATCATATCGTTGACCATTCACCCAATTTTCCACAATGCTTGCTTTTTCCGAAAAAATATCTCCGGTTGTAATCAGAAAGCTAGCTGTTTTGCCGGGCGCCAGGCTTCCCACTTTATCATCAATCTTCAGGAGCGAAGCCGGTGTAGCAGTCAACGCCGCTAAAGCAGCATTTTTACTTAGTCCGTAGGAAATAGCTTTTCGCAGTGAAGGCCAGAAATTTTTAACATCTTTAAGGTCGGCAGTAGTAAGTGCAAATTTTATTTTTGCCTTTTCAAAAGCAGCTGCATTTCCGGGCGCCAGCTCCCAATGAGCCATATCGCTAACCGAAACAAACCTGGCGTCCATCGGATCTTCGATATTTTGTGTTTCGGGAAAATTTAACGGGAGAATAAAAGCGGCGCGTGTGGCGGCAATCTCATGCATCCGCTGATACTCGTCGTCGCCACCTTTAATAATATATTGCACGCCAAATTCATCCCCGATCCTGTCGGCCCTAAGGTCGCTCCATTTATCGCCGGCTTCAAATATCTGCGGAAGCGCTTGATGCTGGGTCCAGGCCTCCAGGGATTTATTCAATCCTTCTTTAAGAGGTTTGTTTTTGCTATACCAATCGGCATCTAAAAAAGTCTGGCGCAGCAGGGCGACGCTGCCCATCATCGATGTAGGATAAGATTGGGTTGAAGTGCCTTTGCTAAATGAATAGAAACAAGCGGCCTTATCTTTTATCACATTTAGATTTTCCTTTTGATCGGACAATAGCGCAGCAACCCCCGTGCCTCTGGCGATTCCATCTTTTTGATGCGAAACGACAGCGCCAAATCCCTGCGCCCGCAGGCTTTCCGCTTTTTTATCATCGGTCGAAAAAAGTTCCACACCATTCACTTCACTTTTAATAGCCTGATTCCAGGCATAGGGCCCCTTCGTGTGGGTTGTCAATTGCTGAGGGCCAAAGAAGGAACTACTGCCGCCTGACCGCGTGGGCACCGGAATACCGTAATCGCTATAAATATCAATAAAAGAAGGATAGATGGTTTGCCCCTTACAATCGATGACCACTGCGCCTTGCGGCGCAGGTTTATTACTGATCGAAAGAATTTTACCCTCGCGGATTACCAAAGTGGCATCATGAACCGTTGCGCTGGTATCTTTTACTATCGTGGCATGTATAAATGCATAATAATCGGATCGCTCGTCGGCGATACCATTTACGGGGTAAGTAACCTGAGCGAGGAGCTGTGTAGCCATAAAGGCAGCCCCAAACGCCATCAGCCATTTCTTCATTAGCATTAATTTTTCTGAAAATAAAAAATAAAACCGAAAGCCTTGATCAACAAAAATAAGAAAAGTGCAAACCGCAGCACGGCTTGCACTTTCAACTTTAAAAAAAACCTCGAAATATTAAAGCGTTTCGCCTAATTGGCTAATATCTAACCCTTCTGCTTCTTCCTCTTCGCTAACGCGTAAAGGCGTGATCAGATCGGTAATTTTCAGGATAATCATCGACATTATAAAAACACCAACCAATACGCAAATGGCGACGATCAAATGCGTTGTAAATAATTTGGTTTCTCCAAAGAAAAGCCCTTTATCAGCCACAGCAGAATTGATGCCGGGGCTGGCGAAAACACCTGTTAAAATCATACCTACCAAACCGCCTACACCATGGCAAGGGAATACGTCCAAAGTATCATCGATGCTGGTTCTTGTTCTCCATTCTACCATCAAATTACTTACGATGGCTGCGATAACACCGATTACCAAAGCGTGTGGAAGGCTTACGAAACCAGCGGCCGGCGTAATGGCTACCAGTCCGACTACTGCACCAATACTGGTTCCCATCGCAGAAGGCTTTTTACCTCTCAATGCATCAAAAATAATCCAGGCGAAAGCAGCAGCGCCAGATGCAACTGCGGTAGTTGCCAAAGCGATCGCTGCCAGGTTGTTAGCGCCCATTGCGGAGCCGCCATTAAATCCAAACCATCCAAACCAGAGTAAACCGGTACCTAATAAAACGTAAGTAATACGAGCAGGCTTCATTTCCTGGTCAGTACGCTTACGAAGATAAATGGCGCTGGCCAGCGCAGCCACACCGGCGCTCATATGCACTACCGTACCTCCTGCGAAATCTAAAACGCCGAGGTTGAATAAATAGCCATCAGGATGCCAGGTCATGTGCGCTAAAGGTGCATAAATAAATATGAAAAACAAGCAAATGAACAAGATGTAAGAGGTGAAACGTACCCGCTCAGAAAAAGCACCAGTCACAAGCGCCGGCGTAATGATAGCGAACTTAAGCTGAAAAAACGCAAAAACGACCAAAGGGACAGTGGGGGCGAGCGACCATGGATCGCCGTCCAGCACACCATTCATAAACATGAAAGTTGTCGGGTTTCCGATAAAACCGCCAATGTCCGATCCAAATGCGAGGCTAAATCCGAAAACCACCCAGATAATAGAGACGATGGCCATACAGATAAAACTTTGTAACATTGTCGAAATCACGTTTTTCTTCTTTACCATACCTCCGTAAAAGAAAGCAAGGCCGGGTGTCATAATCAACACCAAAGCGGCTGATGTCAGCAACCAGGCGGTGTCGCCTGTATCGATGTCGGGGTGGGTTGGGCTTTCAACGGGGTTCTGGCCCATAAAAAGGCTTAAAATGGTTACTAATACGAGCAGTAAGAATGGAACGATAGCCAGTTTTTTGGTCATGTGCATAATGCTGGAGGTTTAGTATTAAAAAAATAAATAATAAATTAAAAAAATCATTATTTAATAGTATATCCACAAATTTAGATAGATTATTTTGAAATAAATTGTATTATTGATATTTATTTTCAAATATAATTTTTTATTATATGAAAATAGTAGTTGCAACACCGGATATGGCAGATCAAATGTTGAAAATCTACGCTCCTTTTATAACAGGCAGTGTTGTAACGTTTGAAACAAAACTGCCTGATAATGATGTATTTAGAAAAAGAATAAATAGTTGCCTGAAACGTTTTCCATGGCTGGCAGCAGTTCAGGACGGAAAAGTTCTGGGATATGCTTATGCGGCGGCCTACCGCGAACGCGACGCGTATCAATGGGCGGTAGAATGTTCGGTGTATATAGATGCGGATGCTAAAAAAGCCGGGATCGCTACCCGGCTCTATAATGCCTTATTTGATTTATTAAAACTACAGGGAATTTATAAAGTATATGCCGTAATCACCACGCCCAACCCGGAAAGCGTGGGTTTCCACGAGCGATTCGGCTTTAAATGGTTTGCCACTTACACCCAGGTGGGTTTCAAATCAGGCCAATGGTGCGATGTGGGCTGGTGGCAGCTGCTATTGAAAGAAACGGGCACGGACACGCCCGCGCCTATTCGCCCGTTTTCGGCACTATCCGCTGAAACCATTCAGTCCGTCTTAACGCGATATACTAATTAGTCTTTCCCGGATATACCTTTAAGGCTGCCTCCAGGCAATCCATTGCTTTGTCAATATCCTGCCGGTTGATAACGTATGCCAGCCTGATCTCGTTCATTCCCAATCCGGGCGTTACATAAAACCCTGTAGCCGGCGCAAACATGGCTGTTTGATTATCTAAAGAAAAATCCTCCAACATCCATTGACAAAACCGGTCCGCATCATCGATAGGCAGCCGCGCCATGGCGTAAAAAGCGCCTCCCGGGTTGGGACAATCAACGCCTTCCATTTTATTGAGCCGGCTGACGAGCAAATCGCGCCGCGCCATATACTCCTGCTTCGGTTGGTCAAAATAATCGTCTGGCAAATCGACAGCCGCTTCCCCTAAAATCTGTTCGAGGCCTGGCGGGCTCAATCTTGCCTGCGCGAATTTCAAAACCGCATTGTACACATCCTTATTTTTGGTGACCAGGGCCCCAATACGGGCGCCGCAGGCGCTGTACCTTTTACTGATGGTATCTAATAAAACCGCGTTATCGCTGATGTCTTTCAAATGCATCACACTGGTGTGCGCAGCGTCGCTATAACAAAACTCGCGGTAGGCTTCATCACTAAAAAAGTAAAGATTGTATTTTTTGCAGATTCCGGCCAACTCCGTCAACTCCCCGCGGCTGTATAAATAGCCTGTGGGATTATTGGGATTGCAAATCAGGATGGCTTTTGTTTTGGCTGTAATCACTTTTTCAAATTCGCTCACCGCCGGCAGCATAAACCCGTTCTCAATAGAAGAACGGATGGGAACAACTTTTACCCCCGCTTCGCAGGCAAAACCAATATAGTTTGCATATAAGGGCTCCGGAATAATCACTTCATCGCCCGGATCGAGGCAGGCGAAAAACGAAAAAATAATCGCCTCGCTGCCACCCGTGGTGATCAATATTTCGTCATAATTTACATCAAAACCTTTTTTTGAATAATACGCCGCCAGTTTACGCCGGTAGCTCTCATTGCCCGCACTGTGGCTATACTCTAAAATAGGCATATCCACTTTTTTCACCGCGTCCATAATTGCTGCAGGCGTTTCAATATCCGGCTGACCGATATTTAAATGATAAACGGTGACCCCTCTTTCCTTTGCGGCTTCCGCAAAAGGTACCAGTTTTCTGATGGGTGATGCCGGCATTTGAAAACCGCGTTTCGAAACTGTAAGCATAATATTACTTTAGAGTTTTGGGTATAAAAAAATGAACCCCTCCATGGCTGAAGGGGTTGACTATAAATATTAAATTGATCTATTTTTTTGCAACCACTTCGCCGGTAAAGTAAACAACTTTTGGTTCATTATATCCCGCGACATAAATTTCCACATCTTTATTTACAGGACCAGCGCTGGGCGCACTATATTCAACTTTGATTTTTCCGGTTTTACCTGGCATAATTGGCTCTTTTGGTTTTTCAGGAACAGTGCAACCACAACCAGCCATCACGCTTTTCACTACAAGAGGCTTTTTCGTTTCATTTAAAAACTCCATATAAAACGTAACGGGCTTTCCCTGTGGCACTTTCCCGATATCATATTTTTCTTTTACCATTTTGATGGCGTTCTCCGCAGAGGTAGCCGGCACTTCGGGTGCACTCGTCTGCGCATTCACATTAAAGCCAAAAAGGCAAACCAACAACAACAAAAATCCAACTTGTTTCATAATTTTCATTTTAGGATTGATCAACAATTCGATTAACAAAAGTATTCAAAATTGATGACACCATCTCTTTAAAAGTTGCATAAAAGCCCAACAATAGCAATATTTTATGAATTGACTTCGCATTTCATGGTTACAGGCATGTTTCTTACATTTACGCTGATCTCTAAATTAATTTTGAAGACCGATTGGTATAGATCATATCGACATAAGGCTTACACTAAAATGCTTATTAATTCGTTATATTCACATATTAAACCATCTCACCTATTTTTGTCGAATGGATACACAGAATTCCGGATTTGCAGCGCAGAATGAAATGTTGTCTTTTGAAAAATTTAAAGACGGGGTACTACACGATTATTATATTGCTTGCTTAAGTCGCGAAACCAGTTTATTATCCCGAAAAGAGGTATTAACCGGCAAAGCGAAGTTTGGCATTTTTGGAGACGGCAAGGAAGTAGCGCAGGTGGCCGTCGCAAAGTTTTTTAAACCTGGCGACTGGCGAAGCGGCTATTATCGCGATCAGACGATGATGTTTGCGCTGGGCGAATCGAATCCCCAAACCTATTTTTCGCAGCTTTATGCGGATCCCGATCCTGAGCACGAGCCCTTTAGTGCGGGCCGGCAGATGAATTGTCATTATACCAGCCGGAATGTAGCGCCCGACGGCGAATGGTCGAATTTGATGGAAACGAAGAATACAGGTACAGACATGTCTTCAACCGCATCTCAAATGCCACGCGCGGTAGGCCTGGCTTTGGCTTCCAAAATGTTTCGCGAGATTGACGAGCTCAAACAATTCAAAAATTTATCCGATAATGGAAACGAAGTTTGTTTTTGCACGATCGGCGATGCATCGACCAGCGAAGGCCATTTTTGGGAAGCGGTGAATGCAGCGGGCGTTTTGCAGGTACCACTTGTAATTTTCGTTTGGGATGACGGTTATGGCATTTCGGTTCCGGTAGAATATCAAACAACAAAAGGCTCTGTTTCAAAAGCGCTCAAAGGATTTGAAAAGGAAGAAGGCACCAATGGCTTTTACATCGCCGCTTTGAAAGGCTGGGATTATATGGGCATGGTCGAAGCTATTGATGAAGGCGTGCAACTCGCCCGGCAAACACACACGCCCGTAATCTTTCACATACAGGAGTTGACCCAACCGCAGGGACATAGCACTTCCGGTAGCCATGAGCGATACAAAACTCCGGAAAGGCTCGAATGGGAAAAGGAATGGGATTGCATGAAGCAAATGAAATCCTGGATTTTGAAGAACGCGCTCGCGGATGAATCTTTATTAAAAAAGATTGAAAACGATGCGCGCCAAAATGTAAAAGAGGCGAAAGAAAAAGCCTGGAAAGAATATCAGGCGCCGTTAAAGGAACTCACGCAAAAAACCAGCGAAATTGTTGAGGGTCTTATTCCGGACAATCCCGAGCACGAAGACGAGCTGAGAAAAATTGCCAAAGACCTGAGATCCCTGAGAGAACCGCTGAGAAAACACAGCATTCAAAGTTTATATAAAGCGATCCTGCTCTGCGGCGACAAAGCCACGTCTGAAGCTACCGAATACATGGAATCGCTGCAGCAGTCAAGCTCCGAAATTTATAACACGCTTTTATACGACGACGGCCCGAAGAGTGCATTAAAAGTGGATGTGGTGGCGCCGGTCGTGCCCGAAAATGCGCCGACCCTCAACGGCTATCAGATCATCAATAAATATTTTGACGGATTGTTCACTTCCAATCCGAAAGTCATTGCTTTTGGCGAAGACCTCGGCAGCATTGGCGATGTGAACCAGGGCTTTGCAGGATTGCAAAAAAAATACGGTACTAAACGCATTTTTGACACAGGCATCAGGGAACTGACGATTATGGGCAAGGGAATTGGCCTCGCGTTAAGAGGGCTGCGCCCGATTGCTGAAATTCAATATTTAGATTACTTGGTTTACGGGTTGCAACCGCTTACCGACGATGTTGCTTCGCTTTTCTACAGAAGCGCGGGCAAGCAAAGTTGTCCGATTATCGTAAGAACGCGCGGCCACAGGCTCGAAGGCATTTGGCATAGCGGCTCGCCGATGGGCATGATTATTAATGCGGTTCGCGGCATGTATGTTTGCGTGCCCAGGAATTTTGTGCAGGCAGCCGGCATGTATAATACGCTTTTGAAAAGCAACGATCCGGCGATCGTAATTGAAAGCCTTAATGGTTACCGGTTGAAAGAAAAGCTTCCGGAAAATCTGCGGGAAATGACCGTTCCGCTGGGCGTTCCCGAAATTTTACAGGAGGGTGCAGATATTACAATTGTCAGCTACGGATCGACGATCCGCATTGTACAGCAGGCCATGGCGCTTGTTGCTCCCCTCGGCATTAGCTGCGAACTGATCGATGTGCAAACGCTCCTGCCATTTGATCGGGATCATATGATATTGGCGTCTCTTCAAAAAACCAACCGTATTGTTTTTGTAGATGAAGACGTACCGGGCGGCGCTGCGGCTTACATGTTTAATAAGGTAATGGAAGAGCAGGGCGGTTACCGCTACCTGGATGTAGCGCCCCGAACCATCACTGCCAAAGACCACCGGCCCGCCTACGGAAGCGATGGTGATTATTTCAGCAAGCCCAACGCAGAACAGGTGGCTTCCGTATTATTAGAAATGATGAAGGAATAGTTTATTTTTCAATAAGAAAAATGCCAGGCAATCACCTGGCATTTTTTACTCGTGTAATTTTATTCGCTAATTTTTTACAGCTCTCGATTTATCTTCAGTTACGAAAATATCCTCGTTTTCCCGCTTCATTAAATATTTCTCCCTCGCTAACTTTTCAATAACCACAGGATCTGTTTCCAGTTCGGTTTTTATTTTCCGCAGTTCCGAGAGTTCACTTAGATAATGTTCTTTGCTTTGGCTCAACGTATTCAATTCCTCCCTCCTTTCCATCGTCGTGATGAGATCATTTTTGTCGAGAAACAACATAACGCCAAGAAAAGCCAAAGAGGTAATAAAATATTTGTTCGTAAGAAAACGCGACACCCGGCTCAATGCTTTGCGCTTTCTCGGCGCCTCGCGTTGAATGGATGGCTCTTTTTCGGATACAAAATCTACGAACTCTTCCATGGATTTCTATTTAATGGTTCAAAATTCAGGAAAAGTTAAGCAATTTCCTCGAACTATGAACCGAGCATCAGCAGCTATTTTATTTACCAAATTTAATCTTTCCTGTTGGATAGATCGCACTCGCACCCAAAAGCTCTTCTATTCTTATCAGCTGATTGTATTTTGCAATACGGTCGGTGCGGCTTGCAGAACCCGTTTTAATTTGTCCGCAATTCAATGCCACCGCAAGATCAGCGATTGTTGTGTCTTCTGTTTCACCGCTTCTATGGCTCATAATTGTGTTATAACCATGATGCTGCGCCAGTGTTACCGCATTAATTGTTTCGGTGATGGTTCCGATTTGGTTCACTTTTACCAATAAGCCGTTGGCTGTATCGGTATCAATGCCCTGCTGTAATCTTTCAACATTGGTTACAAACAGGTCATCTCCCACCAACTGGCATTTGCTGCCAATCGTCTCTGTTAATAATTTCCAGCCTTTCCAGTCATCTTCCGCCATCCCGTCTTCGATGCTCGCGATAGGGTATTTTTTCACCCAGGTTTCCCAATATTTCACGAGTTCTTCACTGCTCATAGCTTTACCGGAGCTTTTGTGGAAAACATATTTTTTCTTCTTAGCATCCCAAAGTTCGCTGTTAGCAGCGTCCATAGCGATCATGATTTGCGATCCTGCTTTGTAACCGGCTGCGCCAATGGCATCCAAAACAGTTTCGATGGCTTCTTCATTACTTTGAATGTTAGGCGCAAATCCACCTTCGTCACCCACGTTGGTGCTATATCCTTTCTTTTTTAAAACCGATTTCAGCGCATGGAAAATTTCCACCCCCCAACGAAGTCCTTCGCTGAAAGTAGGCGCGCCAACCGGCATAATCATAAATTCCTGGAAGTCGATCTTGTTGTCAGCATGTGCGCCTCCGTTTAAAATGTTCATCATCGGAATGGGCAGCGTCTTAGCGTTGGTTCCACCGATATATCGAAACAGCGGCAATCCTGACTCCTCAGCAGCAGCTCTTGCTGCGGCCATACTAACCGCCAATAAAGCATTAGCGCCCAGTTTGGCTTTGTTTTCAGTCCCATCTAATTGTATCATCAACTGATCAATTCCTGTTTGATCTGCTACATCATAACCCAGCAAAGCCGGAGCGATAACCGTATTTACGTTTTTTACCGCTTTTAAAGTACCCTTGCCCAGATATTTTTTCTTATCGCCATCGCGCAATTCCACCGCTTCGTGAATCCCCGTGCTCGCCCCGCTGGGCACTGCCGCGCGGCCAAAACCACCTTCGTCGGTGAAAACATCCACTTCTACCGTGGGATTTCCGCGGCTATCTAAAATTTGTCTGGCAAAAACCTTTGAAATGTAACTCATGAATTATCTGTTTAGATGTATTTTTTCAATTTGAGCCGCAATTTAAATAATACTTAGCGTATCTAATACACAAAAGGGGAAAAAATTAAATAACAAATGTGGAAAACCGGAATAGGGGTTTATTGTATTAAATGTTTGTAGAGCAAATTGATCGCATCTTTATGCAAATCAACGGTCCCTTCGGTTTCGCTGTAAAGGCAACCATTGGTAATCACCACAAAACCAAACTTCTTTTCGGGCTCGAAAAACATAGCGCTGTACAAGCCGTAGGCCGAACCCGTATGACCCGTGAGTCGAATCCCCGGAATTAATTTTTGGGTTGTTAACAAAGCCAGGCCGTAGCCGTTCTTTTCTGTTAAGGGCTGCTGCATCAGCTTGGCATATTTCTTTTTCATGATACGAACGCCCTTGCCTTTTCCATAATTCATGTGCATAATCATGTAGCGCGCTAAATCAGGCGCTGAAATTTTCATTCCGCCCGTTGGAGAAAAAACCGGCGTGCTGTGCCCCATGCGATAATGTGCAATCTGTTCTCGACGCGGAGCGTAGGCTTCAGGCGCAGCTTCGAAGCGATCGTTTGCAGCATCAAACCCATAAAGCGTTGTAAAAAGCGACTGATGCAAACTATCCACGCAGTAGCCTCCATATAATTCCAGGGGGTCGAGTATAGCGTTTTTAATATATTGATCAAACCGCTTCCCTGAAACCTTCTCTATGATAGCGCCAATGATATTAAAATTCAGGTTGCAATATTCATAGCCCTTGCCGGGTTCGTAGTCATTATAACATTTTGCCGTGTTGGGCGATGTTGCCGGGTTGATTGAATCCAGGGTAAAATAGCCCTGGCTATCGTTTAAACTGGAGCGGTGCGACAATAGCATTTTAAGGGTAATCGTAGTCTTCGGAAACTTAGGGTTTCTTACCCGAAAACCTATGAGCTTGCTCACATCATCCGTCAAAGCCAACTTGCCCTGCGCGACCAGCTGCATGATGGCGGTCGCAGAGAAGGATTTAGAAATGGAGGCAATGCGAAATATATCGCGCTGGCTCAGCGGCGTTTTCGTTTCGATATCCTTTAAGCCAAACGACTCGTTGTAGATGATTTTATTGTCCTTCACCGCCACTAGGGCCAACCCCACGGCACGGTATTTTTCCATTAAATGATTGATTTCTGATTGCAGGCTTTGTGCGGTAAGTCGTGTACCAAAAAAGCCAACAAAAAACAGAAGCAGCGCCGGGCGTAAACAATTCATGTTGCAACATTTTATATTCGACTTTAAAAATAACAATAAAAAAGCATGGCTGCGAGGCCATGCTTTAAGATTTATTCAAATCATTCAATTAGATATTATCATATACATACACAGGGTCAATCACCGTTTCCCCGGGTTTGATATTGATAACTTCTTTTAATTTACCGTCTTTTAATCCGTACACCCAACCATGAATTTCAGGGCCCTGGCGATTACTCCAGGCTTTTTGAATGATAGATGTTTTGCAAAGCTTTTCGGCCTGCTCTCTCACGTTTAATTCTACCAGGCGGTCGGCTCTTTCGTTTTCGTCTGCGATCGCCTCGAGCTCAGCCCTGTTGTCTTTATACACATCTTTAATTACGCGCAGCCACATGTTTAAGATCTGGTTGAAATCATTATTTCCCATGGCGGCCTTTACCCCACCACAACCATAATGGCCGCAAACAATGACGTGTTTTACTTTCAGATGCACTACCGCGTATTCCAAAACGCTTAGCATATTCACATCTGTGTGAACGACCAGGTTGGCAATATTGCGATGTACGAAAATTTCCCCGGGGTTGGTGCCGGTAATCTGGTTGGCAGGAACGCGGCTATCGCTACATCCAATCCACAAAAACTCGGGCGTTTGGGTTTCTGCGAGTTTGTTAAAAAATGAAGGGTCTACCGACAACATTTCTGCTGCCCACTCTTTGTTTGCTTCTAATAATTCACTATACGATTTCATCAAGTTAAATTTTAATATTTAAGGTTAATTAATTTGTTTGTTTATTCGGGTTGCCATTGCCTTGTATCACGGATTCGATCACTTCTTCATAATTTCTTTTAAGCGAAGCGTTATCATTATTGTTCGCCAGGACTTTGTAAGAAAAACCGTGATCTACAAACCCGCTGGTATATAAATCTACTTTAATATTTTTTAACGGCGCATGCAATGTAAAATCTTCTATTGTTTCCACCACATCCTTATCGATATAATCTGCCCTTTTGGTATCGATAATCACATGGGAATCCTCTGGCACTTCTTCCAGTTTGCGTTTAATGATCGCTTTGTTAAGAAAAGAAACATCCTTTCTTAAGCGGAACAAATAACGCTTTTCATCGTTTACCACGAAAACCGCTTTTCTGAAATTGGATCTAAAAGCAAAAAACAATCCAATGATAATCCCGAGGATAACCCCTTTTAAAAGATCCGTTGCCAGGATGGCTGCGATTGTCATTACAAAAGGCAAAAACACATCCCATCCTTTCTTATAAAAAGCTTTAAACAGTGAGGGTTTTGCCAGTTTGTAACCCGTAAAAATCAGGATGGCTGCCAAAGCTGCTTTAGGAATCAGGTTGAGCACAGCGGGAATAAACGCTACGAGTAATAATAAAAACGATCCATGCAAAATAGTTGATTTTTTCGTTTTTGCACCGGCGTTTACGTTGGCAGATGACCTAACAATTACACTTGTTACAGGGATTCCACCCACAAGCCCTGAAACGATGTTTCCTACTCCCTGCGCTTTCAGTTCCCTGTTGGTGGGCGTCACCCGCTGATAAGGATCGAGGTCGTCGACGGCTTCAATACAAAGTAGTGTTTCGAGGCTGGCCACCAGGGCCACCGTAAGCGCTAATATCCAAACCTGGGGATTGGTGATAAAAGACCAGTCGGGCATGGTGAAGAAAGAAAGAAATTCGGTTGGCGAAGACGCTACCGGGATGGACACCAAATGCCCGCCTTGCAAAGCAGGAATGGCCTGGGTGGTTGCAAATAAATAATTCAGGCCAACTCCCAAAAACACGATTAACAACGGCGCAGGTACCAGTTTTATAAATCCTTTTTTATTAGCCACCCAGGCTTCCCAGGCAAAATAAAACCCGAGACAGACAGCGCCAATAATGAATGCCGAAAGGTCGATGTTTGCAAACGACGCAAAAAAGTTCACAAAAATATTTCCTGTCACAGGAGTGTTTTCATCTAGTTCAAAAGACGAATCATCACCCAGTAAATGCGGCACCTGGTTTAAAATAAGGATAAGGCCGATCGCGGCCAGCATGCCCTTGATCACACTGTTGGGAACATAGTCGCCGATAATGCCGGCTTTACAAAAACCGAGCACCAGCTGCATAACACCGGCGAGCACCACCACTACCAAGAAAGCTTCAAAAGATGCCAACGTGGTAATAGCCGCCGCAACAATGGCCGTTAAACCCGCCGCCGGCCCACTCACACTTAGATTGGAACCGCTGAGCAAGCCCACTACAATGCCACCAGACACACCGGCGATGATGCCGCTAAACAGCGGCGCATTAGAAGCCAGCGCCACACCCAGACACAGTGGTAACGCTACAAGAAAAACTACGATAGAAGAAGGCAAGTCACTACCAAGTGACTTAAAAAAACCTGTCGAACGAGGTTGATTAGTCATAAAAAATTTTAAATATTATAAGCCGGTCCGTTTGAATAAAACGGATCAAAAAATAAGAAAAGAAAAGATCAGATGGGATAGCAATCAGGAGTTAGGGGGAGGACAATGTAATTCTCCATGGTAAGCTACATAAGTGGCTTCATGCGCATGAATATAGGCTATAGAAATTTGCTGTAAAGGCAGCTGCACATCGCTATGATCTTCATGAACATATTCCTCACTAATCGTCAAAGTGTTTGACGGTGTTTTTTCTTCAGTCGCGTTTGAGTAAGGGTTTTTATTGCAATTTTCAGTCTGAGCAGTACTGCTTTTCATATCCATGATCGCGTTATAGCTTATAGGCAGCCCTATTGTTAGCAACAACAATAAAGCCGATAAAAAGCAACCCGATATGTAGCGCAACAATCTGCTCATAGACTTAGCGAAGATATATTAAAATAGTTTTGCAAAACAGGTTTTACCTTAAAACATTACATTTAATTAACTATTCAAAGTTTAAATGATCTGAATCCTCCGGCAGATGCTTATATTCATTTTTCATTGCATACCAACCGAAGATCATCAGGCCAATCGCAATGGGTACGAATATGGCAATGATAATTACCCAGATCACCGGATTATTGATATCCCTTGTACCGGAAGGGTCAATATTCTTTACTGCGCCGGCGATTAAAAAGCATATAACAGCCGGGCCTAACAACAGCCAAATCAAACCAAGCAATCGTTTAACAAAATTCATTTCTTAAAGTTTATCATTTTTATCAAAAAGGATATGATTAATCATTCACTTCCCGATCAATTTTATTGGTCAGATACACCGCGCCGATTATAAAACACAAACCCGCTACGGCTATGGGATACCAAAGACCAACCAACGCATCTGAAGTAAACGTGGTTTGTAGCAAAACCCCAATAAAAGGAACCAGGCCGCCAAAAACACCGTTGCCAATATGATAAGGCAGCGACATCGATGTGTATCGAATGCGCACTGGAAACAACTCAACAAGGAATGCTGCTATGGGCCCGTAAACCATCGTAACATAAAAAATCAGGATAAACACCAGGCCGATGTATTTCCAATAGGTTGTAGGCGCCAGCACTTTGTCTTTCACCACCGGCCGCCCTGTGCTAACTTCATTTGTTGCAGCGTTCAGCGTGTCTACGGTTTGCTCGGTGTAAGCCGCGCCAGAGCTAAATTTTACGGTTTTGGAATGGATAAGCAAACTATCGCCGCCGTTGCCGAGCGCCTCGGTTTTCGTTGTGGTTGTGGAGCCAGATTCTGTGTCGGCCCGATGCCATTCTGTGACATCGCCTTTCTCGAGAAAGTAATTAAAAATGGGCCGATAGGTAATGATCGCCACCAACATGCCTAATAGCATGATCCATTTGCGCCCGATTTTGTCACTAAGCCATCCGAAGAAAATAAAAAACGGTGTCGCAAATAAAATGGCCCAAAGCATAATCGTTCGGCTTTGCTCAAAATCGAGCATCACTTTGGTTTCTAAAAAACTCTGCGCATAAAATTGGCCTGTGTACCAAATAACGCCCTGCCCCATCACGGCTCCAAAAAGCGCCAGCAATACCATTTTGAAATTTGCCTTATGCTTAAAGCTTTCCTTTAATGGATTCTTCGCTGTTTTTCCCTCTGATTTCAGTTTGGAGAACAAGGGCGATTCTTCCATTTTCATCCTGATATAAACGGAAACACCTACGAGCAGGATTGAAAACCAAAACGGATATCTCCATCCGCCCCACTCCGCATTAAAAGCCGCATCGCTCATATTCATTTTCACCAGCATGATAACGCCCAACGCAATAAAAAGCCCTAGCGTCGCGGTGGTTTGTATCCAACTGGTAAAATAGCCGCGTCTGTCGGCCGGCGCATGCTCCGCCACATAAGTTGCGGCGCCCCCATATTCGCCACCCAGCGCCAACCCCTGAATCAGGCGCAGCAACAGCACCAAAAGCGGCGCAGCGATTCCGATTGTTTGATAACCCGGCACCAGGCCAATCAAAAACGTAGAACCACCCATTAAAACAAGGGTTAATAAGAATGTTGATTTTCGGCCCAGGATATCGCCCAGCCGTCCAAAAACAAGGGCGCCAAAGGGCCGCACGATGAAGCCGGCCGCAAAAATAGCCAGCGTGCTCAACAGCGCAGCCGTAGCATTTCCTTCAGGAAAAAATTCAGTGGAAATGGTTTTGGCGAGCATTCCAAATATATAGAAATCGTACCACTCGATCATGGTACCCAAAGATGATGCGGCGATCACCCTGGTGATGACATTCCCGCCTTGCGTTTGATTCATACAATCGTTATTATCATGTTTTGATCACCAAAACCGGTTTGGGCTAAGTCGATGAACGGTTAAATATAGGGCAAGTTTAGGTAACGGCGAAGCAGGGCGCTCACTTTTTTCAATAGCGGCGCGGCGCGGCCCCTAATCCTACATGATCAGGCCGTCTTTCATTTGCAACACCCTGTCGCTCAGCTGCGCCAACTCTTCGTTGTGGGTTACAATCAAAAACGTTTGTTCAAACTTTGATCTTAAATCGAAAATCAGGTCGTGCAATTCTTTTGCGTTCGCGGTGTCGAGGTTACCCGTGGGTTCGTCTGCGAAAACTATAGAGGGTTGATTGATCAGGGCACGCGCAACCGCCACGCGCTGCTGTTCTCCCCCGCTCAGTTCGTTAGGCTTATTATCCATTCGATGGGCGACGCCTAAAATACCGAGCAACTCCTTAGCGCGTTGTTCTACCTGCTTTTTTTTCCGGCCACCGATCCAGGCGGGGATGCAAACATTCTCCAGCGCAGAAAATTCAGGCAAAAGATGATGAAATTGAAAAACAAAGCCAATATTCTCATTGCGGAAAGCCGCCAGCTTTTTTGAGCTTAACAACTGAATATCCTGCCCGTTCATCGTTACTTCGCCGCTGTCGGCTTTATCTAACGTTCCCAAAATATGCAGCAGCGTACTTTTGCCGCTACCCGAAGGGCCAACGATCGAAACCACTTCGCCGCGGCTGATATGGATATCGACGCCCTTTAAAACCTGTATTTTCCCGTAAGCCTTATGAATATTTTTCCCGTTAATCATTCAAATAGTTGTGTGATGAAAAGCCTGATTCTCAAATGTAGAAGTTTGGTTTTTAATTCCCGATAAATTGACAGAAAAACGTTTAAAAAAAGCAATTTGCTAAATTCAGTAATACATTTACTTTTGCAAAAATTTTGAAAGGTACTGCAACCCTTTGTTGCATTTAAACGTTAAATACAGAAAACCGATTATACTATGTTTTGGACACTTGAACTAGCCTCTTACCTCGAAGATGCGCCCTGGCCGGCAACCAAAGACGAGCTGATTGACTATGCTATCCGCAGTGGTGCACCGCTGGAGGTGGTAGAGAACTTACAAGAACTTGAAGATGAGGGAGATGTTTATGAAACCATCGAAGACATCTGGCCCGACTATCCGACGCAGGAGGATTTTCTTTTCAACGAAGATGAATATTAAATTTATTTTATGTGTAAATAACAAGCTGCCTTTCAGGCGGCTTTTTTTTATCAGTTGATGCGTTCGGCGAGGTCTTCAATAAAGCGCTGTGCATAGAACGAAGGATGGCTCCAGCTATGCCCCATGCGCACAATGATCAGGTTTTTGGGAGGATTTATATAGATATATTGACCTAACATTCCTTGCGCAAAAACGCCCGGCAAAGTGTGATAAGCGCTGAAATAGGTTTTACCGCGCCTTTGCCCTTTGGCGATATACCAATTTTCCGGCCGCGCTGCCACAAATTGTTGCGCCTGCACCGAATCTGAAAAGCGCCTGATGGTGCGGCTGCTCCACCAGTGATTGGTATACCCCTGGCGGGCGCGCATCGAATCGGTATTCAAAATATTTTGAACCCAACTTTCCGCCAAAATCTGCTTGCCATTCCAGTTACCATTTTCCAAATAAAGTCGCCCCAGTTTGGCAAAATCCTTCATCGTGGCATTCAGGCAGCAGAAGGCCCTGGCTCTCCCACGCGCATCTGTTTGCCAGCCGGCATTGCTTTCCATGCCAAGCGGCTGCCATAGCTTTTCCTGCAGAAAAACAGGAAGTGGCTTGCCCGTCGCAGCTTCTATAACCGCCGCCAATAGTTGCGTGTTGACACTTTTATATTCAAATGTTTTACGGGCATCGGTTTTTAGGTTTTTCAGCTGCCTATACATATTGCGCCTAAAGCCTAGCTTAATAACATCACTGAAAGGGTTGTCGTATGTCTCATCGCTTTCAACGCCGCTGCGCATATCAAGTATATTTTGAATGCTGACGCGCTTCCAGTCTTTATCGCTTTTTAAAAGCCAGGGTAAGTAATCGGTGACGGGATCGCCAAAAGATTTGATAGCGCCCTCTTGCAGGGCAATTTGCGCTAAAGTACCAACGAAAGACTTTGCTACCGAAAAGGAAGGAAAAATATTGGTTGAATCCAAATCACCGAAATACTTTTCATAAAGTATCGAGTCATTTCGGATGACTAAAAACCCATAGGTTAAACTGTTCTGAAGATTACTGTCAAGATAAGATTGCCATGCGGCGCTGTAATTGCGCCCTTCTTTAAATTGATAGGGAAGGTTGCTCTTTTCAAGCGTCGCCGCATTGAATTTCCCCAAATCATCGAGTTCAAAATTTCGAAAGCGGTAGGCGCGCAAAGCATAACAGGACGACAGCAAAAATACGATGGCGATACACCCGAATGTGTTTCTAAATTTCATCGCTTTCGCCCTACTATAATTGAAAAATCTTTTTCATCAACACCCACTTTTCGCCGGGATTGGCGAAAGGAAGCGCCTGCTGATAATTCCACATCAGGGTTTCCCATTCCTGAACCCGCGGGTTGGCCAGATCAGCGGCCTGTTTTTTTTCAAAAGAGAAAGTTTCGCTTACCTCCATGATCATAAACAGGCGATTTTCGACGCGGTAGATTTCCATACTCTCAATGCCGGCATCCCGAATGCTTTTTTCAATTTCGGGCCATATCGTTTTGTGATGCGCTTCATATTCGGCTATCAGTTTTGCGTCGTTTATAAGATCGACTGTAAGACAGTATTTTTTCATCAAATAAAGTTATAAGTAATTGTTTATTTCAAAGATGCTTCCCGCTCGAAGCCTGCATCCACCATCAGGTTGCTGCCGTCTGCTGCAGCCGTGGCCAACTGGTCGCATCGGTTGTTGTATGGATTATCGGCATGCCCTCTTACCCAGTTTATTTTTATATTGAAATTTCGGGACAGCTTATCATATTGAAGCCAGAGATCCTTGTTTTTTTTCCCGCCCTTAAAATCAGTCCTGATCCAATTGCGCAGCCATCCCTTTGAAATCGCATTGACAACATATTGGCTGTCGGAGAAAATTGTAACGGGAATATCTTTTGTCTTTAAAGCTTTCAAACCCTCGATCACAGCCAGAAGTTCCATTCTATTATTAGTCGTTTTTTTAAAACCACCCGAGAGTTCTTTCACATGGCCCTTGTACATCAAAACGACGCCATAGCCGCCAGGGCCCGGGTTTCCACGCGACGCCCCATCTGTATAAATAGTAATTGATTTTTCCAACAAGGCAAATATACACCCGAAGCTGAGTTATGAAAATTTTAAACGGCCGCGTCTTATATCAAACATCTCTTATGAAATTATACCTTTTACTTTCTGTGGCGTTTGTCAACCCTATTACCTGTTCGGAGGAAAGAAATGTTACTGTAAACGATACGCCTGCTCCGCCAGTATCGGTTGACGACATACGGCCGCCGGCCAATTTTACAATAGAACAAAAAAGTAGCTTTGCCCATTTTTTGGGCAATATTCCATTAAAAAAAGACAACACCGTTTACCTTTACGATGGACGAAAAAAGGCGAACCAGGCGGCTCATTATGCCGTATTGGACGTGAGCGTCGGCAACAAAGATTTACAACAATGCGCGGACGCTATCATGCGCTTGCGGGCGGACTGGCTTTTTCAAAGAAAGCAGTTCGATGCTATTGAATTTGTCACCAATAGCGGTGTCGTCTTAAATTTCGGAAAATGGCTGGAGGGTCAAAGATTCCGGTTAGAAAAAAACAAGTTGGTAGCCTACCGGGCTTCCTCCCGGCCTGGCCTCAGCAAAGCCTTCGATCTTTATCTTGAATTTGTATTTAGCTATTGCGGAACAGCAAGCCTGGGTAGTTCACTCAAAGCTAAGCGCCTGGCTCAAATAACCGCGGGCGATGTGTTTTTAGAGCCGGGTTCGCCCGGCCATGCAGTAATTGTTATGGCCACAGCCACCGATTCTAAAGGGAACAAACTTTATCTTCTGGCACAAAGCTATATGCCGGCTCAAGACATTCATATCCTCAAAAACCCTTCTAATAGAGCGCTCAGTCCCTGGTATCGGGTTGATGAAACCTCCGCGATAGTAACGCCTGAATGGACTTTTAACCGGGAGCAACTTTTTGGATGGAAAAAAAATTAAAAACCGACAAAAAACATGTATATTTGTGACAAATGACATAAGATGAAAAAAATCACCAGAAAATATATTCCCGACGCCAACAGCAACAAAGTAGAAGAGCCTCAGGCTTTGTATTATGTGATGCCCAAATCTAATCAGATAGAAGTGTTGGTTAAGGATTTTACTTATAACGATTTCAAAAAAATTCTCAACAAAGCCGCATTCACCCTTGCCGAGTGGGCCGATATGCTTTTTATGAGCGAGCGAACTTTACATCGTTATGCAAAAGATAACGGCGGCTTTAATGGTTTGCAAATAGAACGCATTTTGCTTTTGGAAGTTTTGATTGATATGGGCAATGATATGTTTGGAAAAGAGGGTTTTAAAACCTGGCTGGAGAGCAGGCCTTTTTCTTTGAATGGAGAAATAGCCAAAAGCAAATTGAGCACGCACAGTGGGATTCAGGAAATAATTGACACTTTAGGCCGCATTCAACACGGCATATCAGCATAATGATTATTTACAGGCTTGTTCGATCAGAGTTTAGCGAAGATTTGTCGGGACAGGGCGCTTTTCTTTATGGCGGCCGTTGGAACAGCAAAGGGCAACACGCGTTGTACTGTGCGCATCATATATCGTTGGCGGTGTTGGAAATTGTGGTGAATTATGACCGAACAGCCACGCCGTTGTTGCCTTCTTATCATTTGGTAGAGATTCAAATTCCGGATAATGAAGTTATTGAAATTGATCAGACGGCTATGAAAGCAAACTGGAGCGCCGACAGCGATTATACCCGGTATATTGGCGACGAGTTTCTCAAATCCCAAACTGATCTTATTTTAAAAATACCTTCTGCCGTCATTCCCGAGGAAAGCAATTACCTGCTCAACCCAACGCATGTTGACTTCAGGAAAATAAAAATTGTCCGCAGCCGGGCATACGGCCTTGATACAAGACTATTTTAAAGGGCGTCGAACCAAACTTCTTTGTCTGCATCCCAACTACCGCTGTAGTTAATAAACAGTTCTTCGCCGGCTTCAATGTTTCGAACGGTTTTTATAGTAATCACGTTTTGGTCGTAGTCCATTTCATAGTCGCAATTGCTTTCATAAGCATGGTTGTAAACCGCCGCCCAGCCCAACGCCATACAGCATTGATCCCCGTCTTCGCCCCATTCAAAAATATAATCGTGCAAAAGGGTTTGGTCCAGCAATTTTCTTTCTACGGCTGACATGACAACGACGGGCGCGATTTCGATAACAGATCCCTTGGCTATCGGTTCTGAAGTGAAAACGCCGCGCCCCATTTCTGCGGTGTTGGTAATATAAAGGCAATGTGCAATCAAATGATCTTTTTTTACGAAAGTATTATTAATTCCAGTTCATCCAAAATACAGGCTATAACACGCTTCCGACTTACTTTGCAGACGCCGGATCTTATCTAATAATTAGGTAATAAATGAATGCAAAAATTCCTGTAAGTTTGGCGCATGCAATTGGAGGAGGGAGCCATATCAATTTCTACACAGTTTGAAACCCTGCTTGAGTCGGGTTCAAAGGCAAACATCAAGGAGTTTCTTGATGACCAGAATATAAGTGATGTGGTTGACCTCGTTTACGATTTCCCTGAGCATGAGGCATTTATCATCACCAATATGTCGGTGCATCGGGCCGTGAATGTCTTTAAATTACTGGAAGTTTCAGAACAAAATAATATCATCCAGGAACTACCTCCCAGTTATACGGCTGCTTTATTAAACGAGCTGCCCGCCGATGACCGAACCGACTTTTTAGAAGAATTGCCCGCCAATGTTGTCCGCGAGCTGATCAAATTGTTAGACCCCGAAGAACGGCGCGTCACCCTTTCGCTTTTGGGCTATCCTGAAAATAGTATCGGGCGGCTGATGAACCCCGACTATGTGTATGTATATTCTCATAATACGGTGGAAGAGGTTTTTGGCGTGATCCGGAAATATGGCAAGAATAGCGAGGCCATCAATGTAATTTATGTCATCAATCAGGCCGGAGAACTGCTGGATGATATCCGTATCGGCGAATTTATTTTGAGTGATCCGGATACTAAAGTTGCTGAGTTAATGGATGAAAGAGTTATCTCTCTCAAAGCCTACGATGATCAGGAAACCGCCAGTGAGATTTTCAAAATGAATAACCGGGTTGCGCTTCCGGTGGTGAGCGAAAGCAACAAACTGCTGGGCATTGTAACTATCGATGATATTTTATGGGTGGCGGAAGAAGAATATAGTGAAGACATGCAAAAAATGGGTGGTACCCAGGCTTTTGAGGAACCCTATCTCGACATCCCGCTTTTCCGCCTCTTCAAAAAGCGCGTGCCCTGGCTGGTGATTTTGTTTTTGGGAGAAATGCTTACGGCCACAGCTATGGCATTTTTTGAGGATGAAATTGCGCGCGCTGTTGTGTTGGCTTTATTTATTCCGCTTATTATCAGCAGCGGCGGCAACAGCGGTTCGCAAGCTTCCACACTTATTATCCAGGCAATGGCAGTCGGAGAGGTTTATATTAAAGACTGGTGGCGGGTGATGCGCCGCGAAATTATTTCGGGCATACTGTTGGGCACCGTGCTGGGCATCATCGGCTTTTTACGAATTTATATTTTTCATATCGTTACCCCTACTCTCTATGGCGAACACTGGTTACCGCTTGCTTTTACCTTAGGCCTCACCCTGCTGGGGGTTGTTTTGTGGGGCACTTTATCCGGCAGTATGCTTCCCATTCTGCTGAAAAAAATGGGCGCTGACCCTGCCGTTAGTTCAGCTCCGTTTGTGGCAACCCTCGTTGATGTTACGGGGTTGATTATTTATTTCTCTGTAGCCTTCATGCTGCTCAAAGGTTCCCTGTTATAAAATTCATCCCGCGAAAGATTTTTATCTAACATCTTAGGTATAAATCAGATACAAATAACAATTTGCGCAAACGGTTGCGCAGCAATTGAAAAACCTTATTTTCGCGTTCGATAAAACATAAAATTATGTGCGGAATTGTTGGTTACACAGGATCAAGACAGGCTTACCCCATCATCATCAAAGGACTCAAAAGATTGGAATACAGAGGCTACGACAGCGCAGGTGTGGCTCTTCAACAGCAGGATAAAGTTACTATTTATAAGAAAAAAGGCAAGGTTGCCGATTTGGAAGACAGCATTGGAACGAGCAATGTAAGCAGCACCGCCGGCATCGGGCACACCCGCTGGGCTACCCACGGCGAACCCAGCGATCGCAATGCCCATCCTCATTATTCTAACAGCGGCAAAATTGCGATGATACATAATGGCATTATCGAAAACTATGCGCAGCTAAAATCGGAACTTACCAAAAAAGGATATCATTTTAAAAGCGATACGGATACCGAAGTATTGCTCAATTTTATAGAAGAAATCAAAACCAACAACGACTGTTCGCTCGAGGAGGCTATCCGCATAGCGTTGAAACGGGTGACCGGAGCTTATGTTATTTTATTGATAGAAGCAGATCATCCCGAAACCATCATTGCCGCGCGTAAAGGAAGCCCATTGGTGATCGGCGTGGGTAAAGGCGAACATTTTTTAGGATCTGACGCATCCCCAATGTTAGAATACACGAAAGAAGTGGTATATGTAAATGACTACGAACTGGCGATCATTAAGCCGGATGAACTAATCTTAAAAAATCTTGGCAACGAAAAAATCACGCCCTATATTCAAAAACTTGACCTTGAATTAGCAGCCATTGAAAAAGGCGGTTACGATCATTTCATGCTAAAGGAAATCTTCGAACAACCGACCACCATTTATGATTGCCTGAGAGGCCGCCTGGATGCAGCAGCCGGAACGATCACAATGGCAGGTATTCAACAATATGCCGAACAAATCATCAATGCCAACCGCATTATCGTTATTGCCTGCGGCACCAGCTGGCATGCGGGTTTGGTTGCCGAATATGTAATAGAAGAACTTTGCCGTATCAACGTGGAGGTGGAATACGCTTCTGAATTTCGCTATCGCAACCCGGTGATTAATAAGGGTGATGTGATTATTGCCATCAGCCAAAGTGGCGAAACAGCCGACACATTGGTGGCTATTGAAAGTGCAAAGGAAAAAGGCGCCATTATTCTCGGCGTTGTAAATGTTGTAGGTTCTTCTATTTCTCGCGCTTCCCACGCCGGCGCTTACACGCATGCGGGCCCCGAGATCGGTGTAGCTTCGACTAAAGCTTTCACGGCACAGTTAACCGTGTTGATGATGATCGCGCTGAAAGTGGGTTATATGAAAGGCACGTTATCCAACGAAAGATACCGGCAGTTATTAAATGAATTGGACGCAGTACCCGAAAAAGCAGCCTGGGTACTCAACCATCACGAGCACATTAAATCAATCGCTGAAAAATATAAAGACGCCAACGACTTTTTATATCTCGGCCGTGGTTACAATTTTGCCATTGCGCTGGAAGGAGCGTTAAAACTAAAAGAAATTTCATATATCCATGCTGAAGGCTATCCGGCTGCTGAAATGAAACATGGCCCCATTGCGCTGGTGGACGAGCACCTTCCTGTCGTTTTTGTTGCCACGCGCGATATATATCATGAAAAGATCGTCAGCAATATGCAGGAAATCAAAGCCAGAAAAGGCAAACTTTTGGCGGTGATTACGGAAGGCGACGAAACATCCCGCGCCATTTGCGACGACGTGATGATTGTGCCTGAAACAGATGAAGTCATTGCGCCGCTGATCAATGTCATTCCCTTGCAATTACTCTCATATTATATAGGCATCGCCAGGGATTGTAATGTAGATATGCCGCGCAACCTCGCCAAAAGCGTAACAGTGGAATAACTGAAAGCAGACCGTTGACGCGGGATCCAATTCAGCCATCTTTTTACTTTCATAAAAAACGTGGTGAGTTCCATTGCTTTTTGGCAACACTGGATTTTTTAACCTTTTCCAAACCAAATGAACCAAATAAAAAAACACAAAGCCGATCAGCTGGGATATAATTTTATTCCCCGCGAATATTTACCGGAAGGTAAAGATGAATATTATCTCCGGTTTCAACAGAACCCGGCATCAGATTATCGAAAGCTCACCAAACAGGAAATCACCATCCTCCAGTCCAATAGAAACCGCTCTTCAAATTGGGACGATGTATTAGTGCGTGATGGCATTGATATCCATCTGATAGAAGAATGTACCTTTTTCGGGCTGGTGCGTATTGGAAAACTGGAGCAATATTTTTTAGAGTTCAGTGAAGTGAAGTTCCCTGTAGGTCTTTATCACAGCCAGATTGTAAGCTGCGATATCGGAGACAATGTTTCCATTTCCAATGTAAAATTCCTGGCGCATTACATTATTGAAAGCGATGTTATTATTGCCAACGTAAATGAAATGAGCTGCACTTCTCACGCAAAATTTGGCAATGGCATTATTAAAGAAGGAGAACGTGAAAGCGTGCGCATCTGGCTGGAACTCTGTAATGAAAATGGCGGGCGAAAAGTGTTGCCGTTTGAAGGAATGCTTTCCGGCGACGCCTGGCTTTGGACAAAATACAGAGGCGATCAGGAGTTAATGCAGGCCTTCCAGCAATTTACCGAACAACAATTTGACACTTTGCGTGGCTATTACGGAACCGTTGGAAAGCGTACGGTGATTAAAAACACGCATATCCTGAAAGATGTAAAAATTGGTTCGGATGCTTATATTAAAGGCGCCAGCAAGTTAAAAAACCTGACCATCAATTCTAACGAAAAAGCCAGCACTCAAATTGGAGAAGGTTGCGAAATGGTAAACGGAATTATGGGCGTGGGCAGCCGCGCTTTTTATGGCGTGAAAGCAGTTCGCTTTATACTCTCTCCTTTTTCCCAATTGAAATATGGCGCCAGACTGATCAATTCCTATCTCGGTGAAAACGCCACAGTTTCCTGTTGCGAGGTGCTCAACTCTTTGATATTCCCTGCTCACGAACAACATCATAACAACTCCTTTTTGTGCGCAGCGCTTTTGATGGGTCAAAGCAATATGGCAGCCGGCGCCACTATCGGATCCAATCACAACTCTCGCGGCGCTGATGGCGAAATACAAGCGGGGCGCGGGTTTTGGCCGGGCCTTTGTGTGAGCTTAAAGCACAACTCGCGGTTTGCTTCGTTTACAATGATTGCCAAGGGCAACTACCCTGCGGAGCTGGATATTCCTTTTCCTTTTTCGCTGATCAGTAACGATGAGCAGCACAATAAACTTGTTATCATGCCGGCGTATTGGTTTATGTATAATATGTATGCCATTCAGCGGAATGAAAGAAAATTTGCTGACCGGGATAAAAGAATTGACAAACGCCAACATCTCGAGTTTAGCTGCCTGGCGCCCGATACAGCTAACGAAATATACCGTGCCCTGCATATTTTAGAAAGATTCACGGGAAAAGCTTTTTATAAGGAACACAAAATGATTGGCAGCGATGCGGATTACGCGCTCAAAGGACGATCGCTTTTGGAACATGAGTCGCCAATTGTGGGAAAATTGCGGGTAATGGGGAGCGGCATCGAAAACTCGAAAAGGCCTGTTCATATCATCAAGGTTCAGGAAAGTTATAATGCCTACAAAAGAATGCTGTTGTTTTATATTGGGTCTAATTTAAAAAACTATTGCCTTGAAAAAGGAACTTTCAGCCTGGAACAATTTGCCACTCAAAATGAAACTACGACGATTAACAATGAATGGATCAACGTAGGCGGACAACTTATCTCGCGCGATGATCTTGATGGTTTAATCCAACAAATAAAAAACCGGCAAATCTCAGGCTGGGAAGAAGTACACCAATTCTATTTACAAACCGCGCAAAAGTATGATGAACAAAGAACGCGTCATGCATTTGGTCTGCTGCTGCAACTGACGGGCCTACAACCGGCAGACATTGACCTGCCTTATTTGGAATCTTTTTTTAAACAAACGCTCGAAACCAAAGAGTGGATCACCAAAAATGTAAAACTGTCGAAAGAAAAAGATTACAAAAACAGTTTCAAAAATATGATGTACGAGTCAAAAGAGGAACTGGAAAATGTTTTGGGTGCATTTGAAGACAATGCTTTTATCATTCAACAAAACGAGGAGTTACATATTTTCAGGCAAGAAATGCACCAGTTGCTACAGGCATTTAACTCTTCTTTTACGTCGTCCGAACTCTGAAAGTCCAGGAAATTTTTAAGGTGGCTACCAATTCGCCGCTTTCATTTCTTCCTTCGGAAAATGCCGTCAGCTCGCGCGGCTCGCGGGTTTCAATAGCTTCGTCTATCACCCGGTCGAAAGCCGCTCCATCCGAACAGGTAAAAATCGTTTTACCTTTTGCCTTTTTAAAGTATTCCGCTTCCATTTTCAATACAAGCATTGAGACGCCTGGTTTTCTTTTATATACATTGGCCATCGCCAGGGCTCCTGTGCTTAATTCGGCAGCCATGGCCAGGCATGCAAAATAGGTCGAGCCGAAGGGGTTTTGACTGAACCATTTGAACGGAACCGATACGCTACAAGACGCTTCAGAAAGGCTTTTGATCCGAACGCCACAGAAATAAGCTGCAGGTAATTTCCTAAGCAGGAAAAAATTAAATTTTGGCGAGTTAGCAAGGTTGATAAATTGTGCTTTTGTATCCATTATTACAAGCGTTGATGCTTTATAAAGTTATGGATTAAAGCACACTAAAAAGAGGTACTACTTTTAAATGGCTATTCTACGGCAAGGTTTAGAACAATTTCATCTTCCAGAATTCCTTCGAGTTCATCCCCCGGCAGCGCCTCGCCAACCCCCGAGGGAGTTCCGGTGAAGATGACGTCGCCAATATTTAAAGAGAAGTATTTGGAAATATTTGCAATAAGTGCATTGAAACTGTAGATCATCAAGTTTGAATTTCCTTGTTGAACCAGGTCGTTGTTCTTATAAAATCCGAATTTAATATTTTTCAGATCTGAAAACTCGTCAAGAGATTTCCATTTTCCCAACACGGCGGAATTGTCCCAGGCTTTTGCCTTTTCCCAGGGCAAGCCCTTTCTCTTCAGGTCGTTTTGAATGTCACGGGCGGTAAAATCGATGCCCAGCGTGATAGCGTCAAAATATTGATGCGCATATCTCTTATTAATGTACCGGCCATTTTTACAGATACGAAGTACCAGTTCGCATTCGTAGTGTAATTCGTTAGTAAACTCGGGATAATAGAAGGGAAGATGAGGTTTTAATAGCGCTGTTTTCGGTTTCAAAAAAATCACTGGCTCTTCCGGAACTTCGTTTCCAAGTTCTTTGGCGTGCGCCACATAATTTCTCCCAATACAAAAAATTTTCATGTCAAAAGTTTTCTGCGATTTATCAACTTACTCAAATACGAGATTATTCACAGCGTTCATTGCGGCATTTAATCCTTGCGTAGCAAACAGCTCAATCGCTTCTACGGATTTGTCGATTTTTGCTTTGACGACCTGTTCTTCTTGTTTGGTCCATTTGCCCAATACAAAATCGGACTGCATGCCTTTCGGAAAATTGCTTCCAATGCCAAAACGAAGTTTGGGATAGGCTACGGAATTGATAGTCTCCTGAATACTTCTCAGGCCGTTGTGCCCGCCATCGCTGCCACTGCCGCGCATGCGTATCTTACTGATCGGCAAGGCAAGATCATCTAAAATGGTCAAAGTTTGTTCGAGCGCTAAACGCTCTTTCGACATCCAGTAATGGAAAGCCTTCCCACTCAGGTTCATGAAGGTGGTGGGGCAGACACAAACAAACACCCTGCTCTTCCATTTTATTTCGGCCGTGTAAGCCAGCCGGTCCTGCCGGAAATCACCATTATGCTTTTTAACAAATGCGGCTACGACGTCAAAACCGATATTATGTCTTGTGTGTGCGTATTCGGCCCCGACATTTCCCAGCCCTACAATTAAAAATTTCATGTTACACCATCGAAATTAGGAATTCACTGTAAAGTAACAACTTACAATCGAATAGATAAAATAATATCAATAAAGATTTAGAACTAGCGTACGTCTCACGCATTCGTCCTTCTATTTAGATGTTTTGTACAACACTCTGGCTAATATTGCTGTTTGGGGGCGAAAGAGGGTGCTCATATATCACACAAAAAAGCGCCCTTCAGTAGCTTACTGAAGGGCGCTGTTAAAAAGAATGGCAGCTACCTACTCTCCCGCATTGTGGTGCAGTACCATCGGCCTTAAGGGGCTTAACTTCTCTGTTCGGTATGGGAAGAGGTGAACACCCTTGGTATAACCACCATAAAAAGGTTAGGGCCCCTACAAATCCTCCAACAAGGAGGGCTTAAAAACGGACCCAATAAGGTGACATATTGGAAAAAATAATAAAAATTAGAAGAGTACCTAACATTTTAGCCTTTCCTATTCCCCTCCTTCAGAGGGGTTAGGCGAGGCTTTAATAAAATTAAAGCGTACGGGCAATTAGTACTACTCGGCTTTGATGTTACCACCTTTACACCTGTAGCCTATCAACGTAATAGTCTCTTACGGCCCTTAAAAGTAAACTCATCTTGAGATAGGTTTCACGCTTAGATGCTTTCAGCGTTTATCCTGTCCGTACTTAGCTACTCAGCACTGCACCTGGCGGCACAACTGATACACCAGCGGTACGTACGACCCGGTCCTCTCGTACTAAGGTCATGTTCTCGCAATTTACTAACGCCCACCACAGATAGGGACCGAACTGTCTTGCGACGTTCTGAACCCAGTTCACGTGCCACTTTAATCGGCGAACAGCCGAACCCTTGGGACCTTCTCCAGCCCCAGGATGTGACGAACCGACATCGAGGTGCCAAACCTCCCCGTCGATATGAGCTCTTGGGGGAGATCAGCCTGTTATCCCCGGAGTACCTTTTATCCTTTGAGCGACGGCCCTTCCATACAGAACCGCCGGATCACTTTAGCCGACTTTCGTCCCTGCTCGGCCTGTTTGCCTCACAGTCAAGCTCCCTTTTACTAATGCGCTCTACGTACGATTACCAACCGTACTGAGGGAACCTTTGCAAGCCTCCGTTACTCTTTAGGAGGCGACCACCCCAGTCAAACTACCCACCATGCACTGTGTGGCGTTAGCCATTAGATTCTAAATCAAAGAAGGTTGGTATTTCAACGACCGCTCCACAATGGCTGGCGCCACCGCTTCATAGCGTCCCAACTATTCTACACATCCGTAATTCAAAATCAATGCAAAGTTGTAGTGAAGGTTCACGGGGTCTTTCCGTCCCGTGGCGGGTAACCGGCATCTTCACCGATACTACAATTTCACCGGGCTCGTGGAGGAGACAGCGTTCAACTCATTAGACCATTCGTGCAGGTCGGAACTTACCCGACAAGGAATTTCGCTACCTTAGGACCGTTATAGTTACGGCCGCCGTTTACTGGGGCTTCAGTCAGGAGCTTTGCATTGCTGCGAACACCCTTCCTTAACCTTCCAGCACCGGGCAGGTATCAGGCTCTATACGTCATCTTTCGATTTTGCAGGGCCCTATGTTTTTGTTAAACAGTTGGTTGAACCATTTTACTGAGACCACCCGAAGATGGTACGCTTTATCCCGAAGTTACAGCGTCAATTTGCCTAGTTCCTTCTCCACGGCTCACCCGAGCGCCTTAGAATACTCATCCCGTCTACCTGTGTCGGTTTGCGGTACCGGCTGCTATGCTCGCTTTTCTTGGAAGTACTTTCAGTAATACGCTTCACCCGAAGGATCCACTCAGCTAATCCGTCAGCTTATTTACCTAGCATACTCCGTCACTTTTAATGCATAGCAGGCGCAGGAATATTAACCTGCTTTCCATCGTCTACCCCCTTCGGGTTTGACTAAGGACCGGGCTAACCCTGATCCGATTAACGTTGATCAGGAACCCTTAGACTTTCGGCGAATAGGTTTTTCACCTATTTTATCGTTACTTATGCCTACATTTTCTTTTCTAACAGCTCCAGCATACGTCGCCGTACACCTTCGATGCCGTTAGAATGCTCCCCTACCGATATACCACCTAGTGGCAATCATAGAGCTTCGGTTCATAGTTTAATACCCGATTATTTTCCGCGCAGAGCCTCTCGACCAGTGAGCTGTTACGCACTCTTTAAATGAATTGCTGCTTCCAAGCAAACATCCTGGCTGTTATAGAAGCTCTACATCGTTTGATTAACTTAACTATGCATTGGGGACCTTAGCTGCTATTCTGGGTTATTTCCCTCTCGGCCATGGACCTTAGCGCCCACAGCCTCACTCCCGGTAAACATCTGTTAGCATTCGGAGTTTGTCAGGGTTTGGTAGGCGGTGAAGCCCCCTAGCCCAATCAGTAGCTCTACCTCTAACAGACTTTATAAACCGAGGCTGTTCCTAAAAACATTTCGGGGAGAACGAGCTATCTCTCAGTTTGATTGGCCTTTCACCCCTATCCACAGGTCATCCCAAGACTTTTCAACGTCAACGGGTTCGGTCCTCCAGTTAGTTTTACCTAACCTTCAACCTGCCCATGGATAGATCACAAAGTTTCGCGTCTACCCCCACTGACTAAGCGCCCTGTTCGGACTCGCTTTCGCTACGGCTCCGTTTTTTTTAACTTAACCTCGCCAGTGAGGAGTAACTCGTAGGCTCATTATGCAAAAGGCACGCCGTCACCCCAATGGGGCTCCGACCGCTTGTAGGCGTACGGTTTCAGGTACTATTTCACTCCCTTATTTAGGGTGCTTTTCACCTTTCCCTTACGGTACTGGTTCACTATCGGTGTCTGAGGAGTATTTAGCCTTACCAGATGGTGCTGGCAGATTCAAGCAGGATTCCTCCGGTCCCGCCCTACTCAGGATACCGCTCGTCCACATCAATTTACGCTTACACGGCTTTCACGCTCTATGGCTTAATTTTCCAAAAAATTCAGCTTGATGATGCTTTCTAAATGCGGTCCTACAACCCCACAGCAGCACGCCGCTGTGGTTTAGGCTCTTCCCCGTTCGCTCGCCACTACTTAGGGAATCATTGACTTATTTTCTTTTCCTCCGCCTACTTAGATGTTTCAGTTCAGCGGGTTGGCTCCCGCCGGTTGGCGGGTGATACGTCTTCAACGTACCAGGTTGTCCCATTCGGAGATCCGGGGATATAATACTCGTGTGCAGTTCCCCCCGGCTTTTCGCAGCTTACCACGTCCTTCATCGCCTCTCAGACCCAAGGCATCCACCATACGCCCTTAATTGCTTTAAAAAAGTTTACCTACCTACGGCAGGTTTATAAAACTTAATTAATATGAGGCCAGATAATCGATAATATTATCTGGACTTTATTTTTAGTTTGTTGTAGTTGTTACCCGACCACATTGCTTCAGACCAACCAAAATATTGGTGATATTTATACAATTATGATCGATAAACTTGTTAGGTACTCTCCTAACAGTATTTTTTCCAATATGTCAAAGAACTTGGCCCCTACCCCCAAAGGGAATAAAGACAACTGCTGATGATTAGGTTACGAACCTTTAGACCTTTTATGTCTCATCAAAAATATTTAAAGAACTTTTTTGCTTGAAGCCTTCCAGCTTTACGCCCCAGACTTAGCGCTTGCCGCCCTTTGGCGATCTTTTTAAGTGGAGGATATCGGAGTCGAACCGATGACCCTCTGCGTGCAAGGCAGATGCTCTAGCCAACTGAGCTAACCCCCCATTTGAGTTGTTAGGTGTCAGATGTTAGTTGATAGTTAAACTGCCAACTATGAACCATCAACCATCAACTTGTTTTCAAGTAGACCCGACCAGATTTGAACTGGTGACCCCTACATTATCAGTGTAGTGCTCTAACCAGGCTGAGCTACGGATCTATAGCCCCCAGCCCCAAAGGGGAGAAGGTAATATCATCTAATGTACCAATGTTGTTATCTTCACTGGCTTTTAGATTGCCGTACTCCTATTGGCCATCAGGTCTTATGTAAAGAACTTGTTTGATTTTTGGTTAATGGCTATTATGCATGATCCATTACCTACCATCCAAAAAATTTAAAATTAAGGAAACAACAGCACCAGTAAGTCGTGTGCTCTAAAAAGGAGGTATTCCAGCCGCACCTTCCGATACGGCTACCTTGTTACGACTTAGCCCCAATTACCAGTTTTACCCTAGGCAGCTCCTTACGGTTACCGACTTTAGGTACACCCGGCTTTCATGGCTTGACGGGCGGTGTGTGCAAGGTCCGGGAACGTATTCACCGTATCATTGCTGATATACGATTACTAGCGATTCCAGCTTCACGTAGTCGAGTTGCAGACTACGATCTGAACTGAGAGAAGGTTTTTGAGATTAGCTTCATATCGCTATGTCGCGACTCTTTGTCCTTCCCATTGTAGCACGTGTGTAGCCCTGGGCATAAAGGCCATGATGACTTGACATCATCCCCTCCTTCCTCACGTCTTACGACGGCAGTTTCACTAGAGTTCCCAGCGTTACCTGATGGCAACTAGTGATGGGGGTTGCGCTCGTTGCGGGACTTAACCCAACACCTCACGGCACGAGCTGACGACAGCCATGCAGCACCTTGCTTTGTGTCTATTGCTAGAAAAACCACTTTCATGGTTCGGCACTCGCATTCTAGCCCAGGTAAGGTTCCTCGCGTATCATCGAATTAAACCACATGCTCCACCGCTTGTGCGGACCCCCGCCAATTCCTTTGAGTTTCAACCTTGCGGTCGTACTTCCCAGGTGGGATACTTAATGCTTTCGCTCAGACACACACAGTGTATCGCGTATGTCGAGTATCCATAGTTTAGGGCGTGGACTACCAGGGTATCTAATCCTGTTTGATCCCCACGCTTTCGAGCCTCAGTGTCAATATATGTGTAGCCAGCTGCCTTCGCAATTGGTGTTCTATGTCATATCTAAGCATTTCACCGCTACATGACATATTCCGCTAACCTCCACAATATTCAAGACTACCAGTATCCACGGCAGTTTCCGAGTTAAGCTCGGAGATTTCACCACGGACTTGGCAACCCACCTACGCTCCCTTTAAACCCAGTGAATCCGGATAACGCTTGCACCCTCCGTATTACCGCGGCTGCTGGCACGGAGTTAGCCGGTGCTTATTCATATGGTACCGTCAGTCGAGTTAGAAAACCCTTTTTTCGTCCCATATAAAAGAAGTTTACAATCCAGAGGACCTTCATCCTCCACGCGGCATGGCTGGTTCAGAGTTTCCTCCATTGACCAATATTCCTTACTGCTGCCTCCCGTAGGAGTCGGGCCCGTGTCTCAGTGCCCGTGTGACTGGTCGTGCTCTCACACCAGTTAATGATCGTAGGCTTGGTGGGCCATTACCCCGCCAACTACCTAATCATACGCACACCCGTCTTCTAGCGTGTCGCCACTATAATATTAGTAAGATGCCTTACCAACATGTTACGGGGTATTAATCCAAGTTTCCCTGGGCTATCCCCCACTAAAAGGAAGGTTGTGTACGTGTTCCGCACCCGTTTGCCGGTCTCAAAGAGAGCAAGCTCTCTTCTACCCCTCGACTTGCATGTATTAAGCCTGCCGCTAGCGTTCATCCTGAGCCAGGATCAAACTCTCCGTTGTAAATGAGTTTGATTACTGACTTGTAAAATTTACTCTAAAGAGAAAAATTAACGTGTCAAAAATCCAAATGTTATTTGCTTTCTGACTTACCTTCGTGTCTAAAATTAATTAGATCAAATTGTGCTATTGCTTCCAAAATTTCAAAGATCTGCTCCGGTTTACAGCGAGCATAAACACTCACCCCGAATCCTGATGACATCAGCGGGTTTGAACCACTTCAGCGCCTCTCACGCCATATCATTTTTTGTAACTTTTTTAAGAACTGAAACGACCAGATAACCGCCGTTTTTCGATTGGGATTGCAAAGGTAAACTCTTTTCTCATTCTGCCAAATTTTTTTCAAAGTTTTTTTGAAAAAATCTAACCCCAAACTGCTTTCTAAGAACTAACCGCCTCCTGCTTAAAAACGGACGGCAAAGATAAGCACTTTCTTTCAAAAAACTCAACTAAATAAGAAAGTTTTTTTTGATAGCCACACCTCTCATCAATACCCCAAAACACTCACTACCAACACGCATTATCCATTCCTAAAAACCCCCAAAATCAACCCCTTTTAAAGAACTTCCCGCAACCGCTTCGCGCTAACGGGCTGCAAATATAGAACTATATTCTACACCACAAAATTTATTCACCCCTTTTATTTGAAAAAAATCAAAATCGCTGCGGATTCACTAAAATGTAACTACCGAAAAGTGCCAATGAAACGTGTCAATAACGGTGAGTTGATTCACATCCACAGGCAGGCCTACCAATATTTTTAACGCCTGCATAGCCATCATGGCGCCCACTATCCCCGGCAACGGGCCCAGTACGCCTTTGCCATCGCAGGTAAGTGTCTCTTCAGCGCCGGGCATTTCAGGAAAAATATGCCTCAAATGCTTGCTCCCCTTATAATTAAAAACAGCGAGCTGTCCCTCAAATGCCAAAACACTTCCGTAGACCAAAGGCTTTCTTAATTCGACGCAGGCATCATTTACAAGATACCGCGTGTCAAAATTGTCGGAACCGTCGATAATGATATCATAACCTGATATGAGTTTCGTAACATTGTCAACCCTCACCTTGTCTTCAATGGGAATTAGGTTTACGCGGCTATTTAGCTGTCCGACTTCCTGCTGCACACTTTTCACTTTTGGAAAACCGATTGCCTGCTCTTTATGAATGATTTGCCGGTTCAGGTTATGCAATTCTACTTTGTCGAAATCGGCTACGCCCATCGTACCCACGCCTGCAGCCGCTAGATATTGTATGACCGGACACCCCAACCCGCCCGCCCCGATCACCAAAATTTTCGCGGATGCAATTTTTCGCTGACCAGCGATACCAATTTCATCTATAAATATTTGCCGGCTGTAGCGATCGAATAACACCTCTGATACCATCTCAAAAATTTTATGTGTCCCATACTTAAAAATGCTGACCCCGTAATAACCAATACCCGGCCGCCTTTAGGAGTAAACTCCTTCCCAATCCTTCATGACTGCGTTATATCCTGCATTTTTAACAACCGTTTTAAATACCTCCATCGTCCGATGATCGCCAACTTCAAATTGTTCCAGCGAATCATCGGCGACGGCGTAGCCGCCGGGATTGGTTTTAGAACCAGCACTCATACTTGTCGGTCCCAATTGTATGATGTGATCTCTGAATTTTTCAGCTTCCCGAGTGGAAATGGAAATGTCTAAATCTTCGTTCCAGATCCGGTACGCACAAATCAACTGTAACAAGTCACGATCCTGCATGAGAAAATTAGGTCCTGCTACACCCTTAGCTGGCCTTAATCGCGGAAAAGACACAGAATACTTGGTTTGCCAGTATGTCTTTTGTAAATAATCTATATGCAGCGCGTTAAAAAAACTATCCACCCGCCAATCCTCGAGGCCTAACAAAACACCGAGGCCCATTTTGTGCAAGCCCGCCTTACCTATCCGGTCTGGCGTATCTAATCGAAATTGGAAGTTGGATTTTTTACCCTTCGGGTGATACTGCCTATATACCTTTTCATGATATGTTTCCTGATACACCAAAACCGCGTGCACGCCGGCCTGCTGCAAGACGCTGTATTCATGCCGCAAAAGCGGCTGTACTTCGATAGAAATATGGGCAAAATGAGGCCTTAATAACTGAACAGCATTCATGAAATAGTCGATGCCGGCAATTTTGTCTGCCTCCCCGCTTACTAATAATACGTGCGCAACACCCATTGCTTTCAGTGCAGCAGCCTCCTGCATTATTTCGATGCTGCTCAATGTTTTCCTCCTTATTTTGTTGCCCAAACTAAAGCCGCAATAGGTGCAAATATTCTGACACTCATTACTCAGATACATGGGAGCAAATAATTGCACGGTCTTTCCAAACCTTTTTTGCGTAATAGCTCTTGCCGTTTGTGCCATATACTCTAACTCAGCAGCGGCTACAGGAGAAATTAAATTGCAGAAATCATCGATCGTTTTTTTCTTCCGCGATATACTGTTCCGGACGTCGGTCAGTGTTGTCGCCTCAATCCGTTGCTTCATCTGATCCCAGGTGTATTGTCGGAAAACGTACTTAAAGTGATTCATGTTACATTGTTATATCGAAATGGCTGATTCTGTTGCGCAGCAGGAACTGCTTTAGTCTTCAATTAAAAAAGCGGTGAGCGGACTAGTGCCTTCAGCCCTCGTCTGCACTGCCCCCAACCCAGCTTCGTACGCTATTCGGCCGGCCACAACCGCGTGTTTAAATGCTTCGGCCATTTTAACGGGATGGCCGGCTATCGCAATTGCGGTATTAACAAGAACCGCATCAGCACCAAGTTCCATCGCCTGGCAGGCGTCTGACGGAGCACCAATTCCCGCGTCAATGATGACGGGCACTTTACTTTGTTCAATAATGATTTCCAAAAAATCAAGAGTCTTAAGTCCTTTATTGCTGCCAATCGGAGCACCTAAAGGCATGACCGCAGCGCTTCCTGCATCTTCCAGCCTTTTGCACAAAACAGGATCGGCATGGATATACGGAAGCACGATAAATCCCATTTTGGCAAGCGCTTCTGCAGCCTTAAAAGTTTCGACCGGGTCGGGCATCAGATATCGTGGATCCGGATGAATTTCAAGTTTTATCCAGTTGGTATCGAGCGCTTCTCTGGCCATTTGGGCAGCAAGCACGGCCTCTTTTGCGCTGCGAGCTCCCGACGTGTTGGGTAAAAGGCCCACGCCGGGCATTAGCAACTCGTTTAGTAAATTATCTTCCTTCGCTTCAAAATCGATTCGCTTTAAAGCCAGGGTTGCCAGTTCGGTTCCAGAGGCCTTTACGGCGTCGCACATGACCTTCAAATTCCCAAACTTCCCGGTACCAAGAAATAGCCTTGATGAAAAAACTTTATCTCCAATTTGCAACATTGTTATGTAAGATTTTATGGATGGATGAAATGAGTTGGGGCTGTTGCGTGATACAGCGTGATAAGGCAACGCCGTGCACGCCGGCGGAGCGGATGCATTCAATATCTTCAATTTCAATACCCCCAATTGCGTAAATGGGCGGCACAGCTCTAAACTCCTTTTTTAGCGCTTCAATTATTTGTTGGTAGCCCTCCAAACCAAGCAACGGACTTAAATGCTCCTTCGTTGTGGTGAATCTAAAAGGCCCAAGACCGATATAGTCGCAGCGCTCATCTATCCGCTGAACTACATCAGCGAAGGAGTTCGCAGTGCCCCCGATTAGCTTGCCCGGATCAAGTTGGGCTCTTGCCTCCAATATGGAATCGTCTGCCAATCCCAAGTGGACACCGTCTGCATCAACTGTCTTGGCAATAGTCACGCTGTCGTTGATAATACATACCGCACGATAGGATTCACACCATTTTTTAACTGCACTTGCCAGAGCCGTATGCTGAAAAACGGGTGCATTTTTCCATCGAACCTGTACCCAGCCCGCACCATGATCCAACGCGTTGCGGACATTATATTCCTGCTCTGAAAACGTATTGCCCTGTGATATATATTGAAGTTTAGCTAACATAGTGATGATACCCCAATAAAGAGGGGTGACTGTTTAAAAATCTTTCTACATATATTTTTCCCAGGCGGCACGCTTCCGGCAAATCGTATCCTAATGCAATATTAGAAGCGATGGCCGCCGAGAGCACGCAGCCCGACCCATGCTTTGCATGCACACTTTCGGCGGTTGGAAATATTTCGATGTGGTTTTTGTTTTGTATCAACAAATCCGTCCCTTTCAATTGATCGCGGTGCCCCCCCTTTATTAAAATAGCATTTGCGGTGCTCCAAATTTCATAGGCTTTCAATAATTCATATTCCAGATAATTGGGAGTAATCAAATCTATATGCGGAGCCAGTTTTTTCCAACAGGTCACATCATCCATTTCAAAGAATTGCCTTCCAGAGGAACTGCTGATTATCGGATCCCAGACAATAAAAGCATTCTCATTCAATTGCTTTATTGCGTCAACAATTTTATGCAAAAAATCAAAGCCCGAAACAATCCCAATTTTTGCCACGGAGACGGGATACTTTTCTGCTAAAATGCGAATGCTAGTTAATATCAAATCAAGCGGTTGCCATTCCAAAGCAGCCACCTCCTGCTCGGTTTGAATAGTGTGTGCCGTAATTATTGCCATTCCTTGCACCTGGTGCTGCTCTATAGTTTTTATATCGGCCAAAACGCCTGCTCCGCCACAAGGGTCAAAGCCGGCTATGCTTAAAACGATCGGTCTTTCTTTTAACATCAATAAATGCATTTAACGGATGCTGATTTTGCCAAACACCGCCCATGAGGGCGATTCCATCAACCCCTTTTTTTAACACTTCTTCACAGTTGCCGCAATGAATGCCTCCCAAGCCTATCAACTGAATATTAGATTTTTCGCGGTCGATTAATGAATGGAACACATTGCTATTTTTCCCATAACCTCGTTTTGAAATGCTTGCAAATACCGGCGACAAGAATGCGTAGCTCCAATGATCTTCAAGCCTATTGAAATCCCGAATGCAATGAACGGAGGTAGATAGCAGAAACGCGCTCCTGTAAGGCAGATCTGCCGCCCTGTTTCGCGCATCTGCTCCGAAATGCAATCGGGTTATTCCCCACTCTTTCGCCAAATGATGTTGATGATGTAGTACCAACCGCTCGCGATATGGCCGATCTATTTTTTCTACAAACATTTTTAATTCGACATCACCCATTTCGTATTTACGCAAATGGAACAGGTCGAGGCCATTTGCAAACATCTTGTTTATGTAAGAAGGTTCCTGCTTTGGAGCCTTGTCAGACGAAATCACGATGATCATATATATAGCGCTTTACCGTGCCTGACAAACTCTCTGGACTTGTCTGCCATGCCTGCTTCTGCCGACTCACGGATTTCCTGAGTAATTTTCATAGAACAAAACTTGGGACCACACATGGAGCAGAAATGAGCTGTTTTGGCTCCATCTGCCGGAAGCGTTTCATCGTGAAAGTCCCGGGCCGTATCGGGATCGAGCGATAAGTTGAACTGATCTTGCCATCTAAATTCAAACCGGGCTTTGCTTAGCGCATTGTCTCTATATTGTGCGCCCGGGTGCCCCTTTGCCAGATCGGCCGCATGAGCCGCCAGTTTGTATGTGATAACGCCATCTTTAACATCCTTTTTACTGGGCAGCCCCAGGTGTTCTTTGGGTGTCACATAACATAGCATGGCACATCCATACCAACCAATCATAGCCGCTCCAATAGCTGATGTTATATGGTCGTAGCCTGGCGCTACATCTGTTGTGAGCGGACCTAAGGTGTAAAAGGGCGCTTCGCTGCAAGCAGCCAACTGTTTGTCCATATTTTCCTTAATCAAATGCATCGGTACATGACCCGGGCCTTCCACCATTACCTGAACATCATGTTTCCAGGCCAGGCGCGTAAGCGCTCCCAACGTTTCCAGCTCAGCGAACTGGGCGGCATCGTTGGCATCTGCAATTGAACCAGGACGTAAACCATCACCTAATGAAAAGGAGACATCATAACGTTTCATTATCTCACAGATTTCCTCAAAATGCGTGTAAAGAAAATTTTCTTTATGATGAAACAAGCACCATTTTGCCATGATGGAGCCGCCCCTTGAAACGATGCCGGTTACCCTTTTTGCAGTCAGGTGGATATAACGCAATAGAACACCGGCGTGAATTGTAAAATAAGACACGCCCTGCTCTGCCTGCTCTATCAGCGTATCCCTGAAAATCTCCCAGGTTAGGTTTTCAGCCACACCTTTTACCTTTTCCAATGCCTGGTAAATAGGAACCGTGCCCACCGGCACCGGTGTGTTGCGTATGATCCACTCTCTTGTTTCATGAATATTTTTACCGGTAGACAGATCCATAATTGTGTCTGCTCCCCAACGGCAGGCCCAAACTGCCTTTTCCACTTCTTCTTCTATACTGGATGTAACAGCGCTATTACCAATATTGGCGTTGATCTTAACTAAAAAATTGCGGCCTATGATCATTGGCTCGGCTTCAGGATGATTGATATTACATGGAATAATAGCCCGACCGGCCGCAATTTCATCGCGAACAAAAGCCGGGGTAATGGTACGCCGGGGCGTATTTGCCCCAAAGTTTTGTCCCAGATGCTGATGTTGCATCTCTGGGGAAACAGCAGCCAATTGTTCTATTTTTTGATTTTCCCTGATGGCTACATATTCCATCTCTGCAGTTATAATACCTTGACGCGCGTAGTGTAGTTGGGTTACATTTTTTCCTGCCTTCGCCATCATCGGCTTATGGCTATATTCAAATCGCAACTCATCCAGCGAAGCATCTGCCTGTCTTTTTTTGCCGTATGTTGAGGTGATGCCAGGCAGTTTTGTTACATCATTTCTGCCTACAATCCAGGAAGCTCTGATCCTGGGCAACCCCTCGCGAATGTTAATAGACTGGCCGGCATCCGTATAGGGCCCGGAGGTGTCGTAAACCGTTACGGGCGCATTTTCTTCCACGGAACCGTTACTCAGTTTTGTTGAACTGAGCGTGATTTCGCGCATTGCTACTTTGATGGGAAACAAAGTTCCTTGTACATATATTTTTTTTGAAGAGGGAAAGGCATCCTGTGTAATTAATTGTTTAATCACGTAGTAAAAGATTTGAGGGTTAACAATTAGCCGCCTTGTGTTGCGGTAATGATGAGAACGACGTCATGCGCCTTAACCGGAGTAGAGGCCCAGGCGGTTTTGGGCACGACCTGATTATTAAGCGCCACCGCGACGCCTTTAGATTTGCCGGGGGCTTCCCACTGCATTAGTGTTTCCAGCGAAGCGGGAGCCTCTTCCAATATTTTTTTCTTATGATTGATGATAAGTTCCATCCTTAAAATATTTTATATCAATAAAACTTTAGGGATGGCTACCAATAGTGCAGAATTGCACGAAGAGAAGACATGTACTTTTTCCTACGCTGGTATGAACCAGATCAGGTTCTAAGGGTAAAATCTCAGCCTGCAAACTTTGCAGACACCCCTAAAGTTCAGCGCTAAGATAAGGAATAATATCAATTTGGCTAATCAATAAAGCCAAACTCTTCCGGTCCGCATTTTTATGCGTGGATTGAGTATATATGGCGTGATCTATTGCAGATAATGCAGTTGGCGTAGCGGTATGCGCTGATTTACCCCGCGCGGAAAACAAAACAGGCTGCCTCGTTGAGAGACAGCCTGCGGATTCGTTCTTGTTGTAAGCGATTATTTTTTTGCTGCAGCAGCTTCTTCCTGCTTCAACTGCCTTGTCATCACTACAGATGCTACCGGAATACGCGGAGAGTTGAGAATCTCCATTTCGGGAGCTTTGATATCTTCGATACGGATGTTACCGTTAATTTCAAGATCATCAATAGGCACTTCGATAGTTTCAGTCAAATGCTTAGGTAAAGTTTTAACTTTTACAGATTTGATTTTAGAGACAAACCTACCACCAGCTTTAACACCCTTTGCAGTGCCCGTGTATTTTAAAGGAACGGTAGCGATTACTTTCTTGTCTTCCACAAGCTCTAATAAATCCAGGTGAATCAACGCGTCTGTTACTTTATCAAACTGAAGATCTTTCAGAATGCATTTGTAAGTAGCACCGTCAACTTTCACTTCTGCAAACTGGAAATTTGGCGTGTAAACTAATGATTTGAAAGCCGCTGCCGGTGCGCTGAAATTGATTTCTTTAGCACCCCCGTAAATTACAGCAGGCACATGTCCCTGAGAGCGAACCTGGCGGGTGGCTGACTTGCCGAATTCGGTCCTCAGTTGTCCTTCGATTGTAATTGTGTTCATTTTTATGTTGTTTAAATATTTACTAACTCGTTCTCAAATTTGAGTGTACAAACAAACTTGTGATACTTTTATTTTCGAAAGCGTGTTTGATGGCCACTGAAAACAGTTGCGCCACGGAAATAACTTTTATCTTCTCACTTTCTCTTTTTAATGGAATGGTGTTACAAACCACCAATTCTTCCAACACGCTCGACTCAATATTTTCGTAAGCCTTTCCGCTCAACAGCGGGTGTGTAATCATCGCTCTTACACTATTAGCACCCTTTTCTTTTATCAATGAAGCGCATTTTGCCAGCGTTCCACCTGTATCACATATATCGTCAATGATCACCACATCTCTCCCTTCTACATCACCGATCAACGTCATACTTCCAATCTCGTTCGCACGCTTTCTGTGCTTGTCACAAATAACCATTTCTGCATTAAAATAGCTGGCTATTTCCCTGATGCGATTCGTTGCTCCCACGTCAGGGGCCGCAAAGGTAAGGTTTTTTAACTTTAACTGTTCCACATAGGGGATAAAAACAGCGTGGCTATCGAGATGATCTACGGGAATATCGAAATACCCCTGGATCTGCGGCGCGTGTAAGTCCATGGTAATCACACGATCAGCGCCAGCCGCCGTGATCATATTGGCTACCAGCTTACTGCCAATCGCCACCCGCGGCCGGTCTTTCCTGTCCTGGCGCGCATATCCATAATAAGGCAAAACAGCGATCACTTTATACGCGGAAGCCCTTTTGGCGGCATCAATCATTAGCAACAGTTCCATCAGGTTATCTCCCGGCGAATAGGTACTTTGGATCAAAAAGATATAATCGCCTCTGACACTTTCCAGGTAGTTGGGTGAGATTTCGCCGTCGGCAAAACGCTGAATACTTACATTTCCCGGCTCGCAGCCGAAATGCGTACAAATTTCTGCGGATAATTCACGCGAAGCAGTTCCCGAAAATATCTTAGCAGCATGTTGAATGGATTGAGCTTTCTGCATAGTCTTCTAAAATGAGCGGCGAAGATATTTTTTTATTTGGAGTGTGCCATAGTTTTTTACATTTAATTGATCAGACGCACCGATGGTAAAAACCGCGAGCCATAAAGGCTTCGATATTCAAAAATTATTTTCTATTTTGAGGCATGCAACCAAAAAACACCATTAAACATTGGGCCTCTAACGATCGGCCCAGAGAGCGCTTGGCCGCAGCGGGCGCCGAAAACCTCAGTGATTCGGAACTATTAGCCATTTTGATCAACCATGGTACCAAAGAAAAATCAGCCGTAGACCTTGCCCGGGAAATTTTAGCGCTTGGCAATAATAATCTTCACGACCTGGGCGCTTTAAGTTTATCACAGCTCATGAAAATAAAGGGCATCGGCCTGGCCAAAGCCATCACTATTGCTGCGGCGCTCGAACTGGGCAGAAGAAGGCAAAAGGGCCACATGCCGGATAAAAACAGGGTCGTCACGGCAAAGGAAACTGCCGATTTTCTGAAAGAGCGGCTGAAAGACTATCAGCACGAAGTTTTCGCGGTCATTTATCTCAACCGATCCAGCAAAATCATCAGTTTTGATATCATTAGCGAAGGTGGCATTAGTGGCACGGTTGCCGACCCTCGGGTCATTCTGAAGCACGCTATTGAAAAAAATGCGGTCGCACTGATTTTGAGTCACAACCACCCATCCGGAAGCCTGCGGCCCAGCCGCGCAGATGAATACCTGACAGAAAAAATAAAACAGGCAGCCAGCCTGTTAGATATTCAAGTTTTGGACCACGTAATCGTGAGCGCCGACGGTTATTATAGTTTCGCCGATGACGGCCTGATCTGACCTTAGCGGAAAGACATTTTATAATCTACTTTGATTTTTCCAGAAGAAATGTCGCTGAGTTTTCTTTTCAGTAGTTGCTTTTTTAAAGGAGGCAGATAATCGATAAACAGCTTTCCCTCGATGTGATCGTATTCGTGTAAGATCACGCGGGCTGTAATCCCGGTGAAGGTTTCGGTATGAAGATTAAAATGCTCATCCTCATATTCGAGCGTCACCGATCCCGAACGAACGACATCCTCCCTGATCTTGGGGATACTCAGGCAACCTTCATTATAGGCCCAGGGCGTGCCATTCAATTCTTTAATATAGGCGTTGATGAAAACCTTTTTTGCACCTTCATCGCCGGGATACTGCGCTTTTTCCTCCTCATCTTCCATGCCTTCGAAAATCTGTTCAGAATCGATAACAAAAAGACGAATGGATTTATTGATTTGCGGTGCGGCCAAGCCCACGCCATTACTGGCATACATGGTTTCCCACATATTTGCAATCAGTTCTTTTAATCCCGGATAGTCAGGATCAACTTCATCTGCTACTTTTCGTAAAACGGGATTGCCGTACGCTACAATTGGAAGAATCATGCGTGCAAAGGTAATTGATATTGCGATAGCTTATTAAACTTCGTTGTGGCGGCCCCTGCCAATTGCACTCCTCGCCTATCTATTTAAATATTCCTGTAACATGATGGTGGCAGCAATTTCATCAACGAGCGCCTTGTTGCGCCGTTGCATTTTTTTTAAACCCATTTCAAGCATGGCATCCTTCGCCATTTTGGACGTGAAGCGCTCGTCGACCGTTTCAAGCGGCATGTTGGGAAAACTCTTTTTTAAATTTTTAATGGCTTTCTCCACCAGGGGCGTGGCGTGGGTATCGGTTTCATCCCAGTTTTTGGGCAGGCCGATAATTATCTTTTCTACTTCCTCCCGCAAAAAATAATCTTTTAAGAAAGGGATCAATTGTTTGGAATCGATGGTAGTTAGGCCGGTCGCAATGATCTGAAACGGATCCGTCACCGCGATTCCTGTTCGCTTCAAACCATAATCGATAGAAAGAATACGAGGCAAATTGATATTAATTAAAAGGTGCGGAACATATCGTTAATAAAAAGATCGGCCACCACAAATACTGCAAATACTACTGACGCGATGCCGTTAGCCGTCATAAAAGCCAGGTTGACCCGACGTAGATCGGCGGCGGAAACAATGCTATGCTGATAAATCAACATGCCGGCGAAAACCAGGACACCCATCCAATAGAGCCACGAAAACCCGCCCAGCAGGCCGGCCACAATAACGCAGAGCGCGCTCAACACATGCAGCAACTCGGATACGCGCAAAGCTTTCTTTTTTCCTAATACCGATGGAATGGAATAAAGCTCATTGTTTTTATCAAACTCTTCGTCCTGCAACGCATAAATAATATCGAAACCGCTCACCCAAAATATCACTGCAAAGGAAAAAAGGATGGGTAGCAAATCGAACCGGCCTGTGACGGCAAGATAGGCGCCAATAGGCGCTAAAGACAGGCCCAAACCCAATACCAAATGGCACAGGGGTGTGAATCTTTTTGTGTAGCTATAGCCCAAAACCACGGCCAAGGCGACGGGTGATAGCAAAAAACAAATCGTATTGATAAAGTAAGTACATACTATAAATAATACCGAATTAATAATTGTAAACCATAAAACCCGGTCGGCCCTCAACACGCCCGCCGGAATTTCACGAACAGCCGTTCTCGGGTTTTTTGCATCAAAATGCCTGTCGAGGTAACGATTGAAAGCCATCGCTGCGCTGCGCGCGAAGATCATACAGAGCATGATCAAAATAAAAATATACCATTTCTCAGCAAAAAACTGCTTTATCGATGCAGCAACAGGAATGTAAGACGTGTCGCTCAGATAATGAAACGCTACGACGCCCAGAAAAAAACCTATCAGGGCAAAAGGCATCGCAAAAATGGTATGCGAAAATTTGATAAGACTTAGATATTTTTTAGCCTTTGACATTTGTTTCATTGATTAAAGTTCTTCTCACCAGGTCCCAAAGCACCACTCCCGCCGCCGTCGCAATGTTTAAGGAATGTTTCATACCTAATTGCGGAATTTCAACGCAACCGTCGCATAGCCCGATAGTCGTTTGTTCAACCCCACTCACTTCGTTTCCAAAAATCATGGCGATTCGCTGGCCCGGCTGCCAGTCGAGATTATGTAAATATGTGCTATTCTCCACTTGTTCGATCGCATAAATCATATACCCTTCTGCGCGTAGTGTAGCAATCGCCTCCGTCGCCGACGGAAAATGTTGCCAGCTTACTGCCTCCTCTGCGCCCAAAGCTGTTTTTTTTATTTCTTTGTGCGGCGGCTTCGCCGAATAGCCTGTTATATAAATTGCTTCAATTAAAAATGCATCGCTGGTTCTGAATACGCTGCCCACATTATAAGCGCTTCTTATATTCTCCAGTACGACAATGATGGGAATCTTTTCAGATGACTTTACCTCCGCTACCGACTTTCGCCCCAGCTCTGCCATATTTAACTTTCGCATCCTGCAAAATTAAGCCGATAAATTGAGAATTAAAGGCTGGTTGAGGGGAAAACAAATATCATACATGTTTATAAAAAGGAAAATCCGGCTGAGGTTAAACAGCCGGACCAAGGATAAGATATGGTTGGTTTGTGTAAATTATCTTCCTAAGCCTAAACCTATATTATAAGCCAGACCGACACCAATGATGCCTGCATTATATTTTTGAGAACCATTACCTACGTTTACCGTTCCTTTATCGCCGGTAAACACTTTTGAGTAATGAGCAAAAATGTTCCAGTTGCGATTATGATAGCCTACTTCTGGTTTCAAATAAAAACCTCCGTCGGGACGTGCCACACCCGCATTAGAAGCAACATCAGCATCGCCGGTTATTACGCCATAACCCAGATCGGTTCCGATATAAATACCTTCAGCCTTGGGATAATAGCGCACGAGCGCAGCTACAGGTACCACGCCAAAGTCGTTGTTATTTAAAGTGGTTCCTCCCACTTCATTGTCTTTACCAAAATGATGCTGGTAACCTGTTGCGATACCTAAACCAAAATTGGGTGTTACAAGATTTTGGTAAGCCAGGTCTAAGCCGGCGCCAGCGCCCGCATTGTTAGACGGCACGGAGGCACCCGCAAGCGCGCCAATCTTAATCATATTCTTCATACTTTGTGCCTGAGCTACCATTGTTGAAAAGATCATAGCCGCTCCGATAAAAATTGCTTTTCTAGTTTTCATCTTATAAGGATTTAAGTTTAAATGGCCGTGGTACGCATCCATTTAGATTATTAGATTACTACCACAGATTTTTGCATCATTAGACAAACGCCGTGCCAATATGGTTGCACAATCCGCCAAAAATATTTTTAATACATAACTGATGAAAAAGAAGTATTATACGATCGTTTAATTTTTTATAAGGGCGCTTCCAATAGGACAAGAGAGGCATTTTTTTAGATCGCAATATTGGGTTTTCAACTCTATTAAAGCCTGCGAATCGTAAGCGGTTTTGTGAGGTATACCCCTGTTCTCAAAGCCTTTTGTGATCGCATTTTTTTCAGCCCGGCAACTTTCGAGCCACTCAGCGGCTTTTTTTATCAAATCAGACTTTGCATTTCGACTACCATAAACATATAAAAAAGGGATAACGGTGTTGACAATAATATTGTCGATCATGGAAGCGCCGATTGATTTTTCTTTAAAGTGTGCTTCATCTTTTAAAGAGTAATGATATTTCCAAAAATCGTTGGGCGCAGCAGCAAACCACGATCTCACTTTGTTAAGCTCCGGCTCTTCAATCATTTTGGAAAAAAGATGCACCGAATTGAAGATCAAAGCAGCCAATTGTGCCAAACGCAAGGTTGGAAAATTAGAAGGCCGCATGCGTAAAAAACGAACAGGAACATGGACAGGCTTGAGGGCATATTTTGATTTCAAAAAAAGATATTCCTTTTTTAACATGGTGGGGTAAGCTTCTTCAAATCGGCCGCCAAGCAGACCGGCCTGGCCCAGCAACAATGCTTCTAATTGAATCAACTGGCTTTTATGTTTACCTAACAGGGTCAGCGGAATGCTGCGTGCCATGGCCTCGAATGCTTCGGCATTGGTTTTGGCGCCAAAATTCCGCGCCAGCAGCCACCAAAAACTTTCTTCCCAATGGGTGTGAGTGGTTTCCAAAAAATTCGTAACAACGCTTACTTTCCGCTGCAACCTTTCTGCTACCAAGCGGTCTTTTGTGGCCGTAAGAATCAGGTCAGGCACGCTACTGATCATCGGTTCGCAGGGAATAAAATGCTGCGACTGCATTAAATCGGCATAACGCTCGAGAAGCGTTGTTGAGATACGGCCACCCAATTCAATAACAGGAATTTCATTAATCGAAATATCGTGTTGATAGACGACATGCAGCACCACATTGGTATAATTTTGATCTCCTTCATGGCCATGTTTTTGCCAGTCAGAGCCGCGCAGATGAATCTCGACCGAGCCCACCCACAAGGTGTTGCCGATACGAATACGCGCATTCAAAAAATCAGGGCCCTGATTCGTATTTAAACTTCCCGGATTGACAATTTCAACTTTTTCACCCTTGGTAGTGGACAGTTGAGAACGATTAAAATATTGAAAACGCCAGATAAATTGCAGCAGTTTTTCATTCATAGTGTTAGCTCAAATATTCGATATAAAAATATCAAATATTCTTTAAAGCAGCAACCAACCTGCTCACAGGGAGTCCCATCACGTTGTAGAAGTCCCCATTGATCTTTTTTATACCTACAACGCCGATCCATTCCTGTATGGCGTAAGCGCCGGCTTTGTCATAGGGCTTATATTTTTCCACATAAAAAACCAATGCTTCTTTCGTCAGCGGATTAAAAGTCACCTCGGTGATATCAGCAAACAGGATTTGTTGATCACCTTTCAAAATCGCAACGCCTGTAATCACCTGGTGCACCCTTCCCTGAAGGTTCATCAAGATTTCAACAGCATCATTTTTATCCTTCGGTTTGCCGATAATCGTGCGGTCTAAAACGACCATAGTGTCAGCCGCAATAATTATTTTTTCAGCAGGCAAAAGCGGCTGCACCGCCTTTGCTTTTTTTAAGGCGATGTGTTGCGCAGCATCTGCCGGCTCTAAGTCTGGCGGAAACGTTTCTTCTACCGGTTCAACCACAATTTCAAAAGGAATTTCGGCCCATTCGAGTAGTTGCTTTCTTCGCGGAGAAGAAGAAGCCAACACAACTGAATTTGTCATAGCTTATAAATATATATGGAAAAAGATCATCGATAAAATGCCGGCAAACATAGCCAGCTTGGTGTACAGGCTCAGCCTGCTATAATCCCTCGTGGATTGCGCCCTGATCAATGTTCTAAAGATAAATAGGAGCGGCACAAAAATAAAAACAAAGCAATACGCAACTGCCCACCACCATCGAAACTGCATCACATAAATCTGGATGATTAAAAGCATAATGATCAAAACAGTAAGCCAAACCATTACATAAACCTTGGTGGCATTGATTCCCCAAACGATGGGCATAGTTCTGCAACCAAACTTTTCATCACCGGGCATATCCTCAATATCTTTCACCGCCTCTCTGATCAGGGAAATGATAAACGCGAATCCGGCATAGAGAATGGCGAACTTAAAAAACCTTCCCTGGCCGGTATCGCTTTGACTGAAAGCGTCCATAAAGGAATATTTGGATAAGAAAATAATTAAAATTGTCCAGGCGGTGAGCAAAGAAACGATGATATTACCTATCAGCAAATCCTTTTTAAACCTTGCGGAATAAAACCAAAGCAAAATAACGCAGACAATATTCGCAATAATTAAATACCATCTTGAAAAGATCCCGACTGCAATAGCTGTGAGCACTACGCCAACAACACTGAAGATGAGATGCCAGGCCAAGGCCCATCTCCTGCTCAGGGTCTTATCGAGCACAATGCGATCGGGTTTGTTCACCAAATCTATATTGATGTCGAAATAATCATTAATGATATAGCCCGCGGCCGCTATCAACACAGAAGCCACCACCAGCAGTACAAACTGAAAATGATTATAATCAGGAATATTGTGCGCATACACCGAGCGGTAAATGCAATATTCGAACAACAACTGGGTGATGATAATGAACACCAGATTGGGCCAACGAATCAGTTTTAAAAATGGCTTTAAAAGCGCCATATACTCAATTTAGGGTCGGGTTAAATGCTTTAATTTAGGTCGAGGCAACCGAAGTGGTTTCCTGCCAATCACCTCTTATTTTTAATACTTTTTCGATCACCTCCCTCACGCAGCCTTCACCGCCCGGTTTAAAAGCAATATACCCGGCCGCAATTTTCAGTTCCGTTACCGCGTCGGCCGGACAGGCCGCTAGTCCTACGATATCAAAGACCGGCAAATCAGGCATATCATCTCCCATAAACATAGCATTATTTAAATCAAAGCCATGCTCCCTGGCAAGATCTGCCACAAAGGTTTTCTTATCTTTTACTTTAAAGAAAACATCTTTAATCCCCAGATAGTTGAGCCGTTGCGCCACAGCGCTGGGCGACGAACCGCTAACGATAAAAATCCGGTAACCTTTTTTGATAGCCAGTTGCAGCGCATAGCCATCTTTGATATGCATTCGCCGTGCCATCTCGCCGCTTTCGAGCACCAAGACGGTGCTATCCGTCAGTACGCCATCTACATCAAAAATAAAAGTATCGACTTTCTGAAGTCCCTCTAAAACATTCATTTATTTGATTTTCCAATGCAAATGTAGTTGAATCGCACAACTAGCTGAGAGGGCTTTTTAAAATACGTTCTGTAAACAGATCATACCATTCTAATATCTGAGGATGCTTGCCGAGCATTTCCCGGTGCTTGTGGATCGTTTCCATATCTGCCCTGGCCGCCGGACCGGTTTGTAAAGATCCGGGGGAAGCTTTGTGAAGCCTGAAAAAAGTGTTGTTGATCAGCGGCAGTAATTCGGAGAAATCGATGCCCTCCTGCTGGCAGTATTTTTCTGCAAGCGTGAAAATATGGTTGGTGAAATTATTGACAAACACGGCCGCTACATGAAGTTTGGTTCTTTTGTCATAATCCGCCTCAAACACCGCATTTTTGTATATCGATTGGGCCAGTTGATCGAGTACTTTCTTTGCCTCTTCGTTTGCCGCTTCCGTATAGATCGGCGTCTCCGGCATTTCCTCCTGATCTTTTCGAAGGCTTTGCAGAGGATAAAATACGCCATAATTTGCCGTAACTTTCTTTAACACGCTCATGTCAACCGCCGCAGCCGTATGCGCTACAACTTTGCCCGGCAGCGAAATATCAGCTACCACTTCTTCGATCGCCCGATCAGCAACCGCTATAATATAAACGTCCGCTTCTTTGTTGATCAAGCTGGTATAATTAGCAGACTCGGTGTTCCATTCGTAAGCCAGCTCAGAGGCAGATGTTGCATTTCTGCTTAGCACTTGCAGAATGTTGTGGCCAGCCGCTACAAATTTTCTTCCCAGCACCGCAGCCACATTTCCCGATCCTATCAAAACTATGTCCATCGTTTGGTTTTAACGGGCAAGCCCGATTTTTTTATAATTGAAAATGGATAAAAGCAGCCCATACATAACTTCTGCCTTTCCTGTTATCTTCGCTAAACATGAAAATACAAAATTTTGTTGTCAGTTATTTTCGCAATAAGATCAGGTTGTTGACCTTATTTTCAAAAAAACGCGCTGCGGCAGAAGCTTTTCACGTTTTCTGCACGCCTTACTTTAGAATGGTTTATGAGGCGCGTGAAATAGAAAACGCCGAGCCGCTGTCATTTCAATTTGAGGGCCAGGCAGCCGTTGGCTATCGCTGGAATAAAGGAGCAGACAAAAAACTACTCATTGCGCACGGCTTTAGGTCGGCTTCAGCAAATTTCAAACATTTGGCAAACGCTCTGGCAGCAAAAGGCTACGAAGTGATCGCCTTTGACGCTCCGGCCCACGGCAAGAGCGGCGGAAAACAACTCACCGCCATAACATATAAAATGTTTATCGAGGCTATCTGCCGGCATTTTGGCGACTTCGATGCTTCTTTATGTCATTCTTTTGGTGGATTGGCCGTGAGTATGAACCTCGCTGAAGACAGCGGAACCACGAATAGCAAAACGGTACTGATTGCGCCTGCCGCCAACTCGCGGCAATTGATTGAGGCCTTTTTTAGGGAAATGCGCATTACCGATTTAATGGTACAACAATATTTTTTTGCAAAGATTCAACAGCTTAGCGGCCGGGATGTGGACTGGTTTTCTTTGGAAAGATGTGCTCCGCAAATGGGTGGACAGGTTTTTTGGGTACATGATCATGACGATAAGGTTACACCGATCGCCGATGCGATGCGGGTGAAGAACATGGAGCTGCCCCATTTTCATTTTCTTTTTACGGAAAATCTGGGGCACCGGCGTATTTATCGGGATCCAAACGTAATTAATGCGGTGGTCGATTTTCTTCAATAAACCTCGCACCGGTGCGACAAAACATATCGCTAATTTTTAATAAAAAAAAGAATGACAGAATGCTCCCTTTAACCATCGCCAAACCGCATGGCAATATTCCTCTAAAGGCGATGCCGTTACAAATTATTCAGCATTTATAAAAAATGTACTAATCTTGTTCCCAAAAATACCTGCCGGCAAATGCTTTTTAAACTGGTGTGTCCTCCATGATATCATGAGGTTTTTTTGAGCAAAAACGGTCTGTCAGGTTCATAAAATATAAATATTGCGTTGAGAAATGGCGAAGAATTTACTGATAGTGGAGAGCCCTGCAAAGGCGAAAACGATTGAAAAGTTCCTGGGAAAAGATTTTCAGGTAAAAAGCTGTTTCGGTCATATCCGCGACCTGGAAAAGGCGGGGATGGGCATCGATATAGAAAAAAAGTTTCAGCCAAGATACGTCGTTAGCGACGGCAAGGAAAAGGTGGTAAGAGAGTTGAAAACCCTGGCTGGCAAAAGTGAAGAAATCTGGTTAGCAACGGATGAGGACCGCGAAGGAGAAGCCATCAGCTGGCATTTGTGTGAGGTATTGGGCCTCGACCCGCATCAAACCAAAAGGATTGTTTTCCATGAAATCACCAAGCCGGCCATCAAAGCGGCGGTAGAAACGCCCCGAAAACTCGACATGAACCTGGTGAACGCCCAGCAGGCCCGCCGGGTGCTGGATCGCATTGTTGGATTTGAACTAAGCCCGGTGCTTTGGCGGAAAATCAGTGTGAAAAACAATTTGAGCGCGGGCCGTGTGCAAAGTGTGGCCGTTCGCCTGATCGCAGAGCGCGAACGCGAGATCAACGCTTTTGATGCCAAAAGCAATTTTAAAGTTGAAGCCATTTTTACAGCTACCGATAATGCCGGAAAACAAATCAATTTTAAAGCGGAGGGAAAAAGATTTGACGCTCACGAGGGAGCTGAGCAGTTTTTGCAATCCTGCCAAAACGCGAATTACACGGTCAAAGACATCCAGGTGAAACCCGGCAAGAGAACGCCGGCCGCGCCTTTTACCACTTCCACCCTGCAACAGGAAGCCAGCCGAAAGCTGGGTTACAGCGTGAGCCGCACCATGCGTATTGCCCAGCAGTTGTATGAAAACGGTCACATTACTTATATGCGTACGGATAGTGTCAACCTGAGTGAAACGGCGCTGGGCGATATCACGAATACTGTTAATTCGATGTATGGCGACAATTACCACCAGTTTCGCCGTTATAAGAATAAAAATCAGGGAGCACAGGAGGCCCACGAAGCCATTCGCCCCACCTATATGAACCACACTACTGTAGAAAACGCAGAGTGGAAGCGCCTTTACGAACTTATCTGGAAAAGAACCATGGCCAGCCAGATGGCCGACGCACAATTAGAGAAAACTACTGCTACCATTGATATTTCCACAAACAAAGAGCAGTTGACAGCTTCGGGTGAAGTTATCAAATTCGAAGGGTTTTTAAAAGTATATCGCGAAGACCGCGATGAAGAAGACATCAACGAAGAAGAAACCAGCGAAGGTATGCTGCCTCCTTTGCAGTTGCAGCAGGTATTGCCGCTGGTGCAAATGACAGCCACGGAAAAATTTACCCGCCCTTCGCCACGCTACACAGAAGCTTCGCTGGTAAAAAAACTCGAAGAACTGGGGATCGGGCGGCCTTCGACCTATGCGCCCACTATTTCTACCATTCTGAAAAGGGAATATGTTGAAAAAAGAGATAAGGAAGGCGTGCAAAGAAATTATCGCCAGCTTACTTTAAAAAATGATCAAATCAGTAAAGCGACGTTGACCGAAACAACGGGCGCCGAAAAGTCAAAACTTTTCCCAACTGATCTTGGGCTGGTGGTAACAGACTTTTTAAACCAGCATTTTGATGATATTATGGACTACGGCTTTACCGCCCGCATCGAAAATGAATTTGACGATGTTGCGGAAGGAAAGCTGGAGTGGAACAATATGATTGACAAGTTTTATAACCCTTTTAAAGAAGAGGTTGATAAAACGATTGAGACTGCCGAACGCATTAAAGGCGAGCGCGAACTGGGCAAAGACCCGCAAAGCGGAAAGCCGGTGATTGCCCGTATGGGGCGGTTTGGCCCGATGGTGCAGATTGGCAGCGTAGACGAAGAAGAAACACCACGTTTTGCATCGCTGCAAAAGGGACAAAGCATTGAAACTATTACGCTGGAAGAAGCGCTCGATCTTTTCAAGCTCCCCGCCGTTTTGGGCGAATTTGAAGGCAAAGAAGTATCGGTTAATATCGGCCGCTTTGGCCCTTATGTAAAATTGGGCGACGACTTCATTTCCATTCCAAAGGGCGAAGATCCTTTTAGCGTGGATATGGACCGCGCCATTGAGCTGATTAAGGAAAAACAGGAGGCTGATGCGCCGATCGCGCATTTTAACGAAAAGCCTGTTACCAAGGGCAAAGGCCGCTTCGGCCCTTTCATCAAGTGGAACGATATGTTCATTAATGTACCGCGCCGGTATGATTTTGACAACCTTTCCGCGCAGGATATCAACGAGCTGATCGAAGCAAAAATTGAAAAAGAAGCCAACCGTTATATTCAACAATGGCCTGAGGAGAAAATAGCACTTGAAAATGGCCGTTGGGGACCTTTTATCAGGTTTGGCAAAAAGATGATCAAACTGGGAAGAAAAGAAAACGGTGAAAAATACACCGCCGACGATCTTGCCACCGTTTCGCTTGACGACGTCAAAAAAATGATTGTAGCCGAAGAACCCGGCGCATTTGATAAACCTGTAAAAAAAGCAGCGGCTAAAAAAAAGGCAGCGCCAAAGAAAAAAGCAGCGGCCAAGAAAAAAGCGGCAGCCAAAAAAAAATAATGGTCAGCCATTGATTTCTATTTGAAAGGAAGTATAAATTTGCGGTACAATAGCTTCAAACCCGACTAGGAAATGCAACGCTACCGTTGCAGCAGATTATCAACCGGGAGGAAAACTATTTTCTCTAAACCAAATTTGAAATTCATGAATTGAGCCATAAGAATTTTGCCCACCCGAAAGCATGATTATTTGGTAAATTCCCTACCCGTCCATTTAAATAGGCATCTAACAAAAACCATAAAAAATTTACGAATGAAAACTATTTTTTGCACACTGGCATTTGTTGCACTTTGCAGCTTTACAGTTTATGCGCCCATTACTCAAAAAGAACGGGCATACCTGCTTTCTTACCGCGCTTCCGCTAAAGCGCTGCTCGACAAGGAAACCAAAGGCTTAAGCGACGAACAATTAAACTGGAAACCGAATGATTCTACCTGGAGCATTGCAAACTGTGTAGAGCATATTACGCTTACAGAAAAAGGAATTTTCGATTGGGCCATGACAACGCTAAAAGAAACCGCTGATCCTGCGCAAAAAAGCGAAGTAAAAGTAAGCGACGATCAAATCAAAGCGATGATCGAACAAAGGACGCAAAAAGCCAAAGCTCCCGAGCAGTTAAAGCCCGGCGGCGCTTTGAAGGATTATCAGAAAGCCATGGCCACTTTTAAAGAGCAGTCCGATCATCTTGAAAACTATATTAAAACAACGAAAGATGATTTGCGTGATCATTTTGCCAAAACGCCCATTGGCACAATCGACACCTATCAAATGCTGGTTTTCCTAACCGCGCACACCAGGCGCCATACGGCTCAAATTATTGAATTGAAAGCCATGCCGGATTTCCCGAAATAAATAAGAAACAATAAGCAAAAAAGAAAAAGGTACGGTTTTATAAAAGCCGTACCTTTTTGTTATGGGTAATTATTTTACTGTGGCAGCAACACCTGGTCGATACGGTGAATGACTCCGTTGACATGGTTTACATCATTTGTACTGCTTGGCGGCGCGCTTAAAATAATATTAGAAGCCGTTTCGTTGCCTAATCCTTTTGCGGTTGCTGCGGTGACGCCGGCAGGACCGAAAGTCGCCTGGAGCGCGACGCCGGGATGATTAGCCACGGAGGCATTGACAAGCGTTGGCACCAACGCAGCATTGCCGGCAGGAAAATTCACAGTGTAATTGCGATAGCCTACCGGCGTTGCCGCCGGCTTGGCCAGCAAATGATACGCAACAATCGCTTGCGCTAACTCGCGGGTCATAAATGCCGCTAGTTGAGGTCCATAAGTCTGTATAGATGCGGGATCGGATATAATTGTGGATCCATGTGCAGCTACTAGCCCCTGTGCCGCCAGATTTGCTACAGCCGGTTGCTCCCCTTGTATAATCAAAGCCCCCGCTATCCTCGCGATTAATAATTGCTCAAATGCCGCATTGGTCGGTATCAATGCTGTGAAATTTGCATTAGGCGCACTAAGAGCCGCCTGAAATTGCCCTTCGGGATTTATGCCGCCGTCGGCCCTGATGACCGCTGCTTTAAAATAATTGTAACCACCATCAGCGTTCGCAAAAATTGTTTGCCAAAGCACTTTATCGGGTGGCAGCAGGGCCACGTACACTTTATGCATCACGCCATTGGCGGCTGCCATATCGGGCGCCGTCACCGGGATATTATTGGCAAAAACGCTATTCCCCTGTTTTCCCATAAAAATTGGCATTCTGTAACCCGGCGGCAGATTAGCGGAAGGAGCAGAAAGTACGAGCATACTTTGCAAATACAAATTGAGCGCCGGCGCCGCGGGGTTGATGCGTCCTGAAGTAATGGCCTCTCCCCCAATCAGATGATATTTTAATAGCGTATCTAATTTTCCAGCGGTAAAAAAATTGAGCGAAGCCTCGCTGGCCGGAAGCCCGAGCAGCGCAAACGACCTGAGCAGGGCCGCATTATCGGGCGCAAAAAAGGTCATTGTGGCCGTAGCATTGCCGAGTATATCCGACACTTTACCTGTTGGACTTGTAAAAGTACTTGCTTTGGTTACGGCTGCTTTGAGTATGGAAAACTCGCTCGCGTCTAATTTCTGAAGGATGGTTTCAGCATCTGCTGGAGGGTCGGGCTCAATAGGTTTCGGCTCGGGAAGCTCTTTATTACAGGCAACCATTGCTGCCATAAAAATGATTCCGGCGACCTGGCGTATTATATTTTTATTGAAAAACATATCAAACTTTTTGGTTGAAAATAATCTTTTAATCATCACAAATTGTAAGTAAAGGCCAGATAATACAGCCCACCAATGCTCGGGTTGCCAATGGCATTGGTATAATACTGGTTAAACAGGTTGTTGGCGCCCAGTTTTATTTGCGACTTGATAGCGGGCAATTTGTATAGCAAAGCGGCATCAACAATATGAATGGGATTTAAGGTACCCGATGCAAAATCGCCTTCATACATCACTTTATCCTGCCAACGCCAGTTGATATTAAAGCCAAACAATTGGCCAGGCCCAAAGCCGGAATTGCTCAAACCCAGTAAGGTTCTGTATTTGGGTGAATTGAAAGAAGAGCGGAAATTATTGGGAACATCCTTGATTTCATCTGAAGAAATATTTCCATTCACTGAAAAATTGGAAGGCAGCCTCCAGTCAAAACTCAATCCCCAGCCAAATGTTTTCACCTTTGCGTCTGAATTAACAACCACCGAAATACCGCGGTATTGACTGGGATCTGACTCATCATAAAACTGAACAATATCCCGTCTCCCGATAAAATTCTCATAAGTGCCTGTGTACACATAAGCATCGAGCAAAACCTTTTTAGCTACGAGCGCCTTGTACCCCAATTCGTAACTCACAACACTTTCAGGTTTGATTTCTTTATAAGTAACCGGAATGCGATTTGACGGATCGGCAACAAACTCGGGCGCAGAAAAACCCGGATTATTAATTAAATCGTAAGCTTCCCAAATCACTTTGTTTCCGCCAATCAGCGTTCCGCTACCCACCGCTAAATCGATCCACTGTTGCTGCGTGCTCGGAAACCGGTAAGCGGTTTGGTAAGACAACCTTATATTATGATCTTTTGCCGGTTGAATGACAGCCGTGAAGCGGGGTGTGAAGCGGCCTTTAAAATATTCGTTTTTATCGTACCGGCCAGACGCGGTCAGCTTCAAACGGTCTTTGATAATTTCCTTTCCCAGCTGCACATAAGCGCCGAGTTCGTTGATTTTAATCGGGCCGTTGGGCTCGTGAAACAAAGTGTTCTCACTATTTAACACAAATTGCCGCCAGTTGCCACCCGCTAAAAGTTCAACCACATTATTTAACACAGATGAAAAGTTGTACTGCCCTTCCGCAACATATAAATCTGATTTATCTAAAAACAAGCCGCCATTTTGATAAATCGGCTTCAGGCGTATTTCATCCCATAATTGATTAAACGCAGCCGAACCGGCTTCGGGGCGGCCGGCGTCGGCAACGGAGCGTGCGAGATTATGCGCGTCCAAATCAGCCGCTCCATTCATCTTTGCATTTATGTAAGCAAATCCATACTCCTGATACCATTGCGTGCTGGGCTTCCAGCCTTCGTTGAATTGACGGGCTGTGGCAGTCAGGTTATGCGATTCTCCGGCGTTCTCCTGTGTTGTATACCCGCGCACAAACCAGTTGTCCGACCTCAACTCCAATTTATATTGTGCAATTTGAAAATCTTTCAATGAGTAGCGGTCGCTTCCGGTATAAACTGAAGTACCGGCGCCCAACTGGCCCATTAAAATAGCTTCGATGCGGGGTGTTATTTTGTAATGAAGCGCACCGCCGATTTTATAATTGAGGGTGTTTGGGTCCGCCAGTTCGTTTTCCGTATATCCCGTCCGCGACACGGGAATATTTTCAGGCAATTGGTTGATATAAGATTGCCAGAAAGGAACCTGACCCGCAATGGCGTTTAATACCAGCGAACGCAGGTTGATCGTCGTTTCATCGCCATAAACATTGATACCATCATAGTTGGGATCCGTATCGCGGGTGCCGTCTTTGATCATTCCGTTGGTGCCCACGCGGCCATAATTCCTGTAATCCCTGGCCAGCCAGTCTTTCGCTTTGATGAATTCGCCTGTTATTTTATAAGCAAATTTATCAGACACTTTCTGCCCCCATCTTAATGCATAGTTTTGATAGGGCGATGCATCTCTCCAGTTATTTCCGATGTTCATAGCGCCGGCTTTAACCTGGAAAGAGAGGCCTGTGTAGTTAAACGGGTTTTTACTGTTCACAAGCAACGTTCCGTTCATCCCGCCTGATCCATATAAAGCCGAAGAAGCGCCCGGCAGCAGTTCCATACTTTCTACGTCAAGCTCTGTTAAACCAACAATACTGCCGACAGAAAAATTAAGCGCCGGCGCCTGGTTATCGATGCCATCTACCTGCTGGTTAAACCTGGTGTTACCGCTTCCTGCAAAACCTCTTGTAGTAGGCGAAGTAAAAGTAAGCGAAGCATTTACCACGTCCACTCCTTTTAGTTTCCCGATCATATCATAATAGTTGGCGGTGGGCGTACTTCGAATGGCCGCTGCGCTTACGCGCTCTACAGTTACAGGCGACTCTATCAGCCTTTCTGTAAACCTGGAAGCCGACACGACCACCTCCTGGCCCAACACAGGTTTCAATAAGATGATCATAAAAGAAGTACCGGACACTAAAACATCCTGCGGTTCATAGTTGACCGAGCTCACGGATAAAGTAGCGGGTAAAGATGTGACGGCAATCTCAAATTCACCGATTTCGTTAGCAACAGCACCGGAAGTGGTTCCTTTAACTGCTACCGAGGCCGCCGGAACGCCCTCATTGGTTTCGCTGCTTCTGATAACACCCTTTATCGTTTGTCCAAAACCATTGTAGGCGGTACACAGGAATACCAAGGCAGCAAGCAATCGTGCAAAGGTTCTCATAATTTGGGTTTTTGTTATTGGAATTTTACTATTAAAATAACATTTGTTAGTTTATCGGCAAAATAAACTTTGCCTTAGCCGCCATGTTTCGGGCGCAGCTGAGCCGTAGTTTTAAGGAACACAACTGATCTCTTTATTAAGGTTTCAACTTTCCGATTTATCAACTTATTTTCGCGCCATGTCTGAATTAAAATTTCCTCAACAAACTAATTTCTACCGCGGTAAGGTTAGAGATGTGTATACCATCGACGATCGCTTATTGGTCATGATTGCATCCGATCGTTTGTCCGCATTTGACGTCATACTGCCCAAACCGATTCCTTACAAAGGCCAGGTTTTAAATCAGATTGCAGCGTTTATGCTGAACGCTACCAAAGATCTCTGCAAAAACTGGCTGCTGGAAACGCCTACCGCCAATAGTTCTTTAGGGTATAAATGCGAGCCATTTAAAATTGAAATGGTCGTTCGCGGCCATTTAACAGGCCATGCCTGGAGAACGTATAACAGTGGAAAACGGAAACTGTGTGGCGTGGCGCTGCCCGACGGCATGAAAGAGAACGATGCCTTTGCAACGCCTATCATTACGCCCAGTACCAAGGCCAGCGAAGGGCATGATGAGGATATCAGCAAAGAAGAAATTATCGCGCAGGGATTGGCTACAGCCGGGGAATGGCTGCAATTAGAACGCCTGGCGCTTGGCTTATTTAAACGCGGGCAGGCACTGGCTTTAAAGCAGGGATTAATATTGGTGGATACAAAGTATGAGTTCGGAAAACTGAATGGAGACATTGTATTAATGGATGAAATCCACACGCCGGACAGTTCACGCTATTTTTATGCAGAAGGATTTGAAGAACGCCAACAGGCGGGAGAAAAACAAAAGCAACTAAGTAAAGAGTTTGTTCGCGAATGGCTGATTGAAAATGGCTTTATGGGAAAAGAAGGCCAACAGGTTCCGGAGATGACAGACGACTGGATCCAGACGATTTCAAAGCGATACATTGAACTTTATGAGCAGGTAATCGGCGCTCCTTTTAAACCGCAAGAAGTTACCGCCGAACAGCAATTGGATAAAATAACTACGGCGCTGGGTACCTACTAGCGCCTATCGCGATTTACCGAAAAAAATTAGGGCCGCAAATCGTTGCGGCCCTGTTTTATAGAGAACGGATCAACACTATCTTTTTCTAAGTTGTAGACTTTTAACATCCGGCTTTGGCTTGCTTCGCGTCATTACTGCTGAAACATTGTAAGGGTCGTTATCTACCCAATAGGCCAACGCGTCATCTGCTTCCGCCTGGGTTCGGATATTAGTTTCTAAAACATCCATTCTTGCATAGAAGTTTCCGTCAATTACAAAAATGCTTTTTTTCCCTAATCCAAAGTTTCCGACTAACTCTTCATCAATTATTGGCAAATATTCATCTTCATTTAATGTGGTAACAACAGCATAGCGGCCATCTCGTTGAAATTGCACGATAAATACGAAAGGATAGTCTTCGTAAAAATAATCTACAAAAGCTGTCTCGCGTTCATTAGGTGGCTCTTCGTAATAGTCCCTTTTTGTACAACTGGCCAATAATATAACGCCAGCTAAAAAAAGAAATGATATAGTTAATATTTTTTTCATGTGCTTTATGTTTAGTAGCTATTTAGAAATTGTTCGTCATTTAAAAGATTGTTTTAATAGCAAAACAGTTTGTAATCACACTGTTAAAAAATTTGTAAATAAAAGACGTCGTTCAAAACCTTAATGACTCAGTAACATACGATGGCTCGCACAGAATAATCCACTATTTTTACGTAACTCCATTATAAAACCTTCATATAGTGTTTGTAAATGAGTATTTAATTTGAAAATCCACTCTAAAAACATAAAAAGCTTTTGATGAAAATAAATGGCCTTCTCGCTGTAATACTTATAAATATTATTTTTCAGATGGATATCAATGCCCAAAGGTTACTCATTGGCACTTACACCAACAATAATAACAGCAAAGGAATTTATCTTTATGATTTTGATGCGCAAAAAGGAATGGCTTTGGAGCGAGGCGTGGCAGCCGCCGGCAATCCCTCTTATCTGGCGGTGAGCAGCGATAATCGTTTTGTCTATAGCGTTAACGAGACAGAAGAAGGCAAAATTTCTTCCTTTTCATATAATCCTGAAAAAGGGACGCTAAGTTTTATAAACAAACAAATCAACAATGGCAGCGCACCCTGTTATGTCAGCCTGGACAAAACCGGCAAATGGCTGTTTGCCGGCAACTACAGCAGCGGCAACCTGACGATACATCCCATTCTAACCGATGGTAGCATTGGCCCGATCCGGCAAACCGTTCAACATCATGGCAGCGGGCCCAATAAAGACCGGCAGCAATCGCCGCATGTTCACTGCACTTATATTTCTCCTGATAACCAATTTCTATATGTGCCTGATCTGGGCATTGATAAAGTGATGGTTTATCCTTTTGATGCAAAAACCGGCCGGCTCGACACAGCCGCATCCTCCCCTATTGAAATTCCCGCCGGCGGCGGCCCGCGGCATATCGTTTTTACCAAAAATGGAAAGTTTGGATATATCATTGAGGAACTATCGGGCGCCATTACGGTAATCTCCCGCAATGGTCCTGTTCATAAAACCATCCAGCGCATTAATAATCTGCCCGAAGCTTATAACGGCGCCAGCGCCGATGTGCACCTTTCCCCGGACGAACGCTTTCTTTATACGTCGCATCGCGGTAACAGTACGATACAAATCCATCGTGTTGATGAAAAAACCGGCCGGCTCGAATTTGTAGGCGAGCAATCGACGCTGGGCAATTTTCCGCGCAATTTTACGATCCATCCTTCGGGAAAATACCTGCTGGCGGCCAATCAAAAATCGAATGATATTACTATTTTTAAAAGAGATCCCAAAACGGGCCTTCTAACAGCGCTTCCCGATCGCATCCGGGTCGACGCTCCCGTTTGCCTTAAATGGATCTATTAAAAAAAGCTTATTCCGCATCCGCAGGCAATTATAAAACAGCCGGCTTACCTTTGCAGCCTGTTGTCCACCCTATCAAAAAATACATCGTTAGTTAAGCGCCTCAGCGCTCAACTCGGCTTTGACTACTGCGGCATTGCCCGCGCCGTCAGGCTGGAAGACGATGCGCGCAAACTGGAAGCCTGGCTTAACAAGGGCATGCACGGCCAGATGAAGTATATGGAAAACCATTTTGAATTGCGCGTTGACCCTACCCGGCTGGTGCCCGGCGCGAAATCGGTGATTACGCTGCTGCTTAATTATTTTCCCGGCGAAGCGCAGTGCGCTGATGCGCCCAAAATATCAAAATATGCTTATGGAAATGATTACCACGAAGTCATACGCGCGAAGCTGAACGAGTTTCTGTTTCTGTTGCGCGAGCAGGTTGGCGCTATTGAAGGACGCGGTTTTGTAGATTCTGCGCCAGTGCTCGAAAGAAGCTGGGCGCGCCGAAGTGGTATTGGTTGGGTTGGGAAGAACGGCAACCTGATTACCAAAAAAAATGGTTCTTTCTTTTTTATTGCCACCCTGATCACCGACCTTGAGCTGTCTTACGACGACCCATTTGCGAAGGATTTTTGCGGCTCCTGCACCAGGTGTATCGATGCCTGCCCTACCGGCGCGATACTACCCGACAAGATCGTGGACGGCAGCCGATGCATTTCCTATTTTACAATTGAATTAAAAGAAATGTTGCTGCCGGCGGAGATGAACGGCCGGTTTGATAACTGGATGTTTGGCTGTGACAGCTGCCAGGATGTTTGCCCCTGGAACCGATTTAGCAAGCCGCATCAAGAAGCAGCTTTCCGCCCCATTCCAGAGGTGCTGAATTTATCTACCAAAGAATGGGAACAGTTGTCTGAAGAAGCTTTTAGAAAAATTTTTCGCCACTCCCCCATGAAACGAAGCAAACATAAAGGCATTCAACGCAATCTCCATTTTTTAAAGAACGAGACAAAAAACGGTCAGGAGGATTAATTTTTGTTCTTTAAATTTTCCAAGGCGTGCTTCATGCGATCTCCATAACTTTTGTCCAGCAGCAGGCTGGAGAATTTTTCCCAGGGATACCATTTTAACTTAAAATCCATATAGGCCTGGAGGGCAAGCGAATCAGATTTTTGATCTTTATTGATTTGCCAGCCGCTGATAACCGGCCGGTCGTCCTTTTGCATTTTGACCACAACAAGGCTGTCTGAAGATTCGGTAACTTCAATTAAAACCTTATCAATAGCCGCTTTTACAACTTTGTTATCCACGCGCTGGGGCTGTTGCAATGCGATTGTTTCAAAGCCGGGATACCAGGTTTTCCACTGAGCAAGATCCCGAACAGGATCCAATATGCCCGTCCTTTCTTTCGCAACGCGGACCATTCTGAAAATACGGACATGCGAAGGAATGAAGAAGGAAACAATGCATGCGAGTGCGAAAAAAACAATAAAGCTCAAAACGAACAGCCGTAAATATTTCATTTAATATGTTTGCCGATTTTTAAGAGAAATAAAATTCAGTTTACAATCTACCTACATCATTCCCACTTCATTACTTTCATAACAATCAGGTAAACTACCACGATCCAAATGCCTAAAATGCCGATTTCCTTCCAACAATCAAATAAGTGCAGGCCTTCGAAAGAAATTTTGCGCATAGCATTATTGAATTGGGTAAGCGGCAGCGCCTGACACAAATTTTGTAACCATTGGGGAAACACATTAATCGGGAAAAATGTTCCTGAAAGCAGGATCTGCGGAAAGCCGAAAAGGTTGATCAAAAGCGGAATGCTAGTGTCTGATTTGGCCAGGCTGGCAAAAATCAACCCAACGCCCATCAATAAAAAAAGCATATAAATGGTCATGACGATCATTTCCACAAAAGTGACAAAACCATTGACCAGCGTGAATTGCAGAAAGAAATGCCCGAATAAAATCAAAACAACAACGTTGATCAACTGAAATACAAGCCGGCTGGCGCCAATGCCAATCAGTATATTGATTTTTCTAATGGGCGACGCATAAAAGCGCTTTAAAACTAATTGTTCGCGAAGGTTAAAAAACACGAAAGCAATGCCAAACATAGTGGCAAACAAAATAGAAAAGCCCAATTGACCGGGCAACACAAAATCGATCTGGCGATATTTTTTTCCAGGCACAATCTTAGGAACAAACGAATATTCTCTTTGCAATTTATGCGCATCGTCCAGCTCTATTTGCAGCGCCTGATAGTCGAGCGCGCGCATCAGGTTGTAAACGCTTCCGCCGCTTGCCTCGCTCGATAACAAATCCACCTGATAATAAACCCCTGAATCAATGTTCACCCGTTTGATATTCACCAGCGCCGCGATACTTCCTTTGATCAGGTCTTCATTTTGCCGGGCCGTATCTCCGGCATAGTCAACGATCTTAACGCGTGAACTGCTTTTTAAACTATCAAAAAGAAGATTGGCCGTGTCGCTGTTTGCTCCAATAGCAACTCGAAACGGACTCGGCGGCCGGTCGCTGAAAGCGCCAAAAATCAATATAAAAACAATAGGGAATAAAAAGCTAAAAAACAAAGCAGACGGCTGGCTAAAAATAGCTTTGAAACTGGCTTTGGTAACCGCCCACAGGGCCCTGGATTGACTATAAGACATTAACGGATCTAAAGTTTAATGGTAAAGGTTTAAAAATTTATTGGATCGTAAAATCGAAAGGAAGGCGGGTTTGTGCGCCTTGTGTCATTTCCTTTATTTTTAAAACCTGCCGGTAAATTTGATAATAATCATCGCCCAATTCTTTCTGCACTTTCGTTTCCGAGATAGCCGCGCCGTCCATTCCCAGCATGCGCTCCAACCAGTTTTCTGATTTGGGATATTCCCGAACTTCATAATCTGTCAGTTTGGCCTTTTTTGCTGCAGCCGCAATAGCCTGCTGCAGGCCGCCGTAAGCATCAATCAACCCGGCATCTTTTGCTTTCAAACCCGTCCAAACCCTGCCCTGCGCAATGGTTTCCACGTATGCTGTATCTTTTTTTCTGCCTTGGGCTACACGTTGTTTAAACTGCTGATAAGTGTCTTCAATATGTGTCTGCACCAGCGCTTTTTCCCTTTCCGTCATTGGATGATCTATATTGCCGGCATTCGCCAGCGGGCCGGTGGCAACGCCGTCAAATGTGATCCCCAATTTATTTTTAAAGAAGGAACTCAAATCGGGCACTACGCCAAAAACCCCGATCGACCCGGTGATAGTGCTCTTTGAAGCAAAAATACTGTCGGCCGGAACGGATATATAGTAGCCGCCCGAAGCCGCAACGTCGCCAAAGCTAACGATCAGCGGCTTCTCCTTTTTCGCGAGCGACATTTCCCGCCAAATATTTTCGCTGGCCAAAGCGCTGCCTCCCCCGGAATTGACGCGTACCACAATGGCTTTAATCGACTTGTCTAAACGGGCTTTTCGCAAAAGATCAATATAATTTGCGCTGCCTATATTTTGCGCGTCGCCGTCGCCATCAACGATGCTGCCCGTTGCGTAGATCAACGCGATGTCATCGCCGCTACCGCTTAAATCTTTATGGGCCGCTTTGTATTTTTCAATGCTTACAAAATTGATCTTTTTGGTGCTGTCTATTTTTAAACGATGCTTAATCTCTTCCTGTATTTCATCATCATATTTCAGCCCGTCGATCAGTTTATGCGCCATCGCATCTTCAGGTGTTTGTATGGCCCCTTCATCTGCCAGGCGATGTAAAGCTGCGGTGTCGAGCTTGCGCGCTTCCGCCGTATGGACTAAGAAATCATTATAAATATCATTGAGCCATACCGTCGTTTGCAATTTATTTTCTGCGGTCATTTTTTCTGCACGCAGCGGCTCGGTCGCACTTTTAAATTTGCCGGCATAAAAAATTTGAGGCTTTACCTCCAGTTTGTCAAGTGCGCCTTTTAAAAACATATAATTGACGCTGAAACCCACCCATTCAAAAAATCCCTTGGGGCTCACGTAAATTTTATCCGAAACATTCGCGATGCCATAAGCTTTTTGCGACATCATATCAGCATAAGCAATAATGAACTTTTTAGATTGTTTGAAGCCGATTAGTGCATTTCTAATTTCATCGCTACTTGCAAAACCATTGCCATTGCCATCGGCTTTCAATAAAATGCCGCCGATACGATCATCTGATTTGGCTTTTTCGATTAAACGAATCAGATCATATAACGAAGGCGGCTGTCCCAGCGATTCAGACTGCACCACCGCCTGCAGATCTTTCACCGGCCGCTCTTCATATCGCTTGCTGAGGTCAATTTCCAGCACCGACTTTTCGGCGATAACGGGGGCCGTCTCGGAAAGTTTGCTTCCTAAAACGCCTACGAAAAAAAACAAAGCCACAACACAAAAAACGACCAACGCCAAAAAGGCTGCTAAAAAAAATTTGAAAAAAGATTTCATCTATATTCTGTTTATGCACATAAGTTATACCGGTGAGATTAACATGCGGTAATACTGTGTTTCAAGCACTGATGTGTCGGTTAAAACTGGCAGCTTGCCAAACAAGCGGCAAAATTAACCATAAATAACATGCAAAGGGAAGAATCATAAGCTTCGGATATTAAATCTGTTGTGTACTTTTGAGCACTTGTTTGAAACAAAAGCGACGACTATCATGACTCCCGGCCCTAATCATGTATTCCTGATCATCGGATCTAATCTGGGTGATAAGAAAAGCAATCTGGAAGCCTCTGTTGAAATGATTAAAAAACAGATCGGCCCGGTGATGCGACAGTCGGCTATATATGAAACGGAGCCCTGGGGTATAAAAGATCAGCCCGTTTTTTACAACCAGGTGGTGGAAACAGTGTCCGAACTGGATGCTCTGAGCGTGCTGGAGGCGATTACCGCCATTGAAAAGCAAATGGGCCGGATCAGAACCGTACGGTATGGATCGAGGCTTATCGACATTGATATTTTATTTTTCAATAACGAAATAATAGCCTTACCAACACTTACGATTCCGCACCCGCGCATTGCCGAACGTAACTTTGTGTTGGCGCCGTTGGCAGAGTTGGCAGGCAGCAGGTTGCATCCGGTGCTCAACAAAACCATCGGCGAACTTTGGGCAGCATGCCCCGATCAATTGCATGTAAAAAAAATACAATAAGATAGCTGAGCGTTCTATATTTGTTCAGCAACTAAATCAACCCATAGTTTTTGCAATACGAATTTATTACCATAGAAGGCAATATCGGCGCCGGCAAAACAACGCTGGCGAAGGCGCTGAGTGAGCACTACAACGCCCGGTTGTTGTTAGAGGCGTTTGCAGACAACCCCTTTCTTCCTAAATTTTACGAAAAGCCAAAACAGTTCGCGTTTCCGCTCGAATTGTTTTTCATGGCGGAGCGTTATAAGCAACTTCAGGAGCTGCTATTGCAAAAAAACCTGTTTCAGCAACTCACTATTACAGATTATCTTTTTAAAAAATCACTTCTTTTTGCCAAAGTGACGCTGAGCGAGGATGAGTTTAAACTTTATCAGCGCTTGTTTGACATTGTGCAACAACAGTTGGTTCAGCCTCAGTTGCTGATTTATTTGCACGCCCCGGTCCGGAAGCTTCAGGAGAACATACGGAAACGGCAGCGTTCTTATGAGCAAAATATTCCCGACGATTATTTATTGAGTTTGCAGGAAACTTATCTGCAGTATATCCGCCAGTTGCCGATTCCTGTTTTATTGGTGGATGCTTCCGGGGCAGATTTTATCAATCACAACGCTCATTTGAAGATCATACAAGACGCTTTGGAACGCGAATATGAACCAGGAATTCATCATATCAATTTGTGATCGTTCCGTTGTATTTTTGCTGCCTCAATGACAAGCATACCGACGCCCGAAACGCAGATCACCAATGACCCCTTTGCAGCAGTCCGCATCGCTGAATATCGAAACCTTATGATTGGCCGGTTTACGTTTGTAGCGGCTATGAGAATGATCACGACCGTTGTAGGATGGTGGATTTACCAACTCACTAAAGATCCGCTGGCCATCGGCCTGATTGGCCTTTCGGAAGTTATACCGGCGCTGTCCCTCGCTTTATATTCTGGCCACCGGGTAGATACCAATGATAAGCGAAAGCTAATATTGCAGGGCATTACCGGCTATTTATTCGCAGCACTCATTCTCTTTGCCTTATCGACCTCCGAAACGCAGGCGTTGCTTCATACCAGCCACATCAGTTGGTTTATTTACGGCGTTTTCTTTTTTACCGGCATGCTTCGCTCCTTTGTAGGCCCTTGTTTCAGTGCGATGATCGCGACGATTGTGCCCAAAAACCTGTTGCAGAATGCCACCACCTGGAACCAGGGCACCTGGTTATCGGCGTCGGTAACCGGCCATGCTGTCGGCGGCTTCTTGATAGCTTTAATCGGTATTGGATCGACTTTGCTTGTGATTTGCAGCCTGATTTTTTTGAGTATCATTTTTCTTTTTCAATTGAAACCAAAACCTCCCATTCACACCAACGAAAAAGGCGCACCCCAACCTAAAACCTGGGAAAGCATCAAAGAAGGGTTGGCGTTCGTTTTTCAGACAAAAGCGCTGTTAGCCGCCATGGCGCTGGATATGTTTGCCGTATTGTTTGGCGGTGCCGTGGCCATGATTCCCGTATTCGCCAGCGACATTCTGAAGATCGGGCCCAAAGGATTTGGCTGGCTAAATGCCGCCACTGATATCGGAGCTATCTTTATCGTAATCGCGCTAACACTTTCTCCCATGCGAAAAAATCAGGGCCGGAAAATGTTGATTGCGGTAGCAGGTTTTGGTATTTGCATTATTCTGTTCGGACTTTCTAAAATATTCTGGGTATCGTTTTTTGCGCTGGTTTTGGCCGGCATATTGGACGGCATTAGTGTGGTGGTAAGAGGAACAGTGATGCAACTGCTAACACCCGATCATATGCGCGGCCGCGTGAGCAGCGTAAGTGGTATGTTTGTGTTAAGCAGCAATGAACTCGGCCAGTTTGAAAGCGGCGTCATGTCGCGGGCGATGGGTGTTATTCCATCGGTTGTATTTGGAGGCTGCATGACGCTTGCCGTCGTCATCACTACCTGGTTTAAAGCGCCGACCTTAAGAAAATTCGAATATTGACCTGTGCCTTCCTGAAAAATTTGCATCGTTTCCTATAAGAATTGTAGCCCGGCAAAGCTTGTTGCCGCTGATTGCCTATTTTTATGAGTCAGCGTCTAAACTTTTAAGCGGTTCTGCTATCTAATCCAAAAAAAACCTAATTCAACGATGCATATCCACAGAAAAAATTACTTAATCCGCCTGCAACAGGCCATTTTCTCTTTACTGATACTTTTAAGCGCCAGCGCCTCTTTTGCGCAATCAAAACCTAATATCCTCTGGATCACGATCGAAGATACCTCTCCCGAATTCATCGGCTGTTACGGCAATAAGGCAGCCAAAACGCCTACCATCGACAGCCTCGCGTCGGTGGGCACCCGGTTCACCAATGCTTTTTCTACCGGCACCGTTTGCTCGCCGAGCAGAACGACTTTGATTACAGGCGTAAGAGCTTTCGAGGCGGGCACCGGGCATCACCGCAGCAAAATCCTCCTCCCCGATTTTATCAAAGGCTTTCCCTTCTACATGCAGCAATCAGGATACTACACTTCAAACAATGTGAAGACCGATTATAATATCGTGGATTCAAAAAGCTTTGTTGAAACGGCATGGAATGAGAGCAGCGGAAAAGCTACCTGGCGCAACCGGAAACCGGGGCAATCTTTTTTTGCTGTCTTTAACTTCACGGAAAGCCACCAGTCCAAAACCATGACCGACCCGTATGAGGCTTACAAGAAAAACGTGTGGGACAAACTATCTCCTGACGAACGAATTGCAGATGATGCGTTCCCGATGCCGCCTTTTTATCGGCAGACGCCGGAAATGCGAAAACAATTTGCAAGGGTGTACAATTCATTAAAGTTAACCGATAAGCGCGTTGCCGAAGTTTTGCATCGATTAAAAGAAGATAAGCTGACGGATAGTACCATTATTTTCTTTTTCAGCGATCACGGGGAAGGCATACCACGCGGCAAGACGAATGGCATTGATTTGGGATATCGCGTGCCGTTTATCGTTTGGGTGCCGCCGATGTATCGTCATTTGGCGCCCGGCGCCAATGGCAGCGTCAACACTGAGCTGGTTCATTTTGGGGACCTAGCGCCTACGATGATCAGCCTGGCTGGCGGAACGGTTCCGCAGCACATGACCGGCAGAATTATGATGGGAGCCCATAAAAAAGAAGCGCCGGAATACATTGAATTATCCACCGATCGCTGTGATAACGGCATTGATATGGTGCGCAGTATTACGGACGGTCGCTATCTTTATTCGAGAAATTTTCTAACTTTTTCCCCGGAGCTTCGATATATCAATTATATTGAAATCAGCCCCATCAAAAAAATCATGCGCCGCGACCTCGCCAATGGGCAACTTAGCGAAACACAGCAGCAATATTTTAAACCCCGCCCCGCCGAATTTTTATTCGATACCGAACGCGATGTTTGGGAGATGAACAACCTGGCAAATGACCCATCAGCGCAACCTCTTTTGGAAAAAATGCGGAGCCGGCTTGATGTTTCCATGAACGCATCAAAGGATATCATGTTATTGCCTGAATATGAAATAGCGAAGCTCCCTTCTCAAAAAACAACCGCTTACCAATACAGGCTGAGCCCTGATTTTAAGTTTGCCGATATTTACAAAGCAGCTATGCTTTCAGGATTCCAGGGAAATAAAGTGGTGGATCAGCAGGTAGCGCTGTTATCCGACGCAAATAAGATAGTGCGCTACTGGGCCGCCATGGGCCTGCGTTGTCAGCAGGGAAATGCCGTCCTCAAACAGGTTTTAGCTAAGGCGATCAACGATCCTTACCCGCCGGTTTCGGTTACCGCTGCGGCCACCAGTTATCATCTTTTCGCCGACTCCGCTTCGGCACAGGTACTTAGAAAAGCCATCCAATCTGATAATGAACATATCCGGTTAATGGCGATCAACTACCTGCTATACACAAGGCATCCACAACCCTTTATTGCCGACGTTGCAAAAGCAAGAAACGCGGCGATGGATGAAGACGGATATGTGAGATGGGCCGCCCAGGATTTTTTATCCGCCCAGGGCATTATGGAAAACAAACGTGGCAAAGATAATCCTGGCAACAAGCGCGCGCGTAACCGGCAAAACAAGCGATAACAATTCACTGTTTCCTGATCAAAACCATTAAAATAAAAATGCCAGTGCGCGCTGCACTGGCATTTTCTATAAAAGTTTACAAGTAATTTAAATCACACGTACCCGGATTACCCCTTCAATTTGCCGGATCTTAGCAATGCTTTCTTCATTACTCACCGTTTCAAGGTCGAGAATGGTATAGGCATAGTCGCCGCGGCTTTTGTTGATCATATCTTTGATATTAACCTTGCCTTCGGCTAGAGCCGTTGAAATCTGGCCGACCATATTCGGAATATTTTTATGGGCAACAGTAATCCGTTGCGCGCCCGAAACCGGCATCTCACAATTAGGGAAATTGACCGAGTTTTTGATATTCCCGCTTTCCAGGTAAGCCTTTGTTTGGCGGGCGGCCATCTCAGCGCAATTATCTTCCGATTCCGGCGTTGAAGCGCCCAAATGAGGAATGGCAATAACACCCGGCCTGTTGATCATTTTCTCGTTAGGAAAGTCGGTTACATAGGCGCCAACCGTTCCATCTTCAATTGCCGCAAGTATATCATCATCATTAACCAATTCCCCTCTCGATAAATTGATAATGCGTACACCTTTTTTCATCTGTGCAAAGGTTTCGGCGTTTAATGTGCCTTTGGTTTGCGCATTGTACGGCATATGCAGCGTGATAAAATCTGCGTGTTCAAAGATCGTTTTCAGGTCGTTGGCCTTTCTTACCGCCCTCGACAATCCCCATGCGGCATCTACGGAAATATAAGGATCATAGCCTAAGACTTCCATACCCAGGTTAGTAGCGGCATTCGCGATTAATACACCGATCGCTCCCAATCCAATTACGCCCAATACTTTGCCATCGAGTTCAGGGCCTACAAATTGCGCTTTGCCCTTTTCCACTTCTTTGGCCACATCCTGCGTCAGCCCGTTTGCCCAATTGATACCTTCCACTATTTTCCTGGAAGAAATCAGCATTGAAGTAATGGCCAATTCCTTTACCGCGTTAGCGTTTGCACCGGGCGTATTAAAAACGACAATGCCTTTTTCAGCACAACGATCGATAGGAATATTATTTACTCCTGCCCCCGCGCGGGCAATGCTTAACAAAGATTCAGGAAACTCCATTTCATGCATGGAAGCGCTCCTTAGCAGGATACCATCAGGATTCGCAGCGCTATCGTCAATTGTGTAGTTGTCGCCCAATTGCTCAAGCCCTGTTTTTGCAATCTTATTTAATGTTTTAATTGTATAACTCATATTTATTGGATTCATGGTTCATAGATAAAATTTCAAAGCTATAAACCGTCTTATTATTTTAAGATTAGAGAATTGTCGGTCGCCTATCCATCATGATCCATTGCCGATGAACCATGAACAACTTACTATTTGTTGGCGACTTCAAACTGTTTCATAAAGTCAACCAGTTTCTGAACGCCTTCCAAAGAAATCGCATTATAAATACTGGCCCGCATGCCGCCTACCGAACGGTGGCCTTTCAATTGTACAAAACCAGCAGCGGTAGCTTCTTTGATAAATTTCGCATCCAGCTCTTCATTGCCTGTGACAAAAGGTATGTTCATCACCGAGCGGTCTTTGCCGGCCACAGTGCTTTTAAAAAGCGCCGACTCATCCAGGAAATTATACAGCGTGTTTGCTTTATCAATGTTGATCTTTTCCATCGCGTCAACCCCACCTTGCTCCTTTACCCAATTTAGCACCAGGCCGATCAGGTAAATACCATAAGTGGGCGGCGTGTTATACATACTGCCATTATCAATATGTTCTTTATAGTTAAACATTGTGGGGGTAAAATCCATCGCATGGCCTGCGAGGTCTTCCCTGATAATAACCACGGTAACCCCGGAAGGGCCAAGATTCTTTTGTGCGCCGGCATAAATCAATCCAAACTTCGAAACATCATAGTTTTTAGAAAGAATATCGGAAGACATATCGCCTACGAGCGGCACGTCGCCGCTGTCGGGCAGTTCCGCAAATCGCGTTCCGTAGATGGTATTGTTGGTAGTGATATGAAAATAATCAGCTTCTTTATCAAACTGAGAAGCATCCAGCTGCGGGATATAATTAAAAGTTTTGTCTTCAGAAGATGCAATCACGCGCACGGCACCGTAGCGCTTGGCCTCTTTGATAGCTTTCTTCGACCAGGCGCCCGTGTTCACGTAATCCGCTTTTTTGTTTTTGTTCATCAGGTTGAGCGGAACCATAGCAAACTGCGAAGACGCGCCACCCTGCAGGAATAAAATCTTATACTGATCTGGCACTTTCATTAATTCGCGTAACGAACTCTCAGCCGACTCAAGAATGGACATAAAGTCTTTTGAGCGATGGCTCATTTCCATAACGCTCATTCCACTTGTTCCATAGCACAAAATTTCGCTTTGTGCTTTCTTTAAAACCGCTTCCGGAAGTGCAGAAGGGCCGGCTGAAAAATTGTAAACTCTTTGCATTGCCAATTGATTATTGTTTAAAATATTGAGGCGCGAATTTAATCTTATCTAATGTAATTACAATCCTGTACTGTTGTTTTTTAACAGTTATGCACATTTGGTGAACAAACTTACAGTTGAATGACAGAGACGCTTTCGCATTTTTTCGAAGAAAACCGATTGCTAAAAAAATTTCGGAAGGAAGATAATTATGCCGATCAGGAGGGCAGCTACCGAAACGATCAAAACCGCTGCAGCCGCGAGATCTTTAATAACCTTGATTTGCTCATGATACCGGGGCGACACGAAATCGCAAAGTTTTTCAAGAGCCGTGTTTAGGATTTCAAAGCCCGTTACAACGCCGATACACATAATCACGACCGCAAATTCCAAAGCAGAAATACGGCAGCAAAAGCCCAACACCACAGCCGCTATCGCAGCAAGGGCGTGCACTTTCATGTTCTGCTCTGACCGCAGCGCCCTGCCCAGCCCGTTTAGTGCATACCCGAAACTTTTTACAAATTTTTTAAAAGAAAAGGGACGATTCATTCAGGACAAATCTAATTATAAAAAATGCGAAGCTCTACACTTCGCATTTTTTTAAAACGTTGATCAGGCTTCGTTTACCGCTGCGATGCCGGGCAAAGTTTTGCCTTCAAAAAACTCGAGCATCGCGCCGCCGCCGGTTGATACATAACTTACCTTGCTGGCGTAGCCGAATTTATTAACGGCTGCCACGCTATCGCCGCCGCCTACCAGAGAGAAAGCGCCGGCTTCGGTTGCCTCGGCCACCGCGTCAGCAATAGCTTTGGTGCCTCCCTGAAATTTTTCCATTTCGAAAACTCCCATCGGGCCATTCCAAAGAATTGTTTTTGATTTTTTTATCACGTTTGCAAACTGCCCTCTTGATTCTCCGGCAATATCAAGACCCATCCAGCCCTGCGGGATATTATTGCTGGGGGCTTCTGATGTGTCGGCATCTGCGGCAAACTTATCGGCAATAATGCTTTCGCCCGGCAAATGAATACAAACATTTTTTTCTTTGGCCTTTTCCAAAATTTCTTTAGCGGTATCCAGCCTTTCTTCTTCGCAAAGCGACGAGCCGATATTGCCACCCATGGCTTTGAAAAAAGTATAGGCCATGCCGCCACCAATGATAATATCTGTAGCGCGATCTAACAGGTTTTCTATAATCAGAATTTTGTCGGATACTTTGGCGCCGCCCAGAATGGCCGTAAAAGGCTTTTGAGCATCGCTCAACACTTTCTGCGCGCTGTTAACTTCTGCTTCCATTAGAAGTCCGAACATTCTTTTTTCCGCAGGGAAGAATTTTGCAATAACGGCTGTGGAAGCGTGCGCACGGTGCGCTGTTCCGAAGGCATCGTTTACATACGCGTCGCCCAATTTGCTAAGCTTTTCAGCAAACGCCTCGTCGCCTTTCTCCTCTTCTTTATAGAAGCGAAGGTTTTCAAGCAGCAACACTTCACCCTCGCGCATCATATTGGCAGTGAGATGGGCCTGTTCGCCAATACAGTCGCCGGCGAACAACACCGTGGCCCCATCAAGCAGGCCGCTTAAATGATTAACTAAATGTTTTAAAGAAAATTTGTCTTCCGGCCCGTTTTTAGGACGGCCCAGATGCGACATCAAAATGACTTTACCGCCATCAGCGATAATTTTTTTTATGGTAGGAACCGCTGCTTTCATGCGTGCATCCGAGGTTATTTCCATTTTATCATTGAGCGGCACATTGAAGTCAACGCGCACCAGCGCTTTCTGGCCCTTGAAGTTATAGTCGGAAAATTTAGACATGATTGATATGTTGAATGGTGAATAGTTAATTGTGAATGGCTTAATGGTCAATAGTGAATGGTCAATGGTTAATGGTTAATGGTCAATGGTCAATGGTCAATAGTGAATGCTCAATGGTTAATAGTAAGATCGATGGATTATTCATTATTCCCAGGCCATTAAAAACAAAAAGCGGAACATAATGCCCCGCTTTTAATATAAAGTTTAGAATTACTTCGTGATTAAACCGGCAAAGTATTTCACCGTACGAACCAACTGAGATACGTAGCTCATTTCGTTGTCGTACCATGAAACTGTACGCGCGATGTGCTTGTCGCCCACGTTCATTACTTTAGTCAATGTTGCATCAAACAACGAACCATAGCTGGTTCCGATCACATCGCTGCTTACGATTTCGTCTTCGTTGTAACCGAAGCTTTCGTTAGCCGCTGCTTTCATTGCTGCATTGATTTCTTCGGCGGTTGTGGCTTTTCCTAAAATTACATTCAGCTCGGTGATCGAACCGGTAATTGTTGGAACACGCTGAGCGCTACCATCTAATTTTCCTTTCAGATTAGGCAATACCAGGCCGATAGCTTTTGCAGCGCCTGTGCTGTTGGGAACGATGTTAGAAGAAGCGGCGCGAGCGCGGCGAAGATCTCCTTTAGGATGCGGTGCATCCAAAGTATTCTGATCGTTGGTATAAGCATGGATGGTCGTCATGATACCGATCTCGATGCCGTAGGTGTCATCAAGCACTTTCGCCATTGGAGCCAAACAGTTAGTTGTACAAGATGCACAGCTAATAATGGTTTCGCTACCATCGAGGATATCGTGGTTTACGTTGAATACAATTGTTTTCAGATCGCCGGTTGCAGGAGCAGAAATAACTACACGCTTAGCACCCGCGGTGATGTGAGCCGAAGCTTTATCTTTATCTGTGAAGAAACCGGTACACTCTAATACCACATCTACATCGTGATCGCCCCATGGAATTTGAGAAGGATCTTTTTGTGCGTAAATTTTAATTTCTTCGCCTTCAACAGTAATTGAATTATCTGAATGAGTAACATTTTTATTGAAAGGGCCTTGTGCCGAATCGTATTTTAACAAATGCGCCAGGGCTTTGGGGCTGGTAAGATCATTAATGGCTACCACATCAATGCCTTGCTGATTGTAGATTTGGCGAAAAACCAAACGTCCGATGCGGCCGAAACCATTGATGGCTACTTTTACTGTGCTCATGATTTTTTAGTGATTTAATTAATAAGAACTTTTTTTGGAGGCGTGAAGTTAGTGATTTTAGGGAAAAGTGTACTAAATACATCTTATTTTTTTCGCACGTAGGGTGTTTAAAAAGAATTATTAAAAAAGTTTTGTCAGATTGCGGGAGCTCACTATATTTGCACTCCCAAAAACGATGAGCCGCGTTGGTCAAGGGGTTAAGACGCATCCCTTTCACGGATGAATCACGGGTTCGATTCCCGTACGCGGTACAAAGCCGGGCTTTTCAGCCCGGTTTTTTTGTGCCTGAAAGTGTTGGAGCACTTGAGTGCTTAAGGATCAGGTTAGATATTGGGGGATTGGCTAAAAATATTGGTATTGCAGGAAATTGTCAACTTGCCATCGACAGCTGATTATATTCATCTGTTATTGTCATACAACTTTTCGAACATCGCTTTCGGGGCATTTTTTGTTTTCCCAGGCGCGCAATTTTCTATAGTTTTTTAGTAAATTGAAAGTTATTCTATTTAAACCTTTTATATGGCCGAACTGAAAACCAAACAAAACAACGCCAGCGTTAAAGATTTTATCAACTCGTTTGCGGATACCGAACAAAAAAGGAAAGATGGCTTTGAATTATTAAAACTCATGCAGGACTTCACAGGCTACAAAGCTAAAATGTGGGGGCCATCCATCATTGGTTTTGGAAAATACCATTACAAATCAGAACGGAGCCGGCAGGAAGGAGACTGGCCGCTGGTCGGCTTCTCGCCCCGCAAAGCCGCCATTTCACTATATGTTTATTCGGGTGGCGAAGCGCAGGATGCATTATTGAAGGAACTGGGAAAATTCAAAATGGGTAAAGGCTGCATCTATGTCAAAAAACTTTCCGATATTGATACGGATGTATTAAAGCAATTGATCCGGGGCACAATCGTCCATCTGGAGGCCAAATACGGCAAAACTTAAAATTTCACATCCGTCAAAATAAATAAAATGGCAACCACTAACACTTATTTAACTTTCAACGGCGATTGCGAAGCGGCTTTCGACTTTTACAAATCAGTATTTGGAGGCGACTTCGCTTACATGGGAAGGTTTGGCGAAATGCCCGAAGGCGAAGCGCACCAGGTTTCAGACCTAGAGAAAAACAAAATCATGCACGTTTCGCTGCCCATCGGCAAATCAATATTAATGGGAAGTGACTGCGGAACCGATTGGGCGCCCAACTTCATTCAAGGCAATAATTTTTCAGTTTCCATCACTGCCGACAGCCAGGATGAAGCTGACAAAATATTCAGCGCGCTTTCAGAAGGAGGCCGGATAACGATGCCTTTAAACAAAACTTTCTGGGGCGATTATTTCGGGATGCTGACCGATAAATTTGGGGTAAACTGGATGATGAGTTACAACGAACAAAGGCAATAATCCATCGCCTTATCAAACACCATATTTTAAAAATCAATTGTCACGCTAACTTATGCAACTTCCAACCCGGTTGAATGAAGAACGCGCCTGCCTGAATTGCGGTAAAGCAGTCAAAGGCAGGAGCGATAAGAAATTTTGTGATGATTATTGCAGAAATAATTACAATAATCAAATGAAAAGCGCCGACAGCCGGCTGATCAGAAACATCAATAACGCGCTGAAAAAGAACCGGCAATTGTTGGCTCAGCTGCTTGCCAGTGAAGCGGAAACGGTTCAAACCACCCGCGAAAAACTTATCGCACTGGGGTTTAAATTCAAATATTTCACACACCAATACACCACGCAAAAAGGCAAAACCTATTGCTACTGTTATGATCTGGGTTATCTCCCTTTGGAAAACAATCGAATTTTGGTGGTAGCAGACAAAGAAGTTTGAAATAATTTGTTCGGCCGCCTGTTAAACTCCGCTGCCCTTTTAGTGTTATATTTATTATATGCACGGATTTCATTTTTCAAAATTTGACAACAGCCAGCAGGGCAAATCGCCTTTTGAAAAGTTGTTAGATATTTTTATGCAATTGCTCACTTTTACCAGTGGAGATGTGGGCGAAGCGCTGGAATGGCTCAATCAACTTGATAAAGAATATCAGCTAACTGATGACAATTACGGTATCGGCGATTTTATAGAAGATCTCAAACAAAAAGGATATATTACTGATGATAATCAGCGGGGCGAAATTAAAATCACCCCAAAAACAGAGCAAAGCATTCGGAAAAAAAGCCTGGAAGAGATTTTCGGAAAGCTGAAAAAAAGCAGGCAGGGCGATCACAAAACCTTTAAACCCGGCCAGGGCGATGAAATCAACCCCGATACCAGGCCCTTTCAATTTGGAGATATGCTCGAACAGATCGATTTTACCGAGTCGATCCGGAACGCTCAAATCAATCACGGCGTTGAAAGCTTTTCGCTTCGCGAAGACGACCTGAGTATCAGGGAAACAGATTTTAAAACCCAAACGTCCACCGTGCTGATGATCGATATTTCCCATTCCATGATCTTATACGGGGAGGACCGGATTACGCCGGCAAAGAAAGTAGCGATGGCATTGAGCGAATTAATTACGACCCGCTACCCCAAGGACACGCTTGACATTGTCGTTTTTGGAAATGATGCCTGGCCTGTCGAAATCAAAGACCTGCCCTATTTGCAGGTAGGCCCTTATCATACTAATACCGTTGCCGGGCTCGAACTGGCTATGGATATTTTACGCCGGCGGAAAAATCCCAACAAACAAATTTTTATGATCACCGACGGAAAACCAACCTGTTTAAAGGTGGGCAAAAGGTATTATAAAAACGCGTTTGGACTCGACCGGAAAGTAGTCAACCGCTGCATGAACCTTGCTGCACAATGCAAAAAAAATAAAATCCCGATCACCACCTTTATGATCGCTACTGACCCCTATTTACAGCGTTTCGTGCAGGAATTTACCGAAATGAACCACGGTAAAGCGTACTTCGCATCGCTTGATAATTTAGGCACTTTTATTTTTAAAGATTTTGAAAGCGGCAAATCGCGCACGGTTTTTTAATGGAAGGTCAGTAAGCAACTGAACATAAAACTCCTACCCCATATTTACAAAACTTAATCCCACAGATGCAGAAAAAAAAGACATTAATGAAGGCAGATACACTCGGACAACTTATTAAAAGCGGATACCAATCAAAATCGATAAAAGAAGAAGTAAGACAAAATTTAATTGAAAAACTCAAAGACGGTTCGCCCACCTTCTCGGGCATTGTAGGGTACGAAGATTCGGTTATTCCTGAAACGGAGCGCGCCTTATTGAGTAAGCACAATATACTTTTGCTGGGCCTGAGGGGCCAGGCCAAAACGCGTATGGCGCGGCAAATGACCGATTTGCTTGATGAATATATCCCAATCGTAGCGGGCAGCGAAATCAATGATGATCCACTGGCACCGGTTTCAAAATATGCCGTGGACCTGATCGCGGCAAAAGGCGATGACACACCGATCGAATGGCTGCACCGCAGCCAGCGTTATGGCGAAAAACTGGCAACGCCCGATGTAAGTGTGGCCGACCTGATCGGCGACATTGATCCCATTAAGGCGGCCAATTTAAAATTAAGTTTTGCTGATGAGCGGGTACTTCACTACGGCATTATTCCGCGCAGCAACAGAAGTATTTTTGTAATTAACGAATTACCCGATCTTCAGGCGCGCATCCAGGTTTCTCTTTTTAATATCCTGGAAGAAGGCGATATACAAATCCGCGGTTTTAAACTGCGTATGCCACTCGACATACTATTTGTTTTCACCGCCAATCCGGAAGATTACACCAACCGCGGCTCCATTGTTACGCCGCTGAAAGATCGCATTCAAAGCCAGATTTTGACGCATTATCCAAAATCACTCGAACACGCGCTCGAAATTACCGAACAGGAAGCAGTGTTGCACGAGGATGTGGTGGACAAAGTATTGATAAGCGACTTGATAAAGCGCCTTATAGAACAGGTCGCCTTTGAGGCGCGGAGCAGTGAGTTTGTCGATAAGAAAAGCGGCGTTAGTGCACGACTTACTATTTCTGCCCGCGAAAACGCGGTTAGCGCTGCGGAGCGAAGGGCATTAATTAATGGGGAAAAGTCAACGCTGATCTGGCTTTCCGACCTGGCGGGGATCATCCCATCCATCACAGGGAAGGTTGAATTGGTGTATGAAGGCGAGCAGGAAGGGCCTTACCAGGTGGCTATGAATTTGGTGGATAAAGCCATACGCAGCCAGTTTGTGCAGTATTTCCCTGATCCGGATCAATTAAAAAAACGGCGCAATACGAGCAAACCTTCTGCGCAGCAAAAAGCAGAGGAAAACCCCTATCGTCCTATTATCAGTTGGTTCGACAAAGGCAATCATCTCAATCTGCCCTTCAATACAAAAGACGAGCACAAACTTCAGTTGCTATATTCCGTTGATGGCTTACACGCCCTGGTAAAGAAATATTTTTCTGGCGCTAATGAGCTGCAAGCAGGCCTTTTGATGGAATTTGTTTTACATGGGCTGGCGTCTTACTCACTTATTAATAAACAATTTTTCGAAAATAAAGTAGAGTTTAAAGACCTGTTTGGCAGCATGCTTACCAATAATTTTTTACAGGAAGACGATGAGATGAACTTTGATGAAGAAGCATAGCGTTTAAAAGCGTATGCTGCATTGGGCACGGCGATCGTTATTTCAAATAAAAACAGGAGGCTTTTTAATGAGAAGCCTTCTGTTTTATAGAATGTTAGTTACTCCTTTATGGCCTTCACCACCTTACTATATTGCTTACTACCATCTTTATCAATCTGCGCAATCCTGATATATAGCTGATTATCGCTATCCGGTAACCGGCTGTTTTCTTTGCCGCATCCGGCGCTGAGCCAACCCAATCCTGCTGCGATGCCCATAATAAACACGACATTTTTGTATTTATTATAACCTGTAAAGGCAAAACCCAATAACAGAACCATCCCCAACACCATCATATGGGCCGCAGCAGTGGCCGAAAACTCGTATTCGATGGAATGATCGGCATTACCATCCACCGCTTTGGAAGCAACTGTACCAATCACCTTAAAATCGATACCGTTGAAAGAAGATTCAATCTCATAGCGATCATTGTTTTGCTCATTAAGGCTTTGCCAGCGCACCCTTAAACTTCCGCCATCGTCCAGGGCGGCCTGTATATCTCCAAATATCACCGGCAGTGGCTGGGAAAAATTTAGAGTAACCGTAGCAGGTGAAGGGTCTTGCTGACCCTGCGCATCCAGCGTGGCGTAGGCAAAAGAAGTTGAGCTGGTTCCGCCGGGCGTGGTGGCGGTGGGCGCGATAGTGAGCTTAGCCGGATCATAATTACTGATGACCTGGTTGACAGTTGTGATGTCTACGCCGTCATACACCAATATAAATTGATTCGACGGCAATTGGGTAATCGCGAGCGAGCCGCCCAGCCAAGCGCCCTGCGATGGCTGATCGGTGGGGTCGCTGCCCTCAAGCGCAGGAACCGTCATGAGTGTAGGAGCACCTGTAACACTTTCGGTCTTGTTGTAAGATTGAGGCGGATCACATGCATGTTGAGGATCTGAAAGCGCCGGGGCCCTCGAATAGCCCGGCTCCTGGGGAGACCCCGTAATTGTCGGCACACCGGTTGCGCTCACGCCGCCCGTCAACATGAGTCCGGCTGTTAAATTTGCGTAGGTAAAACTGGCGCTTCCCTCGAGGGCGTCAGGACAACCATCACCATCGCTATCCGTTTCCATACTGTTCGAAATATCATCTCCATCGGTATCCATCCCACACAAATCAAAGGAGAGAAAAATATCGTCGATATTCATGGTTGTAATACCTGCATTCAAACCATAAAAATAGATACGAACCGTATAAACAACATCGGCTACCGTCGCGTACTGCGGGCTTAAAGCAATATTTTCCTTACCCACCCGATTTGCCGACCCGCCCTCATTGGTTGCCTGCACACGTGTTGCGACATCCGTGAAGGCCCCGGCGCCCGCCTGCACGGAGTAGGTGGCCGTAAAACCAGTTTGCTGAATTCCGTTTAAAAAACCCACCCAGCTAATCGCCGATGTAGCGAAAAGATCATCTAACCTGAAAGTAAATTGAATGTAATCGTTATTGGCTTTAGCCTCAGCAAGGGTGGCAGCGTTAACACCATTAAGCGTCGCGCTGCCGGCTCCCGCCACCACGGTAAGGCCCAACCCGCTTCCGGCGCTGATGGTTGAAATACCGGCTGCAGGATTCATAATGAGGTCGCGGATATTCCTATTATTGTTCGCGGTCAACGAACCGGAAGCAAAAGTGTACATCAATTGATTGCCCTGTTGCGCAGGATTGCCTCTTAAGGTGTCATTAAGTCGACCGTCGCCGTAGTATAAAGATTGGATACACCCCTCCTGCAAGTCTAAAATACCATCATTGTCATCGTCATCATCCGCGCTGTTGATAACGCCATCACCATCAAAATCATCGTTGGGTTCGTATCCGCCAATAACCTGAAGGTTACCCTTAAAATCCGATAGCTTAATGCGGTCGAAAAATTCGCCCACTTCCAAAAGCCAGTCACCGTTTTCGCCCGTTAGATTATCTGAAGCGGAAACGGCAACACCCAATCCATTCGACAACATGGCAACGGCTTCCCTACCAACCGCTCCTTTACCAAAGGCACAACCATAAATGCGTACCGGCATTCCGGAAACATTTTTTTGAGATTGAAACCAATGCAACAGGCGTTGGCCCGATAGCCATTGCCCTTCTATCAGTAGAGCGCCAGGCCTGCCATGCGACCATACAAAAAAATCGGATTTAAATGGCGCCAATTTTGCCGGCAGAGCGGCGACGATATTGCGGTTAGCTTCCGTTCTGAGGGCCTCATCTATATAGACATGTTCTGCCATGGATGCTTTTGAGACAAGCATCATCCATACGCAAAGGAACAATACGGAGGTAAACTTGCGGAAATTCATGTTAGGGAAAGAGTTTGAACAGTTCATGCTATATGGTCTTAAATTGTTAAGCTATAAGCGCCCAACTGAAATTGCTCTTGCAGCAGCAATGCATAAGTTGTGAAATAACCTGCAGGGAGAAACGGCCAACCGGCAGGTTTATCAGGCTATTTTTAGTTTTCTTGGCTCAGGCTGATAGGGTTTTCACCAGCCCAATATTTTATTGGCGGTAAAAATAAAAAACAATGTTGAAACATTTTTATATATAAAAAATAATAAATGTGTAAACATTGAAAATTCAATGTTTAGTCAATAATTTTTTTCATTCGTAATGTGTATTGATGATCAAACTTGCCTGAACAGGCAAATGATCAGAAAAATCATTAATGGGCACAGCGTGCTTTTCTACTTCTCGTAAATGCGGCTTGCTGACCAAAATATAATCAATCTGTTTAACCGCCTGAGGCGCCGGAAAAGTAAAAGTTCCCTTCGAATCAGCTGATGTAAAAAAGCGATGGAGGTATTGTATTTCTTTTGAATCTGGCGTTGCGTTTAAATCGCCTGTAAAAATAACCGGCAGGCGCTGCTCTTTTAAAAATTCTACCACCTGGCGCGCCTGCACCCAACGAGAGCTGTCGTCCAGGGCGAAATGCGCAGCAGCAAATTTTATATGACGTTTCCTTTTGACTGCAATGGTCGCAACGATCATGGCTGTAGAAGGGTTTTTACTTTTTAATAATGTCATCCGCTTTACTTCCACGCCGCGAATAGGAAATTTTGATAATATACCCATCCCATAGGCGCCGCCCTGGTACGCAAAATGCCGGGCAAAAGCATAATGCATTCCCGTCAGCCGGGCCAGTTTTTTCATCTGATCAACGTTCCCGCTACGCGTACAAACACTGTCCACTTCCTGGAGGCCAACCAACTCAGCTCCTGACGATTTTATGAACGTCGCCATTTGCTCCAGCTGATCGACTTCGTTTTTGTCGGCACCATGATGGATATTATAAGACATGACGGTAAGGCGCTGTGCAACTGTTTTACAAGAATAACCTAATACGAAAACAAGCACCGGAAGAACATATTTCATTTCGTGATGGGTTAAAGGGCTAAAAAATTTTAAAATCAATCGATGTTCAACCATTCAAAGTCAGCCGATTTAGGCATTTGATCATAGCTCGTTACTACAAGCGCGGGCGGCGCAGCCAGTTTTCTCAACACCGTGTCCATCCATGCGCCATCAAGTTGCAGCACCGCGGCCATCACGGTGTCATTTTTGGTTATCGTATGCCGCATCGAAAAGCGGCTGAAATCTTTTCTTGCTCGGGTTAATTCCATATTGATGGCAACTCTATCACCCTGCCTTATTTCTTTTCGAAATATACATTCTTCGCGAAACAGGACCGGCCCGATATGCAGTTCCTGCATCTTTGAAGTTGATAACCCATGCTCTCTCAGAAATTCGATGCGACAAAAAGCGCCCCAGTCATAATAAACACTATGGCGCAGGTGCGCATTTGCATCCAGATCCGACCACCTTACTTCGACCTCTTTTGCATAAGTAGCCATATTTTTGAGTTTTTTATTTTAATTGATTTATTTACCAGTTCCGTAACAATGTTACGACTATTTTTGCACGTCCTGATTTCCATTTGCCATCTGCGATGGCAAATGATTTTTGAAAAAACAAACAATGAAACATTCAAAATAAAATTTTCACTTTTATCATACTGAGGTATGAAAATTTTATACCTGGTAAGTTCCATTCGACCTATCAAACCATAAAAATTTTACGAATGAAAAAAACAGCTATACTTATTTTATCGTCGGCTATCGCTATGGGTGCGACAGCACAAACCAGCGCGAAGGCAAAAAGCCCTTCCGCAACTTCAAAACCGGCAGCAGCCGCTTCTTTTGAATTAAAGACGCTCGCAGATTCCGCCAGTTATGCGATCGGGCAAAATATTGCCAAATCCATTTCACAGGATTTGAAAAGCCTTAATAAAGAAGCTTTCTTGGATGCAATAAAAACGGTGTTTGATGGCAAAACATCAAAATTCACCGACGAAGAATCGCGGATGATCTTAACGCAGTTTTCTCAAATAGAGGAAGAGAACAGATCGAAAGATGTACTTGAAGCCGGCCGTGCTTTTCTTGAAAAAAACAAAAGCAATCCTAATATAAAGACTACAGCCAGCGGCCTGCAATATGAAGTGTTGCAACAAGGCGATGGCGTAAAACCCACTGCTGCCGACACGGTGGTATGTCATTATAAAGGCATGTTGACGGACAGCACCGAATTTGACAACTCTTATGATCGCGGCGAACCATTGACCATTGCCGTGGACGGCGGTGTCATTCAGGGTTGGACAGAAGGTTTGCAACTAATGCCCGCGGGATCCAAATACAGATTCTTCATCCCACAGGATCTTGGTTATGGCTTGCGCGGCGCAGGCAGCATCCCGCCCGGTAGCACGCTGATCTTCGATATCGAATTACTGGAAGTAAAAAAAGGCCAATAAATTTTTTGAATCGCTCCTTCCGGAGCGATTTTTTCTTTCCCGGGTTTTAGACCTGGAACTGCACCTGTTTTACCACGCCCATTACAAAAGTGCTCTGCACATGGCCCACATTATCGATTTGGCTTAATTTATTGACATGGAAATCGTAGTAGGCTTCCATATCTTCAGTAAGCACTTTCAACAAAAAATCGAATTCGCCGGATATACTATAGCACTCGAGAATCTCCGCCATCGACAGAATAGATTTTATGAATTTAGAACCAGCAATTTTGCTATGTTCTTTTAGCGAAACGTAGCAGATTGCCATTAATTTTTTCCCGAGCTTGTTGGCGTCGAGTATTGCCGTGTAATGCGTAATAACACCGGACTGCTCGAGCCTTTTCAACCTTTCATGAACGGGTGTGGTACTCAAATGAATGGCGCCGGCGATTTCTTTCACCGTGATGCGTGCATTAGCCTGAAGCATTTTTAACATCTCCCGGTCTTTACCATCCAGTTTAACAGGTTCAGGCAATCTTTCTTTGGACACTTTGTTTACAGGCATAAAACAGTATTTTATACTGACAAATATAATATTTCATTATTTTATACTAAAAAAATCCATATTAGCTGCATCATTCTGCTATTCACTATCTTTGCAGCTGTTTCTATTCGACGCAATTGTTATATAGCTTTCCATCATCATGATTTAAAAATGGAGGCGTTAATATCAACTTCTTATCAATTAAAAAATCATTTAAACAAGATTATGTCTAACGTTACAAAAACTCAGATCGACTTTGATCTTAAGTACAAAGTGAAAGATATTTCGCTGGCAGAATGGGGCCGCAAAGAAATCCGCCTGGCTGAAGCGGAAATGCCCGGCCTGATGAGCATTCGCGAAGAGTACGCCGCGTCACAGCCTTTAAAAGGCGCGCGTATCGCAGGTTGCCTTCACATGACTATTCAAACCGCTGTTTTGATCGAAACACTGGTTGCCCTGGGTGCGGAAGTAAAATGGAGTTCTTGCAATATTTTTTCAACCCAGGATCATGCGGCGGCCGCTATCGCAGCCGCAGGCGTTGGTGTTTTTGCCTGGAAAGGACAAACGCAGGCTGAAGCCGACTGGTGTATTGAGCAGACTTTATTTTTTGGAAGCGCCGACCGTCCTTTGAATATGATTTTAGACGACGGTGGCGACCTTACCAACATGGTGTTGGATGTTTACCCGGAGCTTGTGCAGCATGTAAAAGGTATTAGCGAGGAAACAACCACGGGTGTGCATCGCCTCTATGAGCGCGTTGCAAAAGGCACTTTACCGGTTCCATCCATCAACGTAAACGATTCTGTAACGAAGTCTAAATTTGACAACAAATACGGTTGTAAAGAATCTTTAGTAGACGCTATTCGCCGTGCTACCGATGTGATGCTGGCAGGAAAAGTGGCCGTAGTAGGCGGCTATGGCGATGTAGGAAAAGGATCAGCCGCTTCTTTAGCGGGTGCAGGTTGTCGCGTCATCGTTACCGAAATCGATCCTATTTGTGCGCTTCAGGCCGCTATGGATGGTTTTGAAGTTAAGAAAATGATCGACGCTGTAAAAGAAGCCGACATTGTTGTTACGGCCTCCGGATGCCGCGACCTTATCACAGGCGAACATTTTCAGGCGATGAAGGATAAGACGATTGTTTGTAATATCGGGCACTTTGATATTGAAATTGATGTTGCCTGGTTGAACGATAATTTCGGCAATACAAAAGACACGATCAAACCTCAGGTGGATATTTATAATGTGAACGGAAAGGATATCATTCTGCTGGCTGAAGGCCGTCTTGTAAATTTGGGTTGCGCTACAGGCCACCCCAGTTTTGTTATGAGCAATTCTTTCACAAACCAGACGCTGGCACAGATTGAATTATGGACCAACCACGATAAATATGAAAACAATGTTTACGTGTTGCCCAAACACCTGGATGAAAAAGTTGCCCGGCTGCACCTTTCAAAAATTGGCGTCGTACTGGACGAATTGACCGACAAACAAGCCGACTACCTGGGTATTCCAAAAGAAGGGCCCTTCAAGCCGGAATTATACAGATACTAATAAAACGAACGTTTTATTTTTATATCAAACGAAAAGCTGTCTCGGGGGAGGCAGCTTTTCAATTTTTAAAAAGTTGGCGACGAAAATAAAAAGAAAACTTTTTGTAACCCAGTGCAACCGGATTGTAATTGTAATGGTCTTATTTCCAATCCAAATACATGATTACTACTGCCACCGGAAAAATGAAGATACTGCTTTCGATTTTTTATATAATCGCTTTCGGATCCTGCTCCTCCATTCGCAGCATAGACAAAAACGCCAATAAGCTATACCAAACCTTAATGGGAAACTGGATCGTGAATAGCCGGATACCGCCACCCGAAGCCCACGTAGCAGCTAAAAGAACGTTGCCGCGCGGAAATATCACCTTTTACCCCAACAAGACTTTTATGTATAAAACGCGTCACCAGCGCTATCGGGGTTCTTGGGAGATTGTAGTAAGCGGCAGCCAATATCCCATTTATCAACTCGAGCTAGCATTCGCAGACTTCGGCAAAACTCAAATGTTTACACTCTTCTATTTTAATAATAGAAAAATCAAGTTTAAAACTGATGACCGATCGGTCGCCAATGTTTTTACAAGATAAAAACAGGTAAATTTTTTCTTAAAAAGGAAATTATTTTTAATGCATATAAAAATAATTTCATACTTCAGCTCGATACCTGTATGCGGTAAATACGCGGCTGGGAACGACCAAAAACAAACTACCAAAACCTTCAAAATAGATTTTTCAAGCTCCGGTTTATTACCATTCGTATAAATATATTATTTAATAAATAAAATATTTTATATGAATTTTTAATTCCCTGTTTTATAACAAATTAAAGCGGGCCGCCAACAACTTTTTTTATAGATTTGTGTTGAAGAGGTAAATAATTCCTTTGGTCTTATTGAGTTTATGAAATTAAAACTGGTACATATCATCGCTTGTTTTTTGTTATCACTTTTTGCATCGAAAGAAGTGTCAGCAGAAATGCGTCTTTTTAGTGCCGAGCAGAAAGAAATATGTACCGATTGCGAGTCGCGCAGCGCTGAAAACAGCACGGAAGAACGCAGCGGCGAGCAAGAACAAAAGCTCCTTGCAGAGCCTATTCAATTACCTATTCTTATTGCCGGCTTTTCAATGGCCGGTTCCGCCTATTATCCCGGCGCTATCCCCACCATCCACCTGGGTATTGTCACCCCACCTCCCGAGCAAGCCTAAGACGAATTTTTAGCCATCTGCCGTAGGGTTCAATATCGGTCATATACACGGCTTCATTTCGACATTTTACATTTTCCCAATTGTATTACCCGTAGGGGTAACAAACCTTATCAAATTAAATCCAATGAAATGACCAAAAAATAGCCGTCTTTCGACATGCAGGCATGTGGTCATTAAAAACAATAAAAGACAAACTCATGAAAAAAGTATTTATAGCATTCGCTTTTGTTTTTGTTTCAACATTTTCTTTTGCGCAGGTAACTGAACCGCAAAAATTGATCAAACTTGGCTCTGACGCGCATTTTATCGAGGAACTCAATCTCGAACATGGTAAACAGTACGGCTTTTTAGCGAAAGACCTCCAGGAACTTTTTCCCAGTTTGGTAAAAGAAAAAAGAATCAGCGAGCGCTTTGGTAAAAACGCTTACCGCACCAAAGTAATAAAAGTGATCGACGAAAAAGCATTGATCCCCGCTTTAGTTTCATCAATAAAAAAGCAAAATGTAGAACTTCAGGATCTTCGCAAGAGGCTGGTGACAATCGAACAAAAAATGTAGTTCGAGCCTTAAATATTAAAGCTTTGAAAGCCGCCCCAAACAAGGGCGGTTTTTTATTGCAACCAAAAACCAAACAACGCCGTCAAATAGCTATAAATGATATTGTTATGAAAGCCCTATTGATGCTGCTCATCCCGATCGCCCTGGCAGGTTGCACCAAGCACAAACTTCAAAAATTTAACAACCGCATCGTCGGCGACTGGAAACTGGTTGAGATCAATACTTTTGGGCTCGGCAGCAGCCACATCGTTTTCAATGGCGGAAGTTTTAGTTTTAACAGCGACAACAGCGCGGTTTATTATCACAGCGGAGACACCTATCGCGGAGATTGGTTTATTGACGCTTACACTTATACGGATGGCGAGGGTGACAGCGACACCGAGTTTATTTTGAGTATTGATGTCGCCAAAGGGAGCTACAGAAAGTTTGATAGTTTTGAAATTCCGCGTTTTGGCAATGCCAACCGTTTCAAAGCCAAGGTGAGAAATGGCTTGAATACGGTTACTTATATTTTTGAACGCCGGTAATTAAAAATCGATGATCATTTTTACGGCCATCAACCGATTGCTGATCAACGGATGGTTGATCCGCTGGAAGCCCAGCGTCGGCCTTAGACGCAGGGCAGCCTTTTTATATTTTTTTGAAGAAGCAGACAGCAATACGGATGTAACCCCGGAAGCGACAGCGACCGTTGCAAAAAGCGCCGCGTAAACGCCCTCTTCAAGCCCTTCCAAAAAGCCGTCCGGATTTTCATTTTGCCGGGCCTCCGCGATAATGAACAGGGTTGCCGATGCGGCGCCGGCGCCGATGGCGACATACTTTAATGTTTTGGCAGCTTTTTGCTTTCGCTCCGCCTTCGTGATATAGGTTTCGTATAAGTCAGAGTTGCGTTTTAAGCTGTCTTCGGTTACATGTTGAGCCCTTATTTGAAAACTCAATAATAAGCCCGCGGCAGCGAGCAGTAATAATTGTGTAGTCATAGAATGAATATTAGCGTGTATTAAAATTAAGAAAAATAAATGGCGGTCCGGTGCAATGTGATTGTTAAAAACCAACAATCGGGTATAAAACTTGTGTAATGTTTTTTAAAAAATCATCTTATAACCGTGTGATCGATCACTTTGTATAAAATTTCAATCATGAAAAAAATACATTTTGCGCTGCTGCTGATATTTGCTATCGCAGCTGGATGCGCTTCGCAACAAAATAGTTCACAATCGTCGGCAGGCGTTGACTATAATCGTTTGATCGACGAGCAGCGCTACACATTTGTGGCGCAGACGGTCATTCCTACAGAAGATAGCCGGTTCAATCCAAGGTTTATGTTTCCTAATGGAAATAACCTCTACCAGCTTACCTCGGGTTATGACCTGAAGGTAACACCTGATTCGGTATCAGCGTTTCTTCCTTTTTTCGGCCGCTCGTTTACCGCACCCATCGATCCGAACAAAGGAGGGATCAAGTTCACTTCTACCGATTTTGATTACAAGAAAACGATCCGCAAAAAAAACCACCAGATCACGATCACACCGAAGGATGACCGCGACGTCAGGAGTGTTTATATCACGGTTACGCCTTCGGGCTACGCATCCGTCCAGATCCTGAGCGTTAACCGCACGCCTATTTCTTTTAATGGAAGGATTGAACCCAATGAGTAAGCCCTTATTAATTGATTATAAACAACTGTTAGTAAAATCGAAGCCAGCCTCCCCGTTCAGAAAAGCAAAAGATTGTAAATTTGCCGGATGGTGGATTTTGATAAAAAGCAGCTACGTATTGCAGTTTTGGATTTGAATGCCGGGTATGCGAACCAGGGCATGCGCTGTATTAATGAAATCGTGCACACATGGGCGTCCAAGCGTAACTACAATATTGTTTATGATGTATTTGACGTGCGCGTAAAAAATGAAATTCCGGATCTGTCTTATGATATATTTATCTCCAGCGGCGGCCCCGGCGATCCGCTGGTTAGCAGGTTTGACGATTGGGATATTGAATGGAACCGGTGGTTGGGCGAAGTCATTCGCTGGAATGACAACCCCGACAATACTCAAAAGAAATTTGTGTTTTTGATTTGCCATTCTTTTCAGTTGGCGAGCCGCTACTTTAATGCGGGTTTACTTTGCAAACGCAAATCGACTTCCTTTGGCGTATTCCCGATGCATATTATGCCCGAGGCCATCGGCGACCCGGTATTCCGCAATTTAAAGAATCCTTTTTTTGGTGTGGATAGCCGCGATTTCCAGTTGATACAGCCCAACTTAGACCTGCTGCATGAAATGGGCGCTTATATTACCTGTTTAGAAAAGGAGCGGCCGCATGTACCTTACGAAAGGGCTGTAATGGGCATTCGGTTTAGCGATTATATTTTTGGAACCCAATTTCACCCTGAAGCAGACGCAGCGGGCATGAGCAGCCATTTTCAGAATGAAGAAAAACGTGCCGTTGTAATCGCCAACCACGGTGAAGCCAAGCTCAACAGCATGCTTGAACACCTGGAAGATCCTGACAAAATCCACTGGACCAATAAAAACCTGATCCCCAATTTTCTAAATGAAGCTTACAGCCATTTGATGGTGGAAGCGATGGCAGAGGTGTAAAACAAACATAAAAAAACTACCATATCGTCTTTCTGATTTCTATTCTGACCGGTCCTGTAACATTAGCTTGAGGGTAGAAAAAATAATACATAAACTCCGTTAAATAAAAATAATCTGTTGTCAATCCATTATTATAGTAAAGAATTATTTCAATTGCTTCATTTTCAGGCCACGGCTCAGAGCCATCTCCAATGGCGGCGGCAGCCTCCAAGTAGGCATTTGGACCGAATTCAAAATATGAAGCGTAAGATGTCGTAGAAGGGTAGGAAAGATGATCTAGCATATTGGCACTATCTCTTAAAACTAGTATAACGTCAGAGGTATAGTTAACAATTGTGACATCATTTGTGTTCAGCTTTGTTTCAACCCTGCTGGGACGGTAAAAAAATTGCACATCTTCGTCGCTATTTTGGATGCTACCAGAAGTATTGAAACATAGGTTTAATAAAAATAAAAAAAGAGTAAGTGTTTTCATTGATCTTGTTTTTAAGTTAAATGAATAAATTAAAACTCTACAAATTCTTCGTCGTAATTTTTAAGCCAGTCTACGCCTTCAAATCCCCAACTATCCGCAACAGGAACTCGAATCCAATAAAATATCGTTCTCGCCATGCTTGAACTTGTTATAAGTAGCTGCGTTTTGCTAGGATCTGCAGGAGCTGCTGTAAAACTACATGGTAAGAGAGGTTCAGTTATCCATGAAAACGGTCCCGCCAACGTAAGTGGATAATTTGATTTACCTGCGGCATAATTACTGAATTTCCCACCAAATGCATCATTACACGGCCAATAACCGATAATATTATTCTTTTTTGGATGATCTGCCAATATATCTTTAAGACATAAAGACGATACAATCTCCGCATCTGTGAGCGCTGTATTGAATATTCTCACATCAGATAGTCCATAGGTTACCGGATTATAACCCGGGTCTGCGCCCCATCCAAATGTAAGCGGACCGCTGTTAGCAATATCACCCCAACTGGCACCTAAATTAACGTTTGCAGACTCTTTAATTCGCATATCATCTGTAAAACGTTTCACCCACCGGCTGCCCGCACTATCGTAAAAAACAACCGTTAATGTATGCCAATTCCCATCGGCATAGGGACCTGTTGGAGCACCCTGTATTCTTCTTTCTCCACTTGTGGTTGATCTAACAGAAATAGACCAATTACCTCCACCCGAAAAAATAGACCATCCTGAAGTACTTGGCCACCTGCTCATTGTTGATACCCAGTGAGGATAATTTCCAAAACCAGTACCTTTCATTTTAAACTGAATTGTCTGTTCTCCATTTCCGACGCTATAGAGCCCGTTGTCATCCAAAGCCTGCGCTTTTACTGTATTTCCGTCCCTTCCTTTAATTTCAACGATTGAGTGATCAGCCCTTCTAAATTCCCCCTGCTTAAATTTCTCATTGTAAAACATTACAAGCGACGTGTTCTCCTTGCTGGTTCCACCGCCATAATTATTTCCTACTCCCCCATGTGTATTGGTAATAATTACCAGCCACTCCTCATTTTTATTATACTCAGGCCTTGCTTTTAAGGCGGTCATGATTTCTCCTATATAGCTATCAACTTTGGTGATCGCATCTTTGTAGCCCGTGTTGCTTGAAGTGAAACCACCTGACTTACCCGCAATAGACGGACTATTAAAATGAAGCACCATATACTCGGGATTTTTATTTTTGAGTCTCGCAATCGCCGAATCTTTCACACCTTGATCACCAGTAGCAATAACCGGGTCTAAAACCTCCGGCACCACTCTTTCGACCAATGTTGGCCATGAAGAAATAAAGCTGGTACGCAGGTTATTTTTATTGGCCGAAGAAAGAATATAAGAAAACATGGAAGGATAATAGGAAGGCGCCCCACCGTGAGAGTCTTCGCCTTCCGGCGGGGTGTAAATAAATGTGCTGTCCTTAATTTTATGACGCCCATAAGATACCCCCGATACCAATGTCTTCCAGGAAGCTGCATCGGTAGATATTTCATCGGTTACACCGTCCCATTGAAATTTTGCGTGAGCTAACATGCCTGTGATAGTGGGCGGCGCGATGGTTTTAACCTCGCTGCTTACTGCTCCGTCAATACCGATGAGCAAGACCCTTCTACTGGTAATGGTGTTAGTTGTGTCTAAATCATCCTCAAAAAAAGGAGGAGGATCAGCATATTTTTTACATGAACTAAGCATTCCGGTAAAGAGAACAGTAACGGCCAGGAAACCTGGAATTAAATATTTTTTCATCCGTATATATTTTTGGTTCGCAGCCCTGCTGCGTTTTTTTACTTATTTAATAAGGCCCACTTCGCTTAGTGCCGCAAACTTATCGCCATCGTAAATCGCAGCCCTATCGGGAATCGTAATTTTAAAGTATCGCGCAGAAATTGAAGAAGGCAACTGCAATGTTTGTAAACCCTGGATATTTTGCAGCGTAAACGGACTTCCCGACGCTGCCGTCCAAACGTTTCCGTCAGGGCTTGTTTCAATAATCACAGTTTTGACAGCCCGGCTCGTACCCGACCCTGATTGGCGCTGCGCAATCTGAAATGCGCTGAACGTTTGGCTTGTTTGCATATCAACGGAAATAAAATGCGGAGGCTCTGGGCTGCTCGACGCCCAGTTCGAATGCCAGAAAGTTGTGAGATCTCCGTCTTTTAGCGTACTGAACCGTCCGTTTACAGCTCCCTCGCCCGAAGTTTCTTCAGAGCTTCCGGTTATTACCCAATTGGCTCGCGATATTGGTTCTACATATGCAGCGTCGCCCCCGGTCATCGTAATGGGATTATATTCCCAAATTTTTTGAGCCATTACCGGATAAAGTGCTCCCATTCTGGCAGAATAATTAGCACTTACAGCAATACCCCATTGCCTGAAAAAAGGTGTCCAGTCACGACGTGTAAAATCGCAAATGGCTTCAAAGAAGAAATCCCTTTTTTGTTGATCGCTTGTGGAAATACGAACGGCTCTTCTGGCTTTTTTATACAAATAAGGCATAAAATCCCATCCCCATGGTTGGCCATTATAGCCCCAATTGGCAGGTATTTTATTAAATATTTGCAGAAAGGGTGTAAGGCGTGCAAAGGGATCGTTGATGGCCGCATCAGAACCATCGAAATTTCTCGACCCGATCGCCGATTTCGCCCAATTAACGGCCGGTGTAATTTTGCCCGCCAAATCATCGACGGGAAAAGTATGCTTTGCCGGGTAAACACCGAGGCGCTTTGCATTTTTAAAAATAAAAAGATTATTGGTTGTTTCTCCAAGTGAGCCCCAACTCCAATATTGCCCCTGCTGATTGTTGTGACCGATCTCGTGAAAGGTTCCCCAGCTTGCCGCATTAGCCAGGTATTCGTGATCGGTAAATTCATCAAACCAACCGTATCCGTATTGCGCACGGAAGGGGTAGCCTGAAACACCACCAGCCCCGGGCGGTAAGGTAATGTCCTGCACAACGCGCCAGGGAAGCAGCGGGGCCTGATCTACCGGATCATCGCCGGGGCCTAACACCTCTTTTAATCCTTCCCATTCATAATAGTCGTACTTAATCGCATCGTTCCATTGTTTCATTAAGCCATTTAAATCTGTAACATTCCTATCTATAAAAAACTGGCGTGGTAAAGTAAAAATGATGTTTTCGCTGCGAAGTTCTAACCAGGGTGTACAAGAGTTTCTAATAGCTGCCTGGAAATCTGCCTCGCTGGTTTGGCCGTAAATGAAGTCAGGCATTTTAACCACATTACTGAAAATAAGGGGAACCGGATTGTCCATAGGAGTTTGAGGAATGATATATATGGGACCGCCATATAAATTCCGAAGATAATTGCGACCTGGCGACAAGCTGGTTCTTGAAAAAATTACCGGATCCCGCTGCGCATTTTGAACGGAAGACGCATCGTAAGTCCACGCCCCCACCTGTACCAATAAAGAATTCATTCCGGTGGGGACATCAATAATTAATAATTCGCCGGGGGCAGCATATAAGCCTGTACTGGTAATAGGCCCCACTGGATTTCCGACACCATTTAATATAATTGGGGGCTGAGAAATGCGGAGCTGCTCCTTGTCAGCAGGAAAATACTTGAAGTTCATGTTTACAGTCACATTGTTCAACCTCGGTTCGCTACTGCAAACCAATCCGGGAAATATTCGGGCTTTCGCGTATTTACTTGCGTCGATATTTTTGACACTCGTGTCGACGGTTACATTAGACGAGCCCTCGCCGTCGCCGGGAAAGCCGTCCTGAATGCCAAAGTCCCTGTCTCTGTTGCACGCCGACAGCACTATCATAAAAGTGCTGCAAACAGCCACTGCGTATAACAAACTTTTATTCATTCTAAATTATTTATTTTTTAAGTCGGAGGAAACCTTTATTTAATCGATTTCCTGTTTTTTGATTTTTACCTTCCCTTTATCGCACATTTATATATTGAGGTAACCAGGTTTTACCATCCAAACCCCAAGACGGGGGCGTCAACACACCTAACCACTGATACACCTGCATTGCAACATCCACCGAATTAGGAACAGACCGATATACCGCAGGGACGATGGGTGGGCAAACCTTTGTACTTATATCATTAAATATTGCCGGATCGAATGTTTGTACGAGCAGGTCGTTACCATTTCCACTTTCATCCGCAATGATCTTATCAGGTCCGATATTATTGGACGGCCAAAAACCCAGAAGATTATCTTTATACTCATCATCGGCTACATCTGTCCTGCAATAGTTGGCCTGAATGTAATCGTCAGGCAGCGCTGTATTATAGATCCTGACATCAGTGACCAAATAGTTGGTCAACCCCGTATTATTGTCGTTATCGTTATTTCCAAAAGTCAGCGGACTTGGAGAGTCTAAATTACCCCGGCCAGCAATATTGATGTTACCAGCTGAACGCTGACCATCTGTAAACACATAAACGGTGCGGGTGTTGGCATCGACCTGAGTGATTTGTGCTGTTAAAGTATGCCAGTCATTGTCTGAGATGGTCGTTCCGCCCAGTTGTATATTTCCAAACCCTGATTGCCCAAAATTGATCTGCCATCTTCCACCTTCAAGGAAAAATACCCATCCTACAACCCCGCCGGAAAAAGTTGCTCTTTTTGAAAGGATCGCTGGATAATTTACGTTCACCTGTGGTAGCCTTACCTTACACTGAATAGTGTAGCTACCCGTCGCGCCAATATTCCCTACCTCATTATTGCCAATCATACGGGCTCTTTTGTTTTGAGAACGCGTTCCGCTATAATAGGTGCTGGTTCCCAAATAAGGAATCACGGTTGGCTTGGCAGTATTTTGAATTCGAAAGTTGGGTATCGGTGTAAAATTGTAAGCCAAGAACATTGTGTTGTGACGCCCGTCTTTAAACGCAGACCAAATCTCGCCAGGCCCTGGAACAAAGGGCGTATTGTTGCCTTTATTAGAAACTACCATTATCAGCCAGTTTTCCTTGGCATAAGATGGGCGGGCTGCAATAGAAGCCATCATCTCTTTTATGTGGTTATCAACCTCCAGAACGGCATTCCGGTAGGCTGTGTTGGAAGCCAGATAGCCTGAAGCCGTCCCTACAGTCTCCACGTTATGAAATTGTACCAGTACAAGATCTGACGCGCTGTTTGACGATAACTCAGCCATTGCAGCGTTTTTAACGGCAACATCATTATTTTCAAATGATTGCTTTACAGCAGCATCAGCCGCGAGGTTGTCGCTTAAAACCTTACTGGCAGTAAAAGCTGCGGTTTTAAGATCCGGGCGGCTTTGCTTCAACCTGGTAAATACACTGGGGTATTGGGAAAAATTATTTGATGCAAAACTATTACCAGTCACCTTATGTTTACTACTTTCTGTTCCGGTTAAAATATTGGCCCATGTTAAATAGTTACCGCTGGTATTATTATCAAAATCACTCAGCGCATCCCAGGAAAAAATTGCGTTATCAGCCATATTTACCAGCGTCGGCGCCTGTATTTTTCTTACCTCATCGCCTACTGCCCCGTCGATCATAATAAACAGTACCTTATTCTTTACAGCTGTTGTGTCGGCGCCTCCATCTCCACCTAAATCGTTTTGCACTGATTTATTGCAGGCAGCCAGTACCAATAGCCCTGCTAAAACTGACGCCACAAAACCTCCAAAAAATCTCTTATTCATATTCTTTTATTAAAAAGTTTATACAGTATTCGAGCTATCAATTTTGAAATCTAACCTTTACAATATTGCCTACATCTTTACTATCGTAACGATTGAAAGAACCTACCAGGATCACGTAATTAATAGATGGGTCGGTGTCGCTGGGAAATTCTACAAAATCCTGCACGACGCCATCAAAATAGCCGATATTATTGTAGCCAACGGCCAGGCTCCCATCCGGATTGAGCACCATAAACCCGGGACGAACGATACCGTTGTATTTATTAAACGTGCCCGAAACCATAATTTTTCCATCGTTCAGTTGGCCAGCAAAGTTGGGTATCCCGCCTTCAACGGGTTTAAAATCAAACGAATTATCAACATTACCATTTTCATCAAGCATAACAATGCCGTTTGCCGGCTGGCCATTAAAGGTGGTGAACTCGCCGGTGAGCAGCAGTTTTTTAGTTGTGCTGTTATAAGTGATTTTTGTAATACTACCATTGGCGCCAGTGGCGGCAAACGCTGCATCTCTTCTTCCGGTACTTAAATCGATACGGACTATACGGCCTGCAGATTGGTTTTCAAACACCGTGAAATTTCCTACCATTAACAACTTATTACCGGGCATTTCTACCCCATCATAAATGTAGCCGTTGGCGGTTGTATATCCCTGTACCGGCCGCAGTGAAGTATTCAGATTAAAAGAAGAATCGATATTACCATCGATATCAACCCGGGCTACCTGGCCAATTCTTATTTTATCAACATAAGGACTCTCAGATGTAGATCTTTCGTAAAGAATGCTGTTATAATCGAAAAAGTTTCCGATAGCTACAACACCATTACTTGTGTTGAATAATTTATTAACAGCTCCGGAGAAGCCCCCATTGAATGCCGGACCTATCGCCGTGGGCAGCGAGCCATCGCCCGCAATATCAAATGCGGTGGTATCCAATGACCCGTTTGCATTGAAACGGCTGATATTACTGATATTTCCTCGGGTATTTACACTGCTGAAAACGCCTCCAGCAATTACCTTATTATCACTTGTTACCACTGCTGATAAAATTGTACCATTAAGGCCGGTGGTACCAATATTAAACGCCGGCCGTAGCCCGGAACCACTACCCGTGGTAAGCAAAGCCCCATTATTATCAATAAAGGCCAGCCCTGTGATGGCGGCTAACGCAGTGGCTTTATTTTCATAGTTTCTGAATGCTCCATAAATAAGGTAGCCACCTAAAGGCCTTGTCTCTATGCCATAAATCGAATTATCAGAAACACTGGTTGTTGCATTGAAAGTCGGATCAATATTCAGTTTTCCCCGAATATCGATTACCGGACCGAAGTAGAACTGACCATCAATCTCTATCGCGCAACTGCCCGTACTTGCTGTGATCGGAATTCTAATCCGAACTTCTTCGTTTGATACCGCGACGATATCGGCCGGTGTCTGATTGATATAAAAACGAAAACTCCCTTCGTGATCCTTAAGGCCATTTACCTTTATGGTAACCACAGAACCCTCCGCGGCTACAGATGGTGAGGGCGGTACGTCCTCAAAAGAAATTAACCCTTCCGGAGACACGGCATAAAGCGGATCTTCGCTTACTCCATTTTTCTTACAGGACAGAATCCCACCGGAACAAACGGCCAACAGTAACAAGTAAGCCGCTATTTTATTATTAAGTTGTATCATGCTATTTAAAAATGAATTGACCAATAATCATTAATTATCAATACCTGCTGATATTGCAGTTTCAAGAAATTTAAATGGATCAAAAGCAAAAAAATGAAAAGGGTACATTAAAACATGAACATAGCCATTAGTTGGTTTAATATCTACCGAAGCTACTGAAGCAGACGTCCATGTTTGATAATCACGAGCTGAAGAAGCTGACGGGATATAAGATATTGTAAGTCTTCGATAGCCCGCATAAGGCACGCCTCCGCCGGAGGTATAAATAGCTCCTATATTCATGATCAAATCGTCATAAGAATTGTAGATCTGGCCCGGATAGGCAGCCATATTTTCAGGGTCAAGCTGCGGATAATCAGTTAATGATCTGGCACCCTTAAAAACATATCGCGATAACGCCTGCCGCCACACTGCTGGCTTCACCTGCTGGTATTTGGTAATAGGAGGTCGGCCCAACTGATTTAAAATAAGATTGCACACCTCATAGGTACGCCGTAAACTAGAATCAGCTGGCGCAAAAAACGTAATTTCCTCGGTTTGAAAAATGCTGGTCATTCCTGCATAATCGATAATTTTCACGAGTGTATCAAAATACTGCGGCTTCGACTTCAGATAATCGAGTATGGTACCATCGAATTCAGCCTTAGTAGTGCCGGTGTCAATAAAATAATCTTTCTTACAGGCTCCCAACAATAGAAGGACTGCAAAAAGCGGAAGCACTAATAATTTTAATCTGTTATTCATAACAATATTTATCCGTGTTATAGTTTATTGTTCCCAATAGTTATTTAGCGTCATTTCAGGATTGTTGATCAACGCATCTCTGTGGATTGGCCAGGTCCAGGCACCCGCCCTGAAGTTTTCGACAGTTGTATGATAACAATACCTGTAGGTAAGGTCAATAATTCTTCTGCTTCTCACACAATCAAACCAATAGTGGCCTTCGCCGATAAACTCGCGCGCACGTTCCAGGAATATCTGCTCCTTCAACTCTTCTCCTGTCTGTGTCAGAGGTGAAGCCTTTGCTCGATCGCGAATAATATTGGCGGCCTGTTTTGCAGAAGCATCATTTCCCAAAGCTGCGTAGGCTTCTGCCTGCATAAGGAAGATATCCGGATAACGGTAAATACATTGGGTAGCATCGTTCCGGTCATTAAAATCGATTGAATTCGGATCAGAAGTCACGAGAAATTTTTTCATTTGGAAGGTTCGGTTAGCGCTGTAAGCCGTAGCCGGATTGAACCACAATTGCAAACGCTGATCAGCTTCCCCTTCCGGATACAAAGCGCGCATAAAATCGGCAGTATAACTCATGTACGGGATACTTGCTGTGTTTGGATTTAGCGGATCGTATTTTACCTGATCGAAGAAATCGCTCCAACCAAACCTTTCGCCATAGTTTCGGTTTTGGGGTATGCCAAACAGATTTTCTTTACTTCTTCCTTTGAAAATTTCAATATATCGTTCGATAGGCAGCAATTCGTACGCCCCGTTGTTCTCGGTAATAGCTTCGTTGGCCAATGCTATCACCTCATTATAGTATTGCTGGCTATTAGGCAAGTCGAACCCTGCAAGCCACAAATTCATCTCCATCATTAAAGCAATACCCGCGCCGCGCATACCTCGTATACCCACGTAGAAGGGATCATCATAAGTCCATGCCATGCCCTTGTAATAAGCTTTCATATCGGCGATGCAGTTTTTCAACACGTCTACCATGGGCATTCTCTTCAAAGGTTTTGCGAAATAAGGCTCGGTATAATAAGCCACGTCACCAAATTGCCGAACCATAAAAAAATAAGCAAGGTTTCTGATGAAGACGGCCTCTCCAATATAGTTGGCTTTCAACTCGCTTGTCATATCCGGATCCGGTACACCGCCGATTCTGTCTACTGCAATATTCGCTGCCGCGATTACGCGATAGTATCGATCCCACTGCGTAAACCGAACATGATTAAAAATGTTGCGCCAGTTGTTACCAGCATAGTTAAAATCGACAAAACGGCGGATGTTGTTGTTAGCAAGATCTGCGATATAACCCCGGCCCCAACCCAGTTCCGTATTCTCTTTTACCATTCCTCCTCTTAGCTCGCCAGCAAAAGGCAAATAGGGATATTCAGCATTACCAGCAGGAGCCTGCATGTTGGTACGCGTCGTAGCCTGTCGAAACAGCTCATAATTTCCGTTGGTGAAATTTTCGACATCCTTCAGCGTCTGCCAAAAGTTATTACCCGACAAATCACTTGGCGGATCCACGTTAAGAAATTTCTTGCAACTGCTGAGCGAAGCGATAAAAAATGTTGCAATGAGGAAATATTTTAACCTTTTCATGATATTCATCATTTTAGAATTGAACATTTATTGACATAGAATACGTCCGCGCATTGGGATAACCATTAGAGTTATCACGTCCTAACGCGGTCACCAGTTCAGGATCGGGACCTGAATATTTGGAAAACGTGTAAACATTGGCCGCGGTAAAGGCCAGGCGGGCCGATGTCATTCCAAAACGCTTGATGAAATTTCTATCCAGATTATAAGAAAGCGTAACCTGACCCAACTTCCAGTAAGACCCATCTTCCAGGAACAGCGACTGATTATTCCTAAAAGGCTTTAATACTTCAGCCCTTCTAAAGTCGAATGGATTGGGATACGTGGCCCCTACCGTTCCGCTATTGCTACCAACTGCGTCGGGTTTCCAATAATTGTACTGCTCAATTGGAGGTAAAGAAGAGCCACCGTAGATATTCGTGGAGAAGTTTGCCAGATCATTCGCTGCAGCAGCATTCAAAACATCGCGGATGAGCGTATAGTTCACCTGCGTTATTAAGGTAAATCCATTCCACTGAACGTTGGAGATAATACCTCCTGTAGCTCTTGGGAAAGGATTTCCCAATGGTAATAAGTCTTGGTCGTCAATTACATAATCACCGTTAACATCAACCCATTTTGGATCTCCGCCCTGAAAATAAAAACTCTGATTACCTAATTGTTGGCGTAAACCTGTCGCCGGATTAACGGGTACATCCGCCGTACTTGCATAAACTCCCTGGTTATAATATAACAATGGGGACAAATCTCTTCCGATACGGTACACCACCGGCACGTCAACGCCCCCGTCCGGCACTTGGAATATAAACTCCCTGATGCCATTGGGCAATCGTGTTACAACTCTTCGATTAAGCGCTCCGTTGGCGCTAACAGTCCACTGAACCGGCTTTTCATTCCGGAATATACGCACCGTTAGAGACAACTCGTGGCCATAGTTTGCGGTGCTTATTTCGTTAGTAACCTGATTCTGAAATCCACTGGTATTCGGTAAAGGAATTTCCCGCGGTTCGTTATCGTTAGAATTATAATAAGTATCGTAGTTAATTTCTAAACGGTTTTGTGCAAATAAACCCAGCTCTATACCAAAGTTGGTTTTGGTGATGGTTTGCGGCAAAAACCCGGTGTTCGGCACCGTTCCTAAATCGAGGAATACAGTTGGGTTATTATTGTATTGCTGCCCAACTACATATTTACCATATACGTCAAAAATGTCTCCGGTGGGTGAAATTGTTTTACCCCAGCTACCTCTTAAGGCTCCGAATTTAATCCAGTCAACATTGTCTATTACAAATTTTTCCCGGCCAAAGTTCCACCGGCCGCTGATTGCCGGGTTTTCGGTATAACCCGCATTGGCACCATTATTAGAAGTGGCATCCCGGCGATAGTTGAAATCGATGATATACCTGGTATCCCAGTTAAATGTAGCATAGCCGCCATAACCGTGCAAGCGTTTGTCATACAAGTTAGCCAGCGTTCCGCCTAACGACAGCTCGGGGTTATATCCAATCGGGCCTTCAATATCATCATTTGGAAAACCCAATAATTCGTTGCGGTTGGCTCGCGATCCTTCCGCGCTTATTTCTGTAAAAGCACCGGCCGCAAATTGAAAGAACTCTCCAAACATCTGCACATAGTCAAGGCCGGTTCTGTTATTCAATACGTAGCGCCTGGTATATTGTGTAGTTCCTTTAGCATTGTTGTTATTGATGTATGAGGGCAGAAACACATCTTCCGTACCGGAGTTAAAATTATAGCTAAAATTGTTTCTGGCGGTAACCCCTGGTACAAACTGCCATTGCAGGTCTAAAGAACCCAGAATGTTTGCAGACTTATTATTACTTCTTACCGATCCGAAATTAAAAACTGATCCCGTACCAGAATATATAGAAGCAGGCAACAAAGAGGATGAACGTATAGCGCTATTCAATTCATCCTGCGTGAGGTTGGCGCCACTGCCCGCTTTCCGCTGACCCAAAGCTCCCTGTAAGTTGATTTGAGCCCTGAACTTTTCAGTGGGTTGATATAATGCATTCATGCTAAGCGTGTAGCGTTTAAATCCTGTATTCTGAATAATACCATCCTCCGAGTAATAGCTAAGATTGGTTTTATAATTAAAGGTGCGATCCCCACCATACACCTGAACTGTATGTGTCTGGTTAAGTGTAGTGCGATAAAACAGGTCCTGCCAATTGGTCGAATTGTTATAATATGGATTTAAGCTGTCGGACAATGCAACATTAGTATTAATTAAAGCCATTGCCGAAGCCAGCGATGAGTCGTACTCCAAAATTGCATTGATGCGTCTCATGCGCTCTTCTACCCCGCCCACTACGGAGCGCAACCTCGGTGGTGTTTTTGTAAAGAACTGGCCGCTATATTGCACAATAGGTGTTTTAGATAAACCACGTTTGGTGGTGATTATGATCACCCCGTAAGCGGCACGCGATCCGTATTGCGCAGTTGCCGAAGCATCTCTCAAAATATCAATATCTTGGATATCTTCCGGCGGAATCAATGAAATGGGACTAATACCTGGTCCGCTGCTTTGGAAGCCGTATTCGTAACCGGAATTTACATCGATGGGCACACCGTCCACCACGAATAAAGGTGAGGTAGGTGTGAGGAATCCATCAGCACTGACACTGATGCTTGACGATCCACGCAAATTAATTGTACCCATTCCCCCCGGCGACCCATTATTGTTCTGTACATCCAGACCCGCTACTTTACCCTGTAGTAGCTCAACCACGTTTGATACAGGTACATCCTGAATGGCTTTGCCGCTTACCTTGGCGCTGGAGCCAGTTGCCACATCACGGTTTTTGTTTCGGTAACCCTCCACCCTTACTTCCTGCATCGAACTGCTTGAAGATTGCTCTAATAAAATTTCGAGCGTACTATCAGTGGCAACAACTGTATGCGTCACAGGGAAATAGCCGGTGTGGCTAAAAGACAGCTCGGTGCCCACCGACACATTTACAGTGAAATTGCCATTGTCGTCGGTTATAGCGACGGGTTTTGGGGGTGCGCCTGCAGAAACGGTAACGCCGAATTTTCCTGTATTGATTTCCTTATCAAGCACCCGCCCTTTAATTGTAATATTTTGTGCGCTGACATCATTACACAGACTGCAAACGAGTATCGATAAAAATGTCAGATAGAATAATCTCATTGCTCTCAATTTTGACTTAAATAGATTCATAGCCTGTTTTTATAGATCGTCAGTAGTTTTAGGTACATCTGTTTTAAATGCGAATATGATTTCCCAATCCCCTGGCTCGAAAATGGCGAAATTCAGCCCGAACTCCGAAGCAATGCGAGCGCCTCCAAAACCAATCCTTGAGTATTTAAATCTAACCGCTGCTGTCGCCCCGTTGGTTGTTGTATACCTTGTGGGTGTGTTGGCCAACGGCACAGGAAACGCTACGTCATATTTCACATAACTGTCTGTTTTTTGCATGTTGAACCCGTGTACAAGATGCTCCCAATCCGTTTCGTCAAACAGTGCCGGGTTCAATGCGTTAAATAAAGTATCCAGAAACCGAAAAGTGATCGAATTGCCTAGAGAAGGTTCCGACTTTCTAATATAGACGTCTACGTCTCCGGATCCCAAAAACCGTCTGTCATCTTTGGCGCCGACAACATTTGATATCACAGAAATTCCAAAATTTTCTCTGACCGGCTGGCCCGTGTAGATATTGAGATTTGAAGGAATAGTTGGGCTTTCGCGCAGGGGCTTTACTTTCAAATTTCTAAAGAACCGGCGGCCCCCGGAATTTGTCAATTCGACATCGAACAAATAACCGGAATCTGGCTGCGACCGTATAAAACTTGATTTTCCTGCCGACCAAAATGTAAGGTTACCGGTATGTGGGCTCATTTCGAGGATCGAATGATATTCCGTAACCCTTTTAGCCTCAATTTCAGCGAGGGAGGTTTCGGTACCGTCGTAAGCTTTCTTCCAAACTTTTACAGGAAACGCCTCGGTGAGTTCAGGAGCAGGTTCTCCTGTAACGCGGCGCACATTCATTATTTTAAAGTCAGCAGGATAGGTTGTACTGCCCTTAAAAAAATTATTAGTGAAATAAGTAGTCCGGCCCAGATAGGGTTCGTAGAGATCGATTGTGAACTGCGAGTCGCCTCCAACCGTGTTCCGCTCCTGAGGTAAATATTTTTTACATGCAAGTGCAGAAGCTAATAATAAAACTAGTGCATAGCCGACTTTCCTGCTGAATAAACGGTTCATATATTTAATATAATTGTTCATGAATAGTTCTGTTGTCTCACTCCTCCGTTTCCGCATGACGGTTCAACGCGTTAATAAAATCATTTCCGAAACCAAAGTTGTGCCCTACATCAAGCACGTGAACAATCGCATTGTCCGTTTTAATATCTACAGTATTGGTGTAGACCCGGATCCAGTTATAAGTAAATACAGATTTTCTCGTATCGCTGAAGAAGATGGCTTTAGGGCCGCCTCCCAAAAAGCCGGATGCGTTGGTTACTTCAAATTGCGTATGCATCGTATAGCCGTATTTCATACAGGGAAACTGCAAACCATCTGCCCGCGCTGCAAGATCATCTGTTGTTATCCGGCCTCCAATAATATATTTACAAAAAAAGCTGTCTAAGATATATTGCTCCATCGTGCTAAAAGAAACAGGAGGCAGCGCAGGCACAGAGTCCCTGCGCGCATTATTAATATTTTGCAACGCAATAGCATAGGAGCGATTGCTCGTAGCGAAGATGGTATAGTTCCCGTTGCGTATAGAATCCGCAATGCCCGGCAGCCGGTTAATTACCAAAAGCATTGAGTCGTAAACGCCGGGTTTCGATTGCAGATAGGATAAAGCATCGCCATCATAAGATGCTGAACTATTATCAAAATCTACAAAAGGGCTTTCCTCTTTATTACATGCCTGAAGAATCAATGCAACAATTAATATTGCGATAACATGCCGCACATGCGTCCTTTTTAAAAAATTATTTCTCATACTATTATATTATTATAATCGCTAAGATTACTTTTACTATTTCCAATAACTATTCTGTTGAAGATTGGGATTTCTATTGATCACATCCTGAGCAATTGGCCAGTAAATACCACCTCTGTCGATCAAATCATTAAAGGCATCGTTCGTTCTTTTTAGTTTGTTATATCGCACAAGATCATACCATCTCCAGCCTTCTCCTAAGAGTTCACGTCTTCTTTCAGCAAAAATTTCTTTAAGCAAATCAAGATCGGGCGTATAGTTAAGCCCGGAAATACCGCGGTTAGAACGCATGGCGTTCAATTTTTGAATCGCCTCTTCTCCGCGGCCCAGCACGGTTAACGCTTCAGCGTTCAATAATGTAATTTCTTCAAGCCTTGTAAAAACAATCGAAGAATTATACTTAGCAAAAGTTCCGTCGCCACCGCCGCCGTCCACCTGCCTGATTTTTTTAAAAACTGGAATTGCCGAAGAAAAATTCTCAAAGTAAGCCTCAGTGGGAAGCCCGTTTAATGGATTGAATCCAAAACGCTGATCATTTCCGTTGCTACGAGGGAACAGAACGGCAATGCTATCTTTATTTACATAAATATCCGGCAGTTGCTTAGACATGGGAAACACTGTCGTGTTAGCCAGCGTTAACTGCTCAATGTGGCCCGATGTGGTAGACTCCCCTCTTTCATAAATAAAATTGAATCCGATGAATTGATTCCAGCTCACCTGCGAAGTACTGAAAAGAAAAAGATCGCCCACCAACTGAGCCGTCGAAACGGTGGTTAGACGTGCTTTGGGCGCATTATCCAAAATAAACTGTGTATATACCGCCACATTTATATAATCGCCTTCTAACGCGGCAATGTGAGCTAGGATTGCATAAGCTGATAATCTTCCTAATAAAGTATTTTTCCAGTCTGCAGCTGCTTTGCCATAATAATTAGGGGGGTATACAAGGTCCGGATCAACGGTTGAGTATTGATAGGGAAGCCTTACCGCAACCTCCATCAGTTCATTTTTTGCAAATCCCAGTACCGCGCTCTTACTTGTACGTGGAAAGTTCTCAAAATTGCCTTCGCCGGTTGAGGTAATCAGTGGCACATCTCCCCATGTTCTTACCAACATATAATAAGCAAAAGCGCGCAACGCCCTCACTTGAGCGATGTCCAGTTTATAATATGATTCGGTATATCGGGCATCGACCAGGCAGCCATCAGCACGCTCCAGAAACACATTGCAAGCATTGATAACGGCATAGTACCGGCGCCAGTTAGTCACTTCTGCGATAAGTGGAAAAGAGGCATTGAGGTTACCATCGATCACTGCTTTCAGATCGGGCCTGCTCACAGACTGAAAGTCGCCATTCCGAAGTTCTCCTAAGATCCAATAGGCGTTGTTGTCTGAAAGGGCCGCCCGAAACAAGCCATAGGCGCCTAGCAAACCTGCACGGGCATCCTCAAATGTAGTCCAATGCTGATCTTCAGAAGCCTGACGCGTAGCCGCAACGTCTAATTGCTTATTGCACGAACTCATGCAAGCTATCCCTAAAAACGCAATGGCAATCAGCGATTTTTTTAAAGTAAGATTTTTCATTCGTGTGGTCTTTTTTTGCCGCCGCAAACGGCCATGATTATTTTCGAATGCGAAACTGTGTTTTAACTTATCGTTCTAAAATTTGGAGCCGAACCGGCTTAGAAACTCATTTTTATACCCAGGATTAAAGACTGAGGATTAATAAGGCCATAGCCGCTGTAAATACCATTATAATTAGCCAACTCAGGATCATCGCCTTTAAAAGGAGAAAAGGTCAACAAATTAGTTCCAGTGAGATAAACCAAACATTTTTTGAAAGCTGTTCTGGTGCCGTTTCCGCTGATATCATACCCGATCGATAAGGAGCGAAGTTTCAGATAAGAAGCATTATCCAGAAAAAGGTCCTGATCCAGGCGATAAGGCACTACTGCGCTCCAGGGGTTATAAACCGGATAGTCTGAAAGCTCCTGCTTACGCTCCCAGAAAGTTATTTCCTTAACGGAGTTGATATTATTATTCACTTCAGTATTGATAAAATCCAACCTGGAGGCGGCGTATTGATTCAATACATTTCTTTTAAAAGCATAGTAAAATTGAAAATCGAGAGAGAAGTCTTTATATGTCAAACTGCTTCCAAAGCCACCACTTATTCTTGGCATATAATTGCCTTCTAGCACTTTGTCGTCGTCGTTGATGGTATAATCTCCATTGACATCAACCCAGCGAGGGTCGCCCGCCTTTAACGGCACTCCCTTGTAGCTAACCGGTGCATTGGTTGAAGGATTTGTGGGCACTTCGGCATCAGTGTTATAAATTCCGTTGTTTTTCAAAATCCAAAATGCATCAATAGGTTTTCCCACCTCAAGCCTGGTATTACCAATGGCAACCTCTGATAAACCATCAGGCAAAGCAGCCAGTTCGTTTTTGTTGTAATTAAAATTCGCTGTAAATAGCCAGCCCAGGCGTTTTTCTGCCTGTGGTAATATCTGGGCGGCTAAAGACAGGTCAACGCCAGTGTTATCTACTTCGAGACCATTTTTATAGGCCCCTGTATAACCCCATTCAGCTGCTACAGGCACGGGCAACAGCATATCCTTGTCTGCCTTGCGATACCCATCGATGCCCAATAGAATACGATCATCGATAAAGCCGATTCTTAACCCAACATTTAATTGATTTGTATATGCCCAGGGAATACCGTAGCCCACCCATCCAGAAGTGTAGGGCCGCGACAGCCCGCCAATCCCGGAGTAAGACCCTAAAGTAGGCTCATCGGTAAAACCAACATCCACTCTATAAGCAGGTCCGGCGTTGAAGCGATCATCGCTTAATAGCTTACCTATCCGCCCATATGAAGCAGTTGCCAGCAGGGAACTAAAAGATCCTCCCTCGGCGATCATCTTTTGAAAATCATATTCAATCCTGCCCGAATAATTTGTAAACCACCTGTTGTCTGCCTGCATATTTGACGAACCTTCACGACTTACTACCGCACTAAGCTTTAACGCATCTTTATAACTATACACTGCATTTCCAAAGAAGGACACCAATTTTGATTGCATTTTACCTGGAAAATAATTGACTAAAAAACCTCTCGGCGTCAGGTAGTCTGCCTTATTTGGATCTCCTTCAACGACATTAATCTTGACAAAATCGTTTGGCGTATTATTCGCGTAAGCATAGTCGTATTTGTACATATCAGACACGAAATTTTGACCACCCCTTAAGTTTAAATGGCCCTCACTCCCCACACCCCACTCATAGCTTAAACTATTGGTAAGTACAAGCCTTTGATTATATCCGAAATAGTTCGAAACAAAGTTGTTGCCTTCCAATAACGTTCGCGGCCAAAACACGTCTCGAATGCCCTCGTTGTAGTCGAATCCGATGCGACCGGTGTAAGTAAGCCTTCCAATCGGGCTGGCACTAATAGCTAAGTAGCCATTGATCAGATTATTGATATTGTCATCAATAGCGCCGGTAGCATAGTCTTTATCAAACTCATAGAGATAGGTGCCGTACAAATTTTTGTTTGGTGTAAGCGGATTGGTCAAATCAGGAATGTAACGCTGTTCAGCCAGGCGGTCGCGCACGTTTCTGTTACGCTCTCTTTCCTGCCGGGTGTAACTTATCATGCTCGAAACCATCATCCATTTAACGGGTGCCACATTAATATAGAAAGAGCCGTTGTAGCGTGTAAAAGATGTCGCATCAGCGCTGTTTGCATTCTTAGTCAACCCCGAAAAAAACCGAAAGTTTGCCCGATCCGAGCCACCACTGATACTCGCGTCTACGTTATAAGTCGGAGCATATTGATAGTAAAGATCAGTCCAGTCGGAGGGTCCGTAATAATCAACGTTAGTTGAGTCCCGCAAATAAGGCGGATAATTCAGCCGATCGTTGATCGTACCGTATCTATTATAAAAAGGTTGTCTGAAATTGTCCTCATAAGCCGCGTTGGTAGCATAAACATTCGGCCTTGCTGCGTACCCGAAATAAGAATTAATACTAATCTCTCTAAACCCTGATCTCGCATTTTTTGTCGTTATCCAAATTGCTCCGTTGGCAGCCATGGACCCCAGCGAAGCGAGCGTGGTAGGGTCTTTAATCACCTCTATCGATTCAATATTGTCCTGGTTGTAGGCTGCAAGCAGGTTGGTGGCCGGCCCAATTCGATTGAAATCATATTTTTGAATTTCATACGCAAACGGATTATCCTGCGTTAAGGGAATGCCGTTTAAAAAAATAACCGGCTGCTGATCAAACAATTCACGCTTACTTAATAGCGGAGCCGTTAAACCGCGTACAAAAATGTTTTGCTCGGTTCCCGGTTCGCCGGTAGGTTCCTGAACGTAAACACCCGCCGCATTACCTTTTAGCATTTGCTGAACCGATATATAAGGTTGCCTATCCACATATTGAAAAGGAACCTCGTCGATTGTTGAGCCTTTAAACTTTTGTGCCGCTTTCAGAATTGATACCCCATTTGTTGGCTCCGCCAATAAGGTATCTTCAGCAGCTACCTCAGATGTATCAACCTGTTGCGCAGCAGCCGAAAAACCGATTCCGGCAAACAAAATCTGAAAAATGAAAATCCGGAACGAACGGAAGTCGTTTACTAGTCTCATCAAGTAAAAATTTTAGTTTATCCCCTTCTGGAATTGTTAATTTTGCTACTGGATTATTTGGCACCAGTATAAGTCATCTTTAAACTTTGTCAATTTTCTTTTCCTTCTCTATGGCTCTGGTCTGCACTTCTTTCAAACGTTGTAAATCCGCGTTATAAGCAATATCCATCCGCGACTACAGTGTAAATATAAAGTGAATTAAATGGCATTTGAATGCGCAACCGTATGCGCAAATTTTACAATTCGATAACACAAATGTTAAAATCGGCTCTTTCAAAAAAGCATTAAACGTTAAAATTTTGCTTTAAAATTCGCAGTTCTTTCGGGTAGTAATTATTGATGCGATTGGGCAAAACATTGATCCAACCGAGGGGCATTTTTTTGTAGCAAGCCAGCTGCCACCCTTTGTCTGAAACAGTGATGGATAAAGGATTTTTTTGAAGATAGGTTATTGATTGCTGTAGGGTTAATTCAACTTTTTTTACGTGGTTAGAAAAAGCATTGCTCATCGCTAACGCATGATCGGGAATGAATTTTTTATGTGCCATTTCACCTAACAAAATGCCGGAGTAAATGACCCGCAAATGCTGTAGTACAACATCGAAGTCAGGAAGTAAGCAGGAAGGCCATGCATACAATTTATCGTTAGCCTGAATAAGCTCAACATCTTCCACAGCTACAAAATCTGCAATAGCGGAGGCGAATACTTTGGTGACCAGCTTTGCCGTTCCTCGCTTTGATTTTTTAGCGGGCGCTTCCTGCACTTTTCTAAAAGCGGAAAGAAAAAAACCTTCCCCCTCAACCAAATACGGCCAAAACCGGTAACCGAAATTGCCAGCCGAAGTTGAGGTTTCGGTGATGCCCCATCGATCGTCTGTAGCCAGGCGGATATTCGACAAGGCAAAGGCATCGGCTAACCAATCCATCATCGCTTCATCCTCCGCTTTTGAAAAAGAACAAGTAGCATAAATCAGTATACCATCCCTTTTTAAAGCCGGCAATACATCAGCTAGAATCCTTTGCTGGCGCTGACTACACAGCGCTACATTATCATCGCTCCATTCATTGATAGCCGCTTCGTCCTTTCGAAACAAGCCACTACCACTGCACGGTGCATCCACGACGATCACATCAAAATATCCTGGCAGTGCTTTAAAATCACGGGGATCGTTATTCGTGACAACAACATTGTTTCCACCCCATTTGATCATATTTTCTTTCAGGATATTAGCGCGCGGCCTGATCACGTCGTTGCTCACCAGCAGGCTCTTATCCGAAATCAAGGATTGCAAATGCGTAGACTTGCCACCTGGCGCAGCGCAGAGATCAAGCACTTTCAAAGGAGCTGACAAATCTAACGATTGCCGCAAAGCCTGTTCAAGAAACATGCTACTCGCTTCCTGAACGTAGTAACAACCGGCATGAAACAAGGGGTCGAAAGTAAAAGAAGGCCGTTGCGAAAGATAATGGCCATGCTGTGTCCAGGCTACCGGGTGCGACCATTTTTCCTGAAAATGGTCAGCCATTTGCTCATCAACTATTTTGGCCGGATTGGTTCGAATAGAAGTAACGGGCTTCGATGATTGGTGCGCCGCAATAAACGCTTCCTGATCGAAACCTGTGACGCCCTGTAAGGATCGTAATAACTCATGAGGTAACTGCACGAGGCAAAAGTAGGCAACAAAGCCCAGATGCAGCAGTAGTTTCCGCGGAAAGCCTGTGCTTTACAATGATTTTATTTCGGCGCTTAGCTCCTGCAATATTTTTTTTGCATCACCAAAAAGCATGGAGGTTTTCTGATAAAAAAACAACTCGTTTTCAATGCCGGCATATCCCGGCTTCATGCTACGTTTATTGACGATAACAGACTTAGCGGCTTCGACATCTAAAACCGGCATCCCGTAGATTGGAGAAGCCGGATCAGTTTTGGCGGCAGGGTTTACTACATCATTGGCGCCTAATATCAACACCACATCTGTTGTCGGAAACATTTCATTGGCCTGTTCCATTTCCAATAGTTTATCATACGCCACATCAGACTCGGCAAGCAACACGTTCATATGGCCGGGCATGCGGCCTGCTACCGGGTGAATAGCATAGACCACTTCTACGCCTTTCGCCTCCAGCAGTTTCTCCAATTCGTGACAAGCATGCTGTGCCTGCGCTACGGCCAACCCATAACCCGGCACAATCATCACGCGATTGGCATAGCTCATGACTACTGCGGCATCGCTGAGTGTAATCTCTTTGTATTGCCCCTGCTCGCCGCCGCCCGAAGCGCCGGCTTTTCCGGCGCCAAATGAACCGATCAACACATTTGCGAGCGAACGGTTCATAGCGCGGCACATCAAAATGGTGAGCAGCGTGCCCGCGGCGCCTACAAGGATACCCCCGGTAAGCATGACTTTGTTGTCGTATAAAAATCCGGCACAAGCCGCAGCTACACCGGTGAAAGAGTTCAACAGCGAAATTACTACAGGCATATCGGCGCCGCCGATCGGAAAAACAAACAGCAAACCGTATAGCAACGCCAGCAGAAAAATAATGTAAAAAAGAAAAGCATGATCTAAGCGGGAAAACGCAAGATAAACCGATAGCGCGATCATCAACGCCAAAAAAATCAGGTTAACGATTTGTTGCCCCTTGAAGGAAAAATCCTTAAACTTTCCGTTTAATTTTCCCCAGGCAATCATGCTTCCCGAAAAAGATACCGAACCAATAATCAGCCCCAGTAATATGATGACATAAGTACCTACCGGCAAAAAGTAACCCAGTCCGATTTCAGTGGCCATAACAGCGGCGGATTGCAGGTGGTCGAATTCAACGATACTTATCAAAGCCGCACACAGGCCTCCCATACCGTTAAACATGCTTACCATCTCTGGCATTGCAGTCATCTTTACTCGTCTGGCGGCAAGCGTTCCCCCGAGCGCACCAATAGCAATGCCGGCAAAAATCCAGGTATAATTTCCCAGGTATTGGCCCTGCTCGTTCTGATATAAAAAAATGGTTGCGATAATCGCAAGCGCCATTCCTGAAGCAGCTAACAGGTTGCCCGCTCTCGCTTTCGCAGGATTGGACAGCATTTTCAGTCCGACAATAAAAGTCACAGATGCGACCAGGTAACAAAGAGTGAGTATATTCATTGCCATAAGCGCGTTTTTATCAACGTCCGGATTTTCCTTTTTTAGATTTGAACATTTCAAGCATTCGATCTGTTACCACAAATCCACCCACCACATTCAGTGTGCCGACAATAACGGCGATAAAGCCTAATATTAACGCGAGGTAGTTGTCAGGATCCGCCTGGCCCATCACGATGATCGCCCCGATAATCACCACACCATGAATCGCATTGGCGCCGCTCATGAGAGGCGTGTGCAGCACGCTGGGAACGCGGCCGATTACTTCGATACCGACGAATATCATTAAGATGACAATGTAAATAACTTGCTGATGCGCCGAAACCCAATCTAACATAAGCTGATAAGATGCGCTTCAAGAAAATCACCAACGGCCTTTTTACAGGTAATAAGAAAATGAATACCGACTTGCGGCTGAGCTAAAAGCAATTTTCTTTAAAGCTGATTAAATAACTATTTTATCCGTTCGTTTACGATCTGTCCGTCGTGTGTGATGCAGGCGCCCTTTACCAGCTCATCCTCCCAGTCCAGCGCTACTTCGCCTGCTTTGACGATTAGCTGCAGAAAATTAAAAAGATTTTTACCATACAGCTTACTGGCGTCTGAAGGAAGCGTAGCCGGCAGATTGGAATTGCCTATAATAGTAACGCCATGATGCAACACTTGTTGGCCATCTTTTGTTAGCGGCGTATTGCCGCCAGTTGCCGCCGCAAGATCCACTATCACCGACCCTTTCCGCATAGATACCACCATCGCTTCTGTCACCAACAAGGGGGCTTTCTTGCCGGGGATTTGTGCTGTTGTAATAACTATATCAGATTTGGCAATGGTGTCCGCAATTTTTTGTTGTTGCTTTTGTTTGTAGGCTTTCGTCTGGTCTACCGCATAACCACCGCCGGAAGAAGCGTCAGCGGCGCCTTCGACTTCTACAAACTTGGCGCCTAGGCTTTGCACTTCTTCTTTCACGGCCGGCCGGGTATCAAACACTTCGACCACAGCGCCGAGTCGCTTGGCCGTAGCAATGGCCTGCAGGCCCGCCACACCTGCGCCCAATATTAAAACTTTGGCCGGCGCGATGCTGCCCGCCGCGGTCATAAACATCGGAAAGTAGCGTGAATAAGCGTTTGCAGCGGTTATGACCGCTTTATAGCCCGCAATATTGGCCTGGGAACTCAGCACATCCATCGACTGCGCCCTGGTAGTACGCGGCAGCATATCTAAAGAGAATGTAGTAAGACCGTGCTCACTGTAGTGAAGCATCAGCTCCCTGTTAAACAAAGGCTGATAAATACCTATCAATATTTTCGATCGTAACTTTTGAAGTTCGGTGGCTGGTAATGGATGAATGGCTAAAAGTATCGCTGCGTTTTCGATGACGGCCTGGCGGCTGGCGACACGGGCGCCAACTTTTTCATAATCGGTGTTGCTGCAAAAGGCTTTTCCTCCGGCGTCTTCTTCCACCCATACGGCAATATCCTGCTTGGTAAGCAAAGCCACAGTTTCTGGAAGTAAGGAAACCCTGGTCTCAAATTCAGGTTCTTTTAAAACACCGATCGTCATAAGGGTTGGCTTTTTTCTGAAGGAATAATGCATCCTAAAGATATTTAAAAGCCTTTAAACCCTGACGCTAAAACTCTGTTTTTCTTTAAACTCTTTTCGAAAGCTGACAATGCCAATATAAAACAAATCGATATCACAGGTCACTGCTTCGTGGCTAATAATATTTTTCCAGGCCTGCTCCATTTCGCTGCTCCAGTGAATATCGTCAAAAATCAATAAGCTATCGTTATGCAGGTGAGGCAACAACTGTTGAAAATACCGTTCCGTCGGCTCCTGGCGGTGGTTTCCATCGATGAAGGCAAAATCTATTTTGGGATGGGCGCTTAAAACCCCCGATAAGGTTTCATCGAAATTACCATCCACCACCTCAATATTCTTTAGCTGCAGCGATTCAAAATTAGCTTTTGCTTTTTCCATGATCGATGTTGCGCCTTCCATTGTAATCACCCGGGCTCGCGTATTGGCCAGCGCCAGATAACTTGTGGTTATACCGAGCGATGTTCCCAACTCAAGAATGGTTTGCGGTTGGTAAAACCTCACCATCCGATATAATAGCTGTGCAAATTTCTTAGGCTTTGCAGCGTTTTTTGCAATCGAAGCGATCGTTCTATTTTCGGATTTAGAAACCGCAGAACCAGCGCCCATATCCGTCACCTTTACTTCGGCCGTATCGTTCAATAATGTTTTGCGCAATGCTTCCACGCGGGCGTAATCATCGTATTTTGTAAAATCATTCATCACTTTTGTGATAAACTCAAACACAAATGGCGAATGCATGCCGTGGCCCTTGCTATTGGCCGCGTGGACATAGTATTTAAAATACTTCGCGGCGGCCTGTAATGGAGAATAAGACAATTTGATTTGTATTTATAGGTTTTGATGTGAAAGGCCGACGGACCAACAGCCGTGGCCCCGGTCGTTTATTTCCGTTCCCAGATTTCATACGTATAATCAAATGCATGCCGGTCGTCGGCTTTGTTTTCTACCGAACTTACCAGTTTCCATTCCTTTTCCTGAATGACAGGGAAAGTGGTATCGCCTTCAATGGCCGTGTTCACTCTCGTAAGATAAATACGATTGGCTTTGGGAAAATACATCTTGTAAATTTCACCGCCGCCTATCACCATGAGTTCTTTTACGTCAGCTTCTTTTACCATAAACTCCACATCCTTCAAACTACTCAACACAATGGCGCCATCTATTTTCAGGCCTTTCTGATTGCTCAACACAATATTCTTTCGCCCTGGAAGGGGCCGTTTAAAGCTTTCGAAGGTTTTTCGCCCCATCACCACCGGCATGCCCCAGGTTACGTTCTTGAAATGTTTCATATCCTCGGGTAAGTTCCACACCAGGCCATTATCTTTACCTATTACATTATTATTGGAGGCCGCTACTACTAATGATATAATCATAAAAATGTAAAATAAAATTTTTGAATTTGAAATGCTACATTACACATTTCTTTCTACACCGCCACCGGCGCTTTTATCGCCGGGTGGCTTTGATAATTTTCAAGTTTGAAATCATCATACGTAAAACTAAAAATATCTTTTACAGCGGGATTGATGGCCATCTTCGGCAATGGAAAAGGTGCACGGCTTAACTGAAGCTGCACCTGGTCGATATGATTATTGTAGATGTGCACATCGCCGAAACTATGAATAAAATCGCCATAAGCTAAATCGCAAACCTGCGCCACCATCATCGTTAACAAAGCATAAGAAGCAATATTAAATGGCACGCCCAAAAAAACATCAGCGCTGCGCTGATATAGCTGGCAGCTCAATTTTCCGTCAGCCACATAAAACTGAAACAAAGTGTGACAGGGCATCAGCGCCATTTGAGGCAGCTCTCCCACATTCCAGGCGCTAATAATCAGCCTGCGGCTATCGGGCGTTTTTTTTATCTGCGCGATAAGATCACTGATCTGATCGATCACACTGCCGTCTTTTGCTTCCCAACTGCGCCATTGTTTGCCGTAAACCGGCCCGAGGTCGCCGTTTTCATCGGCCCACTCATCCCAAATACTTACGCCGTTCTCTTTGAGATAAGCGATATTCGTTTCGCCCTTCAAAAACCAAAGCAGTTCGTGAATAATGCTCCTGAGGTGTACTTTTTTAGTGGTCACCAGCGGAAATCCTTTTTGCAGGTCGAAACGCATTTGGTAACCAAAAGTGCTGATCGTCCCTGTTCCGGTGCGGTCGGTTTTCTGCGTACCGTTGTCCAGGATATGTTGAAGAAGATCTAAATACTGTTGCATAATGCAAGATATATAATAATCGCCGCAATGAAGGCGCGGCGGCGCCGAATGTGCGAAACCTGTCAGTTTCTAAATATGGCCGGAAACTTGCTTTATATGCTTTCTGGTTAACGTTTTATTAAACCGGCAGTTATTATCTTTATGCGCCTGAAAGTGCAGGAAATTAAAATCAGGCCAGGGCCGCTAAAAAGAATGCCCCGAAGCAACAAACATCTTGAAATTCAGAAAAATGAAAGTTCAGAATTATTCTAATCATGTGCGTTTTTATGCGCCGCATCATTTTGTATTTTACCCGCTAACTGCTGTGCTTACTTTTATTGCGGGTTATAAAGCAGCTAAAGAAGAAGGAACGATTTGGTTCTTTGTGACCGCATTATTGATCGTGCTTATATGGGTCGCTTTTATGATGAGGCAACATTACGCACTAACGCTTCAAAACCGCATCGTCAGGCTGGAAATGCGGCATAAGTATTCGATGTTGACAGGGAAGGATTTTGAACCCATGGAGGAAAAATTATCCTTCGAACAAATAGCCGCTTTAAGGTTTGCCTCTGACGAAGAATTGGTGCCCCTGGTAGTAAGGACCATTAAAGAAAACCTTTCTCCCAAAACCATTAAAGAGAGCATCGTTAGCTGGAAAGCTGACCACATGCGGGTTTAGCCGGCTTTTCTGCGGCGCATTTCCTTTTCTATCAGGCTGAGTTCGCGGCCCGTCTGGCCTTTAACCGAAGTATTTTCCTCTGCCCTGCGCATTAAATAAGGAATCACATCTTCTATCGGGCCGAAAGGCAGGTATTTGCTTACATTGCAGCCGGCCTGCGCCAGGTTGAAAGTGATATTGTCACTCATACCAAACAGCTGACTAAAATTCACATGAGGATGGTTCAAGGGCAGCCCCATTTGTTGCATTTGCTGCACGGCCAGCAAGTTACTGTTTTCGTTGTGCGTGGCGATCAACACGCTGATCCGGTCTATATGATTGAGGCAGTAAGCAACGCCCGCGTCAAAATCCTGATCCGTGGCCTGCTTGTCTGCCTGAATAGGCGATGGATAGCCATTTTCTTCCGCGCGGTTTCTTTCTTTTTCCATATAAGCGCCACGCACCAGTTTCACGCCCAACATAAAACCTCGCTCCGCGGCTGCATCGGCACAATCCGTTAAAAAACGCAGCCTATCGTGCCGGTAATGTTGCACCGTGTTATAAATCACGGCTTTTCCCCGGTTGAACGAATCCATCATCAACATCACCAAGGCATCCACCGGATCCTGGATCCAGGTTTCCTCAGCATCAACCAGCATGCCTACATTTTTTTCCGCCGCTTTTTCGCAAACCCGCATCATGCGCAGCCGCACGCGGTGCCATTCTTCCCGCTCTTCCGCGTCCAGTTCTTCAAGTGCGCCCAAATATTTTTTTATCAGCGAGCCTTTGCGCCGATGCATGATCTCATCCAGTTTTTCCAATAGTGAGAAACGCGTCAGGCCGGTCACCTTCACACTCATAAACGGAATATTCGGCTGCGAAGCCGCATAATCGATCACCCGGATGAACGCGGAGGCCGCATGATCGTATTCAGCATCGCTGCCGCCGCCGCCTTCAACGCCGTAATCCAGGATCACATCTACGTTATACTTGCCCAGCAAGCTCGCCACAGCAGCCGTTTGCTCCAAAGTTTCGCCGCCTGTAAATTGTTTGAAGATGGTGCTTTTGATCAATCCTTTCACTGGCAGTTTCGCTTTGATCGCCCAGGGCGTCAGGGCCGTCCCCAGCTTTACCAGAAAGGGATTGCCCATCATGCTGAACAACCTTTTCGATGCTTTCAGATCTTTGTCGGATTTGTACTGAAAAGCTAATTCGGTATTATTAAATGAAATTTCCGATGCGCTCATAAAACAAAAATAGTGTGAAGGCGCAAATTTTAAACATGCGGGGTTTGCACAACCGATTGCGCGGGTTAGCGGGCCCGATTTTAGAAAAAAGAAGCCGCGTCAAAACGCGGCTTAAGCAGATCACTACATTGCAGGTATCTTATAACAATCCCGCCAGCTCCAGGCTCTTTTTCCTTAGTTTGCGTTCTTCCACGCTTTCTATCACCGGGTCGGGCTCGAGTATCAGAGAGGTGCCGTTTTCCTTCCACCAGCTTTTCTCTTTCAATTTTTTCAACGCAATGACTCCCGACAGATATTTCCGGTCTTCCTGCGCATGCCATTGCTCGATCCATTCAAACTCATCGGTAGGAATATTTTTAACTTCAACAAAACTTACATAAACCTTTAAATAAATATCATCATTCAATTGATTGGGTTCATGATGATACAATTTTTTATACTCATATTTATAACCGTAGCGCAACGCCGAGAGGTCGCTTAAAACCGCCGATGCTGTTGGGAAACTGCCCGCTCCTTTGCCGTAAAAAAACTGCTGGTCGGCAAACCCGCTTTCAATAACTACCCCGTTGTATTCATTTTTTACAAATGACAAAGGATTATCGGCCTGCACAAACTGAGGCAGCACAAAAGCCGCCACACCGCCATCAATCAGCTTTTTAGCCTGCGCCACCAGGCGTATTTGCTGGCCGCGCGCTTTGGCTACCTGCGCGTCCGACTTATGAATATTTTGAATGCCGGTAAATAAAATTTCATCCGGCATGGTTACAATACCATAGGCATGGCAAAGAAAAATCGTCCATTTATTCAAAGCATCAAACCCTTCTACATCGAGCGTGGGATTGCTTTCCGCAAAACCCAGCTGCTGCGCGAGCAACAAAGCTTCCTTAAAGCCCAGGTTTTCGTCAAACATTTTAGTAAGAATAAAATTGGTGCTTCCGTTTACAATCGCCCTGATGCTATGCAGCAGGTCGTTATCGTAATACTCTTCCAGGTTTCTGATCGCGGGTATAGAAGCACAGGCCGACGATTCATATAAGAACGAACGCCCCGTCTGCTGCTGCAGGCGCAGTAATTCGTCGAGATGTTCGGCCACCATTTTTTTGCTCGAGCTTACCACTTCTTTCTTATTGCCCAATGCTGTTTTTACTATTTCAAAAGCGGCGTTGGCATCATCGATCACTTCAACAATCACGTTGATTTCGGGATCGTTTAAAAGCTCCTCTTTATCGGTTGTAAATAATTCCGCCGGCGCATTTCTTTTCTTTCCCGGATTTTTTATACATACTTTTTTAATAGAGGCGCTCAACGAAGGCGTCTGCTTCAACACCTTGTACAGCCCCTCGCCTACCACACCAAATCCAAACATCCCGATCACTAATTGTCTGTGCTTGCTCATTTATACTCCTTTTTAAATGTCTTTTATGTTATCAACTTTCAATATAACCCGGCGGTTTTGCCACGCTCGCTTGTACTGAAGTGCATCGCTGATCTTTTTCCGGATGCCGCAGCAAACAAAAGCTTTGTTTTTGTTAACGCGCAGCCACTTCACTTCTAATAGCCGGTTATCTTTTTAAAAACTCCCCGATCGCCTCCGTCAACTGTTTAAACTCGAGCAAAAAGCCGTCGTGGCCATAGTCGGATAAAATCAATTTCACGTGTGCATTCGGAATATTGCTGGCGATAAATTCCTGCTCATATGGCGGAAACAAAATATCACCTTCCATGCTCAACGCCAGCGTTTTCGCTTTGACGCGGTTGAGCGCCTGCACCACGCCGCCCCTGCCGCGGCCGAGATTGTGCGAATCCATGCTTTTGGTAAGCGCATAATAGCTGAAAGCGTTGAACCGCGCGGAGAGCTTTGATCCCTGATAGCGCTGATAGCTCTCGCTTTTAAAACCTTCTATAAGATCGTCGCTCGCTTCAGACTGCGTCTTATTATAAGCCAGGTCGGTGCGGTAAGATAACAACGCAATGCTTCTGGCCACTTCCAGCCCCTTTTTGCCGGCGTCGACCATTTTATTTTTCCAGGTGGTGTCGGCCTCAATCGCCTGCCTCTGCGTGGCATTGAAAGCCTTACCCCAGGGCGAATGCACCGCGTTGGTGGCGATTGGAAATATATACTCAAACAAATCCGGATCCTGCACCGCCCACTCCATGAGTTGCTGGCCGCCGGTGCTGCCCCCGATGCCGATCTCAATTTTAGTAATACCTAAATCAGCCTGCAAAAGCCGGTAAGCATGCACCATATCCCTGATCGTAAAAAAGGGAAAATCGTGATAATACGAACTGCCGGTAGCGGGGTCAACGTCTAACGGATTGATGCTGCCATAACAGCTCCCCGGCATGTTGACACAAATGATAAAATGCTTTTCGGGGTCAAAGACCCTTCCCGGCCCCAACATTTCCGGCCACCATTCATGCGGGCAACTATTCGCCGTTAAGGCGTGAAAAATCCAGATGACATTATCTTTCGCGGCATTGAGCCGGCCGTAAGTCGTATAAGCCAGATGAAGATGATGCAGCGCTGCCCCGCTCTCCAATGTAAACACTTCATTATATCTGAAAACCTGCTGATCCATAGAATTAAAAAACTGCCTCTCCAAAATTATTTATCCAAAAACTGCCCGGAAAGCCTGCTCAAAATCGGCTTTTATATCATCAATATATTCAATCCCTGCGCTGATGCGTATCAGATTATCGAGTACCCCGGCGCCTTTTCTCTCTGCTTCGCTTAATTGCTCATGGGTTGTTGATGCCGGATGAATGGCGAGCGTTTTAGCGTCGCCCACGTTAGCCAGATGACTGACAAGCTTCAAAGAGTCGATGAATTTTTTACCGTTTTCTATGCCGCCTTTAATTCCAAACTGCAGGACACCGCCAAAACCGTTGCTCAAATACTTTTTTGCTAATGCATGGTACTCGTTGCTTTCAAGGCCCGGATACCAAACAAATTCCACATTTTCATTTGCTTCAAACCACTGGGCCAGGGCAAGCGCGTTATCTACAGTGCGCTGCACTCTCAAAGACAAAGTTTCGATGCCCTGTAATAAAAGGAATGAATTGAAAGGGCTCAACGCCGGGCCAAAATCTCGCAGGCCCTCCACGCGGGCTCTGATGGCGAACGCGATATTGGGCAGCCCCAGCGGGTTCCCCTCGCCAAAAACTTCCCAGAATTTCAAGCCATGATATCCTTCCGACGGCTCGGTAAATTGTGGAAATTTACCATTGCCCCAATTGTAGTTTCCGCCGTCAATCACCACTCCGCCAATGCTGGTGCCATGGCCGCCGATCCATTTTGTGGCCGAGTTAACCACGATATGGGCGCCGTGCTGAAGGGGCCTGCATAAAAAACCGCCTGCGCCAAATGTATTATCAACAATCAAAGGAATATCAAATTCACGCGCCAAAGCGGCGAACTTTTCAAAATCCGGGATATTCAATTTTGGATTACCGATCGTTTCGAGATAAATCGCTTTTGTTTTCGCATCGATTTTAGAACGGAAACTATCGACATTATCGCCTTCCGCAAACCTGGCTTCTATACCCAGTCTTTTAAAAGCTACTTTAAACTGGTTGTAAGTACCGCCGTAAACAAAGGAAGTGCTCACAAAATTATCGCCAGCCTCAAGAATATTCGTGATAGCTAAAAACTGAGCTGCCTGCCCGGAAGCAGTAGCCACAGCAGCCACCCCGCCTTCCAACGCCGCCATGCGCTGTTCAAAAACATCGGTGGTCGGGTTCATGATGCGCGTGTAGATATTACCAAATTCGCGCAAACCAAAAAGATTGGCCGCATGCTCGGCATTCTTAAACTGGTAGGAAGTCGTTTGATAAAGCGGAACGGCGCGACTGCCTGTTACAGGATCGGGTTGCTGGCCTGCATGTAATTGTAACGTATCAAAATGTAGAGTATGACTCATAAGATATGTTTTTAGCTTTTAAAAAATTTTGTCTCGAAACCTCGCAGTGTTCGCCTCTGTTATACACAAAAAAAGCCCGCCAGATAAACAGGCGGGCTTCATATTTTGATACTATTTTTTGTTGAAACTACCGGCTTATCTCTCCCGCCGTAGCGGGTTGGAATTGGCACCTTGCTTCTTTGCGACGAAACAGGTTGCCAAGGCTTCACAGGGCCATACCCTCTGCCTTTCTTGATAAGTATATAAAAGAACGAGGCGCAAATATAATGCAGTATATCCAAATAAAAAAGCCCCGCTAATTTGCGGGGCCGGTTTTGTCAAAATAATATGCTTTAGAACTTGTAACCGAGCGTGAATCCAAACGAAGTGTTATTAAGTGTCGCAGGATCATCATTATCCGGCAATTTCACTAAGCCTAAGTTTGCGTTTAAGTTCAACGACAATCCATTACTAAGTTGATATCCGGCTAAAAGCTTTCCACCGGCATCAATTTTTTTAATATTTGCTTCATCCCAATCCCACTTTACATCACCATCATCACCCGAGACTTTAACTTGACCAACACCCATTCCGATATAGGGTCCAACTCCCAGCAAAAGATGCCCGGTACCCAATTCAGGTTGATATTGGAACGTCACCGGTAATTGAATATAGTTCAAATGGATTTTAGGATTTCCGGCAATGTCTTCAAACGCTCCATCATAGGCGGCGCCATTCTGAACATAACTCAAACCTGGCTGCACCACGAAATCATCTGCGATACCAATATCATAAGTGATGCCAGCTTGAAATCCAGTTTTTAAACTTCCTTTTCCAAATTCATTTTCTGCGTCTTTTCCGGTTATATTAGAGAAATTAACGCCCGCGTTTACGCCAAAACGTCCTGCTTGGGCATTTGCTTCTGAAATCATCAAATTAGATGCAGCAAAAAGCAGTCCGCCAAATAATAATTGTTTTACTTTCATAAGATAAGATTTTAAGGTTAATTGTATAAACACATAGACGATCGTCTAATCAGTTTACTTTAAAAGAAATAGTTAATTTGTGCCCGCTTCTTTAGCAGCGTCACTTTTCATTTTTTCGTTGGCGGTGATCAAAAATTCCACACGGCGATTTTGCGCACGGCCTTCTGCTGTTTCATTCGAATATTTTGGATTGTGTAAGCCATAACCCACGGTATGCAGCCTGTTGAGCGCAATCCCATTATCACTTAAATAATTCGATACTACTGATGCTCTTCTTTCTGATAAAGCCTGGTTGTATTTTTCTGTACCCGTATTATCGGTATGGCCTTGTATTTCCACGTCAGTATCAGGATATTTGTTTAGAATCGTGATCAGGTCATCAAGCGTCGATTGAGAAGCCGCCGTCAGTTTCGCCTGATCAAATCCAAATAATACCGCACTGCTAAATTCTACCACAATACCTTCTTCCACGCGCTCTACCTTCGCCCCTGGCACTTCCTGCTTAATTTCTTCAGCCTGTTTGTCCATTTTTTTCCCAATAATAGCACCTGCAGTTCCGCCAACAGCAGCGCCTATGATAGCGCCCAAACCGGTATTACCCGCAGCTTTTCCAATTACAGCACCAATCGCAGCGCCGCCACCTGTTCCGATAGCTGCACCTTTTTGAGTTCGGGTAGCTGATTCACAACCGGCGAGCGTAAGTCCCGCAAATGCCGTAGCAAATAAAATTGTCTTCACGTTCTTCATCATGTTTGTTTTTAATTTTTAAAGATTTAAGTCATTGAACACCTGAATGACGCCAGGGGAATAGAAGACTGAAATCCGCTAAGCAGTTAACAAATTATATGCCAACGGAGTTTGATCTTAGACTTGAGCCCAATGAAAAAGGTTGCCTTAGCGGCAACCCTTTTTTAATATTGTGCGGGTTCTCCCGATTATTTTATTGAAGTTCCCCTACCGGAGCAGCAGCCATTTCCACCACTTTTGTGAGGATATAGGTAGTGCCTTTATGAGCTGCTTTTTCCTTCTTTTTATCGCTTTTGCGCGGCATATCTTGCTTTGCCACCGCATTGTTTTCTTCCATATCAGCAGCTGCGTTATACATCACACTGTCGCTTGCCATTAATTCAGGAAAGATAGCAGTCGGGTTTTCTTCATCAAATTTCCCTCCCACATTTACATATAATTTATTACTGGCTGAATCAAACAATAAAGTACCGCCGTTTAAAGATTTCCCGGAATATCTGTTTTGCTCGGATGCGGCAACTCCTCTTGTTGTTTCTGTTGAGGCTTCAACTGAGGCGATATCATTTTGAAGTGTCTTTTGAGATGGTATTTTATAAGTTGCAGGCGACACCCTCAAATCAGCCTTAAATTTACCATCAGGCATGCCATTAACCCAAACGACACCTTTATTTTCGCTATCTCGGGTGATGGTAACCGGGGTTACATTCCCTTCTTTGTCGGTAAATTCATATTGCCCTAAAACCGGAAAAATCATTTCATCGGTTAGTTCGCCGGGCATGGGCGCCAACTCTTTAGGTTGTGGTTTGTAATTTCTAGGCGTTTCAGGAGTGGTGGAAACCTGGGCTAATGACGCTGTGGTGAATGATACTGAAACTGCCAGCGTCAATAAAAAATTCCTCTTCATTTTTTTATTTTTTACGGTTTAACGGAACCAGAGCCCGACCAGTTCATTTGGCCTGCCTGATTATAATAAAAGAGTTGACGGGGATTTCCACGGCAACTCAATCGATGAGGTAGAAATTATTATGCCAAAAATTTATTTATGGCTCAATAAACCTTTATTTTAGATTTTAGTTATGAAATGGGGCGATGAATCCCAAAAAACAGGGCAAAACTCCTTTAAATCAGCAAAAAATTGGAAAAGAAAGGTTTAGATAAAATTGAGGTCACGGGCGCGCGTGTTCATAATCTTAAAAACATCGATATATCCATCCCAAAGAATCAATTAGTTGTTATCACAGGTATCAGCGGCAGCGGAAAATCTTCCCTCGCTTTTGACACTATTTATTCGGAAGGACAGCGGCGTTATATGGAAACTTTCGGCGCTTACGCGCGTCAGTTTATCGGTGATATGGAACGCCCCGACGTGGATCAGATTACCGGCCTTTCCCCGGTTATTTCCATTGAACAAAAAACCACGAACAAAAACCCGCGTTCTACCGTAGGAACTGTGACAGAGGTTTACGATTTTTTCAGGCTTTTTTTTGCCAGAGTTGCCAAGGCTTACTCTTACAATACGGGCAAAGAAATGGTGAAATGGAGCGAAGAAGAAATTGTAGAAAATATTTTCCAAAAATTTTATCTGCAAAAAATCAATGTGTTGGCGCCGCTTGTTCGCGGACGCAAAGGCCACTACCGCGAGTTGTTTGAAGATGTTCGGAAGAAAGGGTTTTTGAAAGTACGCGTGGACGGGGTTATTAAAGACCTTACCGCCAAGATGCAGGTAGACCGCTACAAAATTCACGACATTGAACTTGTCGTGGACCGTTTGCAGGTAACAGATGATCTTAAAGCACGGTTGAGCCAGAGCGTGCAGCAGGCGCTAAAACTGGGCAAAGATTTGATGTTTGTGCTGGCAAACGATGATAACGGCATCACCCAATATTCTAAAATGCTGATGTGCGAAGATTCGGGCATCAGCTACGAAGAACCTTCACCCAACTCCTTCTCTTTTAACTCGCCTTATGGCGCCTGCCCTTTTTGCCGTGGCCTGGGCACGAGCTCCGTGATACACATGGATTCGATTGTGCCGGACATGGGCAAAAGCATCAGGCAGGGCGGCATCGCTCCTTTGGGCGAAGAGCGCAACGCCAGCGTGTATCAGCAGGTGGAAACCTTTTGCCGAAAACATAAAATCAGCCTGTCCAAACCATTAAAAGACCTGCCGCAAGAGCAACTGAATTTACTTTTATACGGCGATGGCGGTGCCGAACAAACGCTTCACCTCGACGGCACAGATGAAACCATTCCTGATTATTATACCGGCAGCTATGAAGGCATTATACCGATGCTGAAAAGATGGTATTTATCGCCGCAGAGTAACGAAAGCCTCCGCGATTGGGTGGAAAAATTTATGGAGCTGCAAAACTGCCCTTCCTGCGACGGGGAGCGTTTGAAAAAAGAAAGCTTATGGTTCAAAATCGATCACAAAAATATTGCGTATTTAAGCAACCTCAATCTCGATAATCTTGCGGCCTGGCTGGATGGCATCGAACTTCGCCTTACCAAAAAGCAGAATGCCATTGCCAAAGATATTCTGAAAGAAATAAGAGAACGGTTAGGTTTCCTGCTTGATGTAGGGCTTACTTACCTTTCACTGAACCGCCCCAGCCGCACACTAAGCGGCGGCGAATCGCAGCGCATCCGGCTGGCCACCCAAATTGGCTCGCAACTACAGGGCATTACTTATATTCTGGATGAACCTTCGATCGGGCTACACCAAAGAGACAATCACCGGCTGATCAGCTCGCTCGAAAACCTGCGTGATATCGGGAATAGCGTTTTGGTGGTGGAACATGATAAAGATATTATGTTAGCCGCCGATTATCTGATTGATATAGGGCCGCGCGCTGGCTTTCATGGTGGGCGCGTAGTGGCTCAGGGCACGCCTGAAGAAATACTGAAACTGGATACCATCACCGCAGGATACCTGAACGGTCATTTGAAAATCGAAGTGCCGCAGGAAAGGCGCGCCGGCAACGGAAAATTTGTAGAGCTAAAAGGCGTTACAGGAAACAACCTGAATAATGTAAGCGCCAAATTCCCCCTCGGAAAAATGATTGTGGTGACCGGCGTCAGTGGCAGCGGCAAATCAACGCTTATCAATGAAACGCTCTACCCCATCCTGAGCAACCATTGTTTTCCCGCAAGCAAAATGCATCCCATGCCGCACCGATCGGTGAAAGGCCTGGAGCATATTGACAAAGTAGTTGAAATAGATCAGTCGCCCATTGGCCGCACGCCGCGTAGCAACCCGTCCACTTATTGCGGATTTTTCACCGATATCCGAACTTTGTTCGCCTCCGTGCCCGAAGCAAAAATCAGGGGTTATAATGCCGGCCGTTTTTCTTTCAATGTAAAAACCGGCCGTTGCGATGTTTGTGAGGGCGGCGGCATGCGCGTCATCGAAATGAATTTCTTGCCCGATGTGTATGTGCCCTGCGAAAAGTGTAACGGCAAAAGATATAACCGCGAAACACTTGAGATCCGGTATAAAGGAAAATCAATCTCTGATGTTTTAAACATGACTGTTGACGACGCGGTTGAATTTTTTCAACCCGTTCCTAATATTCACCGGAAGATCAAAACGCTGCAGGACGTGGGCCTGGGATATATTACCCTGGGACAAAGCGCGGTAACGCTCAGCGGCGGCGAGGCGCAGCGCGTTAAACTCAGCACCGAACTTTCAAAAAAAGATACCGGCAAAACGTTTTACATTCTGGATGAGCCCACCACAGGGCTGCATTTTGAAGATATAAAACACCTCATCAGGGTATTAAATAAACTGGCAGACAGGGGCAACACGGTGTTGATCATCGAGCATAATATGGATGTTATAAAAATCGCCGATCACATCATTGACCTCGGGCCTGAAGGCGGCGATGGCGGCGGAAAAATTTTGTTTGAGGGAACGCCGGAAGCATTGGTTAAAAACAAAGAAAGCTACACCGGGAAATATTTAAAACCGGAATTAGCGCTTTAGTCCAGGATCATTTCGATATGATCAATGCCTGCATCATCATAAATTTTGCTGCAGGCTTCAAAACCCAGCAGTTCATAAAATTTTTTAAGATGAAACTGCGCGCCAATTTTTATGGGCTTTTTTCCATAAACATCATGGCTGGCGCTGATACTTTCCTGCATCAACAGTTTGCCTAAGCCGCCGTTGCGCACTTCTTTTTTGAGCACCACGCGGCCGATCGACTGTTCTGCATAGCTCAGTCCCGGCGGCAGCAACCGGGCATAGGCGACGAGCACGCCCTCTTGGTAGCCCATCAGGTGCCAGCCTTTCACATCTTTACCATCCACATCCTGGTAAAAGCAATGCTGTTCTACCACAAAGACTTCGCTGCGCAATTGCAAAATATCGTACAATTCAGTGAGCGCAAGCTTTTCAAATGGCTTCCTGATCCAGTTCATCATATTCCTCAATGTTTAATCAATCTTTTTGTTTTAATAGCCCCTATAAAAATAAGCAGCAAACGACTAAATTTACGGCTCTAAAGCTTTGCAAATGCATAAATTTCTTTTGATGTTTTTACTGGCGGGATGGATCAGCCCTTCATTCGCGCAGTATGACCTAAAACCGCTGACTGTTGAAAAAATTATGAGAGACCCCAAATGGATGGGTACGTCTCCTTCTCAACTACAATGGAACCGCGCCGGTGATACATTATTTTTTTTATGGAACCCCGACCAGTTGCCTGCAGATTCACTTTATTTTATTACGTTAAAAAATACGACGCCCCAAAAAGCTACGGTCGCCCAACGACAATTTTTATCTCCACCCGGCGCCTATGTTTATAATGAAAGGCGCAGCCAGTATGTTTTTGAGAAGAATGGAGATATTTTTTTTGCTGATTTAAAATCAGGTCAAACCAAAAGGATTACACAAACGATCGAAAGTGAAAATGACCCGCAATTCAGTTTTAACGAAGATAAAATTGTGTATAAAAGCGGATCTAATCTTTACGCCTGGGATATCCATTCCGGCGAAACGCAACAGCTTACCAATATCGGCTTTACACGTAAAAATCCGGAACCGGCCAAAAACACAGGGGCAGCAGAAAAATGGCTAAACAAAGATCAACTTCAGCATTTTGAGGTTTTGCGTGAAAGAAAGATAAAAAATGACACCAGTGAAGCTTACCGCAATGCGCTGCCGAAAGAAAAACCACTCCGCTATCTTTTTGTTCCAGAAGGTGCTGTGCGCGGCCTGAGCATTAGCCCGGACGGGCGATTTGTAAGCTATCGCGTTTTTAAATCAGCCCAAACCAGAAATACAATCATCCCAAATTATATTACCGAAAGCGGTTACACAACGGATATTTTCGGACGCACCAAAGTGGGTGCCGAGCAGGGCGTCTCCCGCTTTTTTATTTTCGATCGTAAAAAAGACACCGTACTATCGCTGCCTGTTGCGGCTATTCCCGGCATACCCGACCTACCTTCTTATCTAACGGATTATCCTCCTTCCCTTGCAAAACGAAAAAAAGACAGCAGCCTGCGAAATGTGACAGTAGGCGGCATTTCCTGGTCGCGAAAAGGACGACATGCCGTGGTTGATATCTATGCTGACGACAATAAAGACCGTTGGTTGATGCTTTGGAACATGGACACCAACGAGCTCACTTTATTGGACCGGCAGCATGACGATGCCTGGATTGGCGGCCCGGGCATTCATAGCGGCAATGTCGGATGGATTAGTGAGGAAGATTGCTGGTTTCAATCGGAAGCAACCGGCTATGCGCATTTATATACCGTCAACGTTCAAACTTTAAAAAAGCGGCCATTGACTTCGGGCTCCTATGAAGTTCAGCAAGCCATTTTATCAAAAGATAAAAAGAGCTTTTTTATTACGACCAATGAAGTGCATCCGGGAGAGAAGCATTTTTACCGGCTACTGATCGCCAGCGGAAAACAAGAAAGAATCACGCAAATGACCGGCGCCAACGAAGTGGAACTTTCGCCGAACGAACAATATATCGCGCTGCTTCATTCTTATTCAAACAAGCCATGGGAATTATATCTTCAGCCCAACAAACCTGGCGCCGCAGCTCAGCAAATTACCTTTAAAGCCCAAAGCGATGCATTTAAATCTTACGCCTGGCGCGATCCGGAAGTGATTACTTTTACGGCCGCTGACGGGGCTAAAGTTCATGCGCGTGTTTACAAACCTGCCCATCCGCATCCCGAAAGGCCGGCAGTTTTGTTCGTTCATGGCGCCGGGTATCTTCAAAATGCGCATAAATGGTGGAGCAGCTATTTCAGGGAATATATGTTCAACAATTTGTTGGCCGACAACGGATATTATGTAATGGATATCGATTACCGCGCGAGCGCCGGTTATGGCCGTGATTGGCGGACCGGCATTTACCGCCACATGGGAGGAAAAGACCTGAGCGACCATGTGGACGCTGTAAAATACCTGGTTGAAAATTTCAACGTTAATCCCCGGCGCGTTGGCCTGTATGGAGGTTCATACGGCGGTTTTATTTCGCTGATGGCCATGTTTACAAAGCCTGATGTGTTTGCCGCCGGTGCCGCTTTAAGGCCTGTTACCGATTGGGCCAACTACAATCACGGTTACACCTCAAATATATTAAATGAACCCTACGCTGACAGCCTGGCTTATTACCGCAGCTCCCCTATTTATTTTGCCAACGGCCTTAAAGGGCATTTATTGATATGCCATGGCATGGTAGACGTGAATGTTCATTTTCAGGATGCGGTAAAACTTTCGCAACGCCTGATCGAACTGGGCAAAGACAATTGGGAACTGGCATCTTACCCGATGGAAGGCCACGGCTTTATTGAACCCAGTAGCTGGACCGATGAATATAAACGCATTTTTAAACTGTTTGAAACTGTTCTGAAAAAATAAATGCTCTGGGAAACAGTTTACTTAAAAGATACATCCCTTTGGGACGCCACTACTTCGAGGCGAGCGGGTCCGCCTTCGCCGCTAATATCCATACTTTTCTTTCCATAACTTCTTTAAATAATTACGCAGTTCCATTTCGCGCGGATTGTCACCGGGCTCATAAAACTTAGTCCCAGCCAGTTTTTCAGGCAAATATTCCTGTTCGGAGAAATTATTATCGTAGCTGTGCGCATACTGATAACCTTTGCCATAATTCAATTGCTTCATCAGCCGGGTGGGCGCATTTCGTATGTGCAGCGGAACGGGCAAATCGCCGTATTGTTGCACGGCGGACATAGCTTCGTTAATGGCCATGTAAGAAGCATTGCTTTTCGGCGAGGCCGCGAGATAAACCGCGCATTGCGACAGGATAATCCTCGATTCGGGGTGGCCGATTTTATTAACAGCTTCAAAAGTAGCGTTCGCCAGCAAAAGCGCATTGGGATTAGCATTACCAATATCTTCGCTGGCCAATATCACCAAACGCCGCGCGATAAATTTCACATCCTCGCCACCCTCTATCATGCGGGCCAACCAATACACAGCCGCATTGGGGTCGCTGCCGCGGATGGATTTTATAAACGCAGAAATAATATCATAATGCTGCTCGCCGCTTTTATCATATAAGGCCACTTTTTTTTGAGCGACATCCATTACGAGGGCGTCGGTCACTTCTACTTTTTGCTTGGCTGTATTGCAAACCAATTCGAGCAGGTTCAATAACTTTCTTGCGTCTCCGCCGCTGATCTGAATTAATGCATCTGTTTCTTTTAAAACGATCTTCTTTTTTTTCAGCGCCTCATCTTCCTTAATCGTTTTATGCAAAAGCTGTATCAGGTCTGCTTCGGTTAACGGTTTCAACACATACACCTGGCAGCGGCTCAGCAGCGCGCTGTTGACTTCAAAGGAAGGGTTTTCTGTCGTGGCTCCGATCAGGGTGATGGTTCCCTTTTCCACTGCGTGTAATAAGGCGTCCTGCTGACTTTTATTAAAGCGATGAATTTCATCAATAAACAAAATGCTGCGGTATTCATGCCTGGCTTTCTCTATCACTTCCCTGACTTCTTTTACACCAGCATTTACGGCGCTCAGCGAAAAGAAAGAAACCGACAACTGGCTGGCGATGATATGCGCGAGCGTGGTTTTGCCGGTGCCCGGCGGTCCCCAAAAAATGATAGAACCTATAGATTGATTTTCGACAGATCTTCTCAAAATGCTGCCGGGGCCGATCAGGTGTTGCTGACCAACTACATCTTCGAGGGCGCGAGGCCTTACCCGCTCTGCTAATGGAGGCATCATGCGGCGAATTTAGCGCACATTGGCTTTTAAAAAAGCTTCAATTTTTTTAAAGCTATCATTTAGAATCGCAGGGTCGGACCACCCATGCGTTTGGTTGGCATAAAATACGAGCTCGTTGGGCACATTGAACTGATCTAACCTGGCCCGCAATGCAAAGGATTGCTCCTTCGGTACCACGTCATCCACCCCCCCATGAAAGATAATGGTGGGAGGTGTATTCGCATTTACAAATTGAATAGGGCTGCTATTGCGATACACATCCGGTTTTTGAAAAGGCGTACCCGTCATCAGCAACCGAAGTCCGAACGCAAGCGCAGGATCGCTGCTGTAAAACTGGTATAAGGCCACCATGTCTACAGGGCCAAAAAAATCAATCACAGCCCTCGGCTTTACAGGCGCGGAATTTTTATAGCTTTGAAGCAAGGCCAGATGAGCGCCGGAACTTACGCCAGCCAAAACCCATTTATCCGAGATGACATATTTTGCGCGATGATCGTAGATAAAATCCACCGCCGTTTTCAGATCATTTTCCTGCGTGGGAAAATTGTTGGAAAAGCCCGTTGATAGCCGGTAATTGATATTAAAAATCGCATAATCGGGCAGCAGTTCTTTAAACTCTGAAATAAAACTGGTAAAATCTGCCTTATCGCCCGATGACCAGGCCCCGCCATGAATAAGCACCAGCACTTTAGTTTGCACAACTGTTCTATTTTCAGGCAGGTAAATATCCATTTTTTGCAATGGATCATTATCATAGGCTACATTCGTGAGCGTCTCTGCCTGCAAACCGGAAGGCGGAGGTTCCGGCCTTTCAATCGCCTCATCCTTTGAGCAGGAAAAAAAAGCGGCAAAAAGAAATAGGATAATACTTTGTTTCATGAGGACAGCTTTTGTTCGTTATCCGGCGCCTGCTTTTACCTGCCATCTGTGAGGGCGCGTTAAAAGCATTTGATATTTTATGCAATTTCGCTTTTCTTTGCGACATAGAGCCTCAAAAAAAAATATCATCTCTTTTAAAGCAGCATCTCGACCTGCTTAATCACTGACATGCTTTCTCATTGTTGTCGGAGTTTGTAATTTCTATTCAAAAAAAGATTTGATATGCCTGAAACTATTGATCAAAAATCAGCCTATTTTATAGATTTGGAAGCGCAATATGGGGCGCACAACTATCATCCCTTGCCGGTAGTTTTAACACGCGGCGCAGGCGTCTATGTTTGGGATGTCGAAGGAAAAAAGTACTACGATTTCCTAAGCGGATACTCTTCTGTCAACCAGGGCCATTGCCACCCCCGGATACTGGAGGCGTTTGCCCATCAGGCGCAACGCCTGACTTTAACCAGCCGCGCTTTTTATAACGACCAGCTCGGTGTGTTTGCATCGTATATTACCCGATTATTTGGCTACGATAAGGTTTTGCCGATGAACACGGGCGTGGAAGCTGTAGAAACAGCGATTAAACTTTGTCGTAAATGGGCTTACGAAAAAAAGGGTGTTAAAGAAAATAAAGCCACTATTATCGTGTGCGATCACAATTTTCACGGGCGTACGACTACCGTCATTTCTTTTAGCAGCGACCCTTCCGCAAAAAATCATTTCGGCCCCTTTAGTAGCGGATTTATAAATATTCCTTACAACGATTTGCAGGCACTCGAAAACCTGCTACAGCGCGATGCTGATATCGCCGGATTTTTAGTCGAACCGATACAGGGAGAAGCCGGCGTTTTCGTGCCGGATGAGGGCTATTTGTCAAAAGCGAAAGCATTATGTGAAAAATATAATGTACTGTTTATTGCGGATGAAATCCAAACAGGGCTTGGCCGCACGGGTAAGATGCTGGCCTGCGATCATGAAAACGTGCGGCCGGATATCGTGTTGCTCGGCAAAGCCTTAAGCGGCGGTATGATGCCGATCAGCGCTGTTTTGGCCGACGATGATATCATGCTTACTATCCGGCCCGGCGAGCATGGTTCTACTTTTGGCGGCAATCCTTTAGCGAGCGTTACCGCGGTTGCAGCGCTACAGGTTTTGGTAGACGAAAACATGGCGGAACAGGCAGAAAGGCTGGGACAATTTTTCAGGGACGCACTGGAAAAATTGCAGTCGCCCCTTATTAAAACCATTCGCGGCAAAGGCCTTTTGAATGCCATAGAGATTAACAGCACCGATCCCAATATGGCCTGGAATATCTGTGTGGCCATGAGCCAAAAAGGCCTATTGGCCAAGCCTACTCACGGCGACAAAATTCGCTTTGCACCGCCGCTTACCATTACGGAAGAACAATTAAGTGCATGTATTGTTATCATTCAGCAAACCCTGCAAACATTTGAGTAAGTCAAAACCCTCATATAATTTTCTGCCGGCCCTTTTAGTGGGTTTAATTGAAGGCGTGATCATAATGCTCGCACTTGCCTGCTTTTTTACAGGCAGCGGCATGAGCGCATCCAAAATTTATCTTTCACTGGGTGCGGCGTTGGTATTCGTTTCCGTTCTTCTCGGCTTAGGCGCTTATTACACCCGAAAAGATGAATTGGAACAGCATGAAGGCGAGAGCAAAATCCTGAAGATTTACCAAACGCTGGACATTGACGAAAACCTGAGACAGGCAATGGTAACGGATTCGGTGGCGGAAGCGCAACTATGGGAACAGGAATGGAAAGAAGGCAGTAATGCGACCGGCGATCTGTCGCCCAAAGTTTATGGTTTATCGATATTGGGTGGATTTCTGCTCGGCGGGCTCGCGACAATACTCAATTGCTATTTTTTCGAGCTGCCCGATTATGCCGGACTTTTTTTTCCTTTTATCCTCTTAGGCGTTTTGGGTTTTTACAAATACAAGTTTTCCAATCAAAAACCGTTAAGTGGCTTCCTGATTATCTCGTTGTCGGGCATGGCGGCGGCCTTTGCGGCCTACTACGCCGGCGGCCTCTTTTAACCGGTTTGCTTTTCAGCGGCTTTTTGCTGGGGTTCTTTAGGAAAAAGCGCGGCTATCAACAAGACGATGCTGGCTAATAATACCAGATAAATACCCGGCATTTTTTCGGGGCAAATGCCGGCTTCGCAACGCGGAATAACGCCAAAATTTCTAATCGCCCATGCCAGATTTAATGCGGCAAAAAGCAGATTGATTCTCTTAGCCCAGATTTTGGGCACGAATGTGAAAAGCAGTATCAACGCCACGAGCACAAAATGAGTCAGCGCCGGTTTACCATACCTGGTTCCGGCGGTATCCACGCCCGAAATAGTCAACGCCGGCGTTTCGATCCTCATCCAGGGCATAAAACAGGCGACAATCAATAAAATAGCTGCCAACACACAAAAAATTAATGAACGGTTCATAGGCTGCAAAAATAAATGAGCGCGCCTTACCGACACGCTCATTTCTAAAAAAATCGCCTAAATTGATTTAAAAGTAGAACACACCACTCACGCCCAAAGCGCGATGCTGGTTACTTTTGTTGGCATTGTTATCAGTAGTCTGACCAGGTACACTATTGGTTAAACCAATACCATATTGCGCATGTACGCCAAAACGACCGAAATCTATACCACCTACGATGTTGGCGCCAAAGTCAAATCTTTTGAACTGGCCGGAACCAACCTGTCCTTCCTGATCTGAAGCGTCTTCTGCAAGCGGATTGTCATTTCCCCATTCGATGCTACGAGAGGTTTCATCCGTTACGCCACCCACTTCAGTCATCGTTTTAATCTTGCCTGCAATACCAACAGCCGCATAAGGACCTGCTCCGATATACGCTTTTACTTTTTCGTTGAACGGTAACATCACCGCAACATTCACCGGCAGCTCCAGATACATGGGATTGACTTTATACGTTGTTTTTACCTCGTCAACCAAAGTAGTCGTTGACTCCGTACCTTTTGACTGCAGATCAAGGCCTGTTCTGATCGAGAACGTAGAACCCAAAGGGATTACGCCCACCACACCGGCATTGAACGTGTTCAACCGGTTGTTGTCGTCGATATTTCCTTCTTTTGAATTGGTGATATTAGTAGAGTTCCAACCACCTTTAATTCCGAATTTTGCTTCTGTAAAACCCTGGGCATTTACAGCACTTGCAGTAGCCAGCATCGCCACCGCTCCGATAATCATTTTCATTTTCATAATCTTCATTTAAATTAACCTTGGATTAAATTTTCGCTCTACAGTATAAAAATACTGTGCCAAAATTTGCTTCACTAACACTAAAAGCAAAAAAAAATTATATAAAATATTACTAAACAATAATTTAAAAAGAAAATATTTATTTATAAGAAAGAAAATCAATGGAACGGTCCCGCTGCTTTTTAGTCTGCTCCGAGTTGGCAGCGGCCATTGTGCCCGCTTTTTTAATGAGCATTAGCAACTCTTTCCTATACCCTTCTTTATCGTCTTCAGCCACTGTAGCAATGAGTTGCTGCGTCGAAGTATAGTTACTCTTTCCTTTGTAAGCCGAATTGCGAAGCAGCATTCCAAATTGAGCCAGGCCTGCGGCGAGCTGTGTATTTGGGGTTGAGCGGGCAAACGAAACGGGTTGACCAGTAATCGTTTGTTGCAACAGCAAACTTTTATCACCATCCGGCTTTTTATACCTGAATTTAACCGTCATCACTTCCTCACTATTATTAAAATCCGAACCTGTCATTTTCTTTTGCTGGTATTTTAAAGGATCGACCGATTTTAGTTCTGGTGCATCCACGCCCGCTGGAATGATTTCATATAAGGCGGTAACGGAGTGGCCGCTGCCCATTTCACCAGCGTCTTTTTTATCATCATTAAAATCGTCACTGGCCAACATGCGGTTTTCATACCCGATAAGCCGATATCCCTGCACTTTCGCCGGGTTAAATTCTATTTGTAACTTGACATCTTTTGCAATAGTAAACATCGTTCCGCCAAACTGGTGGATCAACACTTTTTTTGCTTCGCCCAATTGATCAATATAGGCGTGATTGCCATTTCCTTTATCCGCCAGTTTCTGCATTTTTGCATCCTGGTAGTTGCCGGTGCCAAACCCAAGCACTGTCAGAAATATGCCGGTTTTTCTTTTCTCCTCGATCATGCGCTCCAACTCATCATCGCTGCTTTGGCCCACATTAAAATCTCCATCGGTGCAAAGCACTATACGGTTATTGCCATTCTTTACAAAATTTTCAGCCGCTATTTTGTAGGCCAGCTCAATGCCGGCGCCACCCGCAGTAGAACCGCCCGCCTGCAACCTGTCGATGGCATCTTTAATTTTGGCAGGCGCATTTCCGTCGGTCGCCGGCAAGACAACGCCCGCGCTTCCGGCATAAACAACGATGGCTATCTTATCCTGCGGCCTCAATTGATCGGCTAAAAGTTTCATGGAAGCCTGGACGAGGGGCAGCTTGTCGGGCGAGGACATACTGCCGCTCACATCGATCAGAAAAACAATATTAGCCGCGGGCAGATGGTCCACCGGGATTTTCTTTCCCTGCAATCCAATGGAAACCAGGTGGTGCTTTTCATTCCACGGACAGGCGGTATACTCCGTGTTAATGCTAAACGGCTTGTCGCCGTCAGGCTGTGGATATGTATAAGTAAAATAGTTGATCATTTCTTCTATGCGCACTGCGCCCGCAGGAGGTAATGTCCCCTCATTAATAAACCTTCTGATATTACTGTAAGAAGCGCCATCCACATCTATGGAAAAAGTTGACAGCGGATTATCTGTCACCTTTAAAAAACTGTTTTCCTCAATGGCATCATATCCTTCCCTATCGAAATCCGCTTTGCGGCGATCAAGCTTAATGCCAGCTCCCGGCGCGGGGCGTCGGGAAAAATTATTGACACTTGCAGACCGTGTCACGGGCAGCAACGCAGCGCCCCCGGTTATCGCCCGCTTATGCGTCGTCCCATAACCTACCACGACCACCTCGTTTAAAGTCTGGGCAGGCGAGCCAATTACAATGGTTGTTTTTTCACCTGCACGCACTTCCACTTCCTTTTGAGCGTAGCCGACGGCTGTAACGATCAACCGGGCGGTTTTACCCGATATCGCTATACTAAAATTGCCGTTAGCATCCGTAGATACGACGTTGGAACTGCCTTTTTCCTGCACCGTGGCATTCGAAACAGGCGCCTGTTGGGCATCTACGACTTTGCCGGTCACCTCGTCGGTTCGCAGAGCGAACGAGGCCATTGTTGCTGCCAAAAAAAGGCAGCCTAATAATTTCAGGTTTTTCATTCGTAAATTTTTTATGGTTTTATAGGTCGAATGGAACTTATCAGGTATAAAATTTTCATTCCCCTGTTTTTATAAATAAAATTTATATTGGTGGTTTACAAAAGGATGCTGCCTCACTTAGCATTACACAGAAATAATCCTGAAATAAAAAATTTATCTTAGTTGTGTAATCCGCGGCATTTTTGCATCATCGGGATACACAGGGAGATGGAACGCGGATAAGGACTTTTGACTTAAAGCCCGTTGTAACTATTTGACACAAGTTTTTAAAATACCGTCATTGAAAGAAGCTTCAGACGAGGCGCTTTTGCTCGATTTTAAACAAACGGGCAATCAGCACTCTCTGGCGGAACTTTACCTGCGCTATAGTGAATTATTATATGGTGTTTGTTATAAATATCTCGAAAACGCGGACGATGCTAAAGACGCCGTGATGAATATTTACCAGGAATTGCTAAGAAAAGTACCTCAGCATGAGATCCAGAATTTTAAAAGCTGGGCGTATGTGCTCACTAAGAATTATTGCCTGATGCAATTACGCAGCGCGAAAAAACATATTACGGTAAATTTAGAACAGCATACTGTGCAATCGGACGATTTCACGCATCTGGATCGTATTATTGAAAAAGAAGCCGCCTTTAAACGGCTGGAAAATTGTATTGAAAAATTACCGGCGGAGCAAAAAAGCAGCATCAAGCTATTTTATTATGACAATAAATGCTACAATGAAATAACAGCGGCTACCGGCCTGGACTGGAACAAAGTACGCAGCCTGATTCAAAACGGCCGCCGCAACCTTAAAATTTGTATGGAGCAGCATGCAGCACAATAACACATATCCGTTTTATGGGCCGGAAGATATTAAAAGGTATCTGAGCGGCAGCATGAGCGCGCAGGAAATGCACGATATAGAAAAAGCTGCGCTAAAAGACCCGCTGCTGGCGGATGCAATCGACGGCTTCCGCAAAGCGGATCCGGCCGTTGCTGACAAACATTTGAATGAAATAAAAAGCGCCATCCTGGGAACTACCGAAAAAGAACACCCGGTGATATCCCTCCCGGAACGGCGGAACAGAGGCTGGCGATTACTGACCGCCGCCTGCAGCATCGGCCTCATCGCCGGAAGCGTTTGGTGGTTTACACAGCGAACTCCCGAAACCAGCCCCAAACAGCCCATTGCGGCGGTACAACCCACTGAAAAATCCCCGACCCCGGCCCTACCCGAAATTGTTAAAACGGAAGTAACCCCTGCCCCGGAGGCGGCCGTTACAGCGCCCTCCGATGCTAAACCACAGCGGCGGCGGGCAAAGCCAAAGTCTGTTGAAGCAGTTGTAAAACCGCCAACGGAGCCACAGCCAACGATCGCTGCTCAGGCCCCGGCGGCCGTCGCTGACAATAATGTGGCTGCCCAACTTTCGTTAAAAAATCCATTAACGCTCCGTCAGAAGCGTTACGATCGGTCCAACTTAGCCTTTCCGCAGGGCGCCCAAGCGCTTAGTTCGCGTCTTATTTCAGGAAAAGTAACGGACAAAGAAGGAAAGCCGCTTGAGCATGCTACCATTTCGGTTAAGCCTAACCAGGCAGCGGTTGCCAACTCAGAGGGCAAATTTGCACTTTCGGCAGCGGCTGACTCGAATCTAAAAGCAGTGGTGTCACTGGCGGGATATCAGCAAACCGTTGCAACACTTTCGAACGCCCGCACCAACAATATCCAGCTGGAGCGAGAACAAACACGGCTTGATGAGCCGGTCATCGTTGGCTACGGAGCCCCCAAAAAAGAACGGAATAAATTGGGCGACTTCCGAAAATTCAGAGAGCAAACCACCCAGGCGAAAAACGAAGTCATTTACCCCGAAGAAGGTTGGAAAGCATTTTACCAAGACCTGAGCAGCAACCTGGGAGTGGATCAATCCAAAGCCACTAAAACCCTCCAGATCAAATTTACCGTGGACGATAATGGCGACCCCGTCGATTTCACCATCGTGGAAAGCCCGGATGAAATTTTAACGCGCAAGGCCATCGAATTCATCAAAAAGTCCAAGTGGAAAAATTTCAAACTCGACAAAAACGCGCTGGTAAAAATTGAAGTGAACTAAAAATTCAACGCTTTACCGACACTGCCATTATAACAGTTTACCGCTAAAAAGCGCCTACGCTGCCCCGTAATTTTTTCAAACTTACTCTTTAAATGCATCTCCCCCATGGGGTAGGGGACAGGTTAGCGTTCGCCTAAAAAGCCAAATCGGGAGGCCGTTTATTCTTAATTTTATCTAAATTTTAATTTCATATAAATATCGTTGCGCGCTTTTTAGAATTTCCCCTTTGACGCCAAATAGTAAAAAGAGGACTGAAAAAGAGGCGAAAATGGAATCTTCGTATCATAAATATGTGCAATTTAAAATTTACATAGACTATAATCTTATTTGAATAAAATTAAAATATTAATAATCAATTATTTAATATAAAAATTTACAAAAAGATAAGTTTGTCTCAAAAACGGGACAAATAGCCACCGAAAGAAAGATATAATTATATATTTTAGGTTCGTATAAAACTCCTATTGTATTGTTTATTAATTTTTTAAATTAAAATTTAAAATCTAATTATTTTAGTAATGACAGATTTTCAATATGCTTGACAATATGCCAATTATTTTAGTAAAGAAGCGGCTGTTTTTAACGTACGTTTTTTATCAGTTGCGTGTAGATGTGGGAGCATAAATTCGCTGGTGCGATGTCAGCACATTGTTAGTTAGGAGCAAAAATATATTCTCGAATAAACAGGCTTTTCTGTTGAGTAGGTAGTTAGGCTTGTAGTGCTGGAAAAAATAAAAGCACCTCGAAATGAGATGCTTTTTCAAAATGCATAAAAAATATCTAAGGCTTTAAGCACCTGTCCAGTTGGCAGGATCTTCTCTCCAGCTCAACAGCTGTTCCGCCTGCTCTGGTTTAATTATCCCCCGCTCCTGTGCCAATTCAAGCAATACCGGATAGCTCGTTAATGGATGATATTTTAAGCCTCGCGCTTCGAAAGCTGCTTTCGCAATTGCAAAATCATACGTAAAAATGGACACCATACCCACGATTTCCAGACCGGCAGCCATCAAAGCGTCCACCGCCTGAAGGCTACTTTTGCCGGTGCTTACCAGGTCTTCCACCACGACAATTTTCTGGTTTGGCTCGAAACGGCCTTCGATTTGATTGCCCAGTCCATGGTCTTTGGGCTTGGGACGCACATACAGAAAAGGAAGTTTCAACTGGTCAGCAGCCATCGCCCCCCAGGCAATTCCAGCAGTGGCGACACCGGCCAGTGCATCCGCTTCACTAAAATGCTCGAACAACACATTACACATTTCGCTTTTAATAAAGTCGCGAATAAAAGGATAAGAGAGGACGCTGCGATTGTCACAATAAATCGGACTTTTCCATCCGCTGGCCCAGGTAAACGGGTTTTCGGGACTTAGCTTTACGGCATTTGCCTGTAATAATTTTTCTGCGACAACCTTTGCATCATTCATAATATCCTAATTTTAAGCTGCGAAAATAGACGTTTCCGCAAATTGGGCAGCAGATCGCGTCCTTTTATAATCCACATAATTATGCAGATTACTGTTTACATTCATAATAAACCGGTTTTTTTGACCGATCGACTCGACCAACAGCTGGAGCAATGGCACCACCAGCCGGACACCATTTTTATTGACGAACTGGATGTCCATACGGTGAAAGCGATGCTACACGAGATCAGTTTGCCTCAAATACAAAGAGGAATTTTTCTCCATGATGATTTTGAAGCTTTAAAAACCAAATTTTTTAAAAAATTTGACCTTCATGTTGCAGGCGGCGGGTTAGTAATTAACGAATTGGGAGCATTTCTTTTGATTTTCAGGCGCGGCTCCTGGGACCTGCCAAAAGGACACCAGGACAAAGGCGAAACCATTGAGACAACAGCTTTAAGAGAGGTAACTGAAGAAACCGGCCTTCATCAAATTAAAATTAAAGAGCCCCTCACCACGACTTACCATACTTACGAGCAGGGAACGCACCATATTTTAAAAGCTTCCCATTGGTTTTTGATGGAGGGAAGTTCCACAGATAAATTAGTGCCCCAGACTGAGGAAGACATCGAAGCTATTCAATGGGTAGCTCCTTCTGAACTTGACGCGTATTTGCCCAAATGCTATCCTTCGATCCGGCAGGTGATCCACGCTTATCAAACCCGCGCGAAATAATTTAAAGGCCCTTTTTGCGTTTGCGAAAAATCTTTTCATAAGTAAATTATTTGGCGTCGCCTAAATAACAAAATATTCTAATTCGTTTCGTTTCGCACCAGGAAATAAATATGTTTTGCACTTGGCGGCTTTAGCCTCAGGCTAACAACTAAATTCTTTTATTTTTGTCGGCCATGTCAAAAGCAAAGAACCCTACCGACACGCCGCTGATGCAACAACACAAGGCGATCAAACAAAAGTACCCCGATGCAGTACTATTGTTTCGCGTAGGGGATTTTTATGAAACTTTCGGGCAGGACGCTGTGATTGCTTCCCAGGTGCTGGGCATCACGCTGACGAAAAGAAACAACGGCGCCGCTGCCTCGCTCGACCTGGCAGGGTTTCCCCATCATGCGCTGGACACTTATCTGCACAAACTGGTCAAAGCGGGCTATCGCGTGGCTATCTGCGATCAACTCGAAGATCCCAAGCAAGCCAAAGGCATCGTAAAGCGCGGCGTTACGGAAATGGTCACACCCGGCACCGCTATTAATGATAAACTGCTTGAGCACAAAAACAATAATTTCCTGGCAGGCCTGCATTTTACAGACGATGACAACTTCGGGCTGGCTTTCCTGGATCTGTCCACCGGTGAATTTTTAATTGCCGAAGGCGACAGGGAATATGCAGATAAATTACTACAAAGCTTCTCTCCTTCTGAAGTTGTGTTTCAGCGCCATCAGCAGAAAAAGTTTAAAGAATTTTTCGGGGGAAAAATGTATGTGTACACGCTTGATGAGTGGATTTTTGAGGAGCAGTATGCGCATGATATTTTATTGAAACATTTTCAAACCCATTCGCTCAAAGGGTTTGGCGTGGAAGATCAAAAAAAAGGCCTGACGGCTGCCGGCGCCGTTATTCATTATCTGAAAGACACGGAACACCCCAATCTGCAACATATTACCGGCTTACAAAGTATTCAACGTAATGACTTTTTATGGATGGATCGGTTTACCATCCGCAACCTGGAATTGATACAACCAACAGGTGACGGCAACCACACCCTGCTGCAAGTTTTAGACAATACGGCTTCGCCAATGGGCGCCCGTATGTTAAAAAGATGGATCCTTTTTCCCCTTATTGATATACATAAAATAAATGAGCGGCTCGACCTCGTTGAGATTTTTATTAAGGAAACAGACCTTAGAAATGAGCTTGTGCATGCGATTAAGCTTTGCGGCGATATTGAAAGACTGGTCGCTAAGATCCCTACCAAAAAAATAACGCCACGCGAAATATTGCAATTGGCCAAAGGATTGCAGCAGGTGCTACTGATCAAAAATATTTGCCTGGTCCATTCCAATCACTACTTGCAAAGAATTGGCGATGCATTGAACCCCTGCCCTGTTATTGCGGACAAAATCCTGGCAGAAATTATAGAGAACCCGCCGGCTACTGCGGTGAAAGGCGGCTTTATTCAAAATGGCATTCACGCGGAGCTGGACGAGCTGCGCGATATTTCGCAAAGCGGAAAGGCTTACCTGGCGAAGATGCAGGCCTCGGAAGCAGAAAAAACCGGCATTACCTCTTTAAAGATTGGCTTTAATAACGTGTTTGGTTATTATCTTGAAGTAACCAACAGTCATAAAGCGCGCGTGCCGGAAAACTGGATACGCAAGCAAACCCTCGCTAATGCAGAGCGATACATTACTCCCGAACTTAAAGAGTATGAAGAAAAGATTACGGGCGCAGAAGAGAAAATATTGGTGTTGGAACAACAGTTGTATGACCTGCTGCTCAACGATCTTTTTGACTACTTGCAACCTATTCAAACCAACGGCAATTTATTAGCGATCATCGACTGCCTCTGCTGTTTTGCGCACAACGCTATTCATTACCAATATAAAAAGCCGCTGTTGCAGGAAGGCGATGATTGGGAACTAAAAGAAGCGCGCCACCCGGTAATTGAACGCTATTTACCGGTGGGGGAAAGTTATATTCATAATGATACCTTTTTAAATAAGAGCGATCAACAGATTATTATTCTGACGGGGCCCAACATGAGCGGTAAGTCTGCCTTGCTGAGGCAAACAGCGCTGCTTACGCTGATGGCGCATATGGGTAGTTTTGTGCCGGCCCGCGAAGCCAACATTTCTTTGACGGATAAAATTTTCACCCGGGTGGGCGCTTCCGATAACCTGAGCGGCGGCGAAAGCACTTTTATGGTGGAGATGAACGAAACCGCAGCCATTATTAATAATATCACGCCACGCAGTTTAATCCTCCTCGATGAGATAGGCCGGGGCACTTCTACCTACGACGGTATTTCTATTGCCTGGAGTATTGTTGAGCATTTGCACCAGTCGCCCCATCAGCCGAAAACACTTTTTGCCACGCATTATCACGAGCTAAATGAACTGGAGGGAAAGTTTGAGCGCATCAAAAACTACCATATTACTAATAAAGAATCGGGCAACCGTATTATCTTTTTAAGAAAACTGGCGCGCGGCGGCAGCACCCATAGTTTTGGTATTCATGTGGCAAAAATGGCCGGCATGCCTGCCTCCCTGATTAGAAGGGCCAACGAAATCCTGACACAGTTAGAAACACAGCATGTGGATGAAAACGACGATAGCGCCGCGAATCAACAGAAAGTAAATAACGCCGAAAAATTAAGAAGCGTGCCAGCAGGTCAATTTCAGCTTTCGATTTTTGATGCACACAGCCAAACCTTCGATGAAATACGCCAATTGCTTTCCGACATTGATATCAACAGGTTGACACCAGTGGAAGCATTGCTGAAGTTGCAGGAAATAAAGGGAAAATTAAAGTAGCATTATTTCACCGGGATATTAAAAGCAGGTTCTGCCGGTTCCGTAACATCGTAGTCGCGCACCCATCCTTCATTTTCAATTTTAATATGTTCGATGGCCACCGCGCCTCCGTTCGCATCCAGGTCGGGCAGCGCCTGGTATTCGGAAACCCAGCAACGGAATATTTTATAAACGATAACTAATTGGCCGGCTTCGTTATATAGCTCAATCAATATATCCTTCCTGAAATCTTTCAAAGAAGTTTCTGCGCCGAAGCCCGAATTAAGGCTCCACACTTTATTGGCCCACCTTTCAAATTCGAGGTCGTGGGTAACGCCGCGCTCCAGAATAATCGGCGCATAGTCCGTCTTTCCCGGGCTTTTTCTCACATTATTGGGATCGCCGCCCTCCCTGAACGCTATCACTTCAGTTTGTTTCACCAGCCCGCTGATTTTACTAACGCCGGCTACATATTTCCCATCCCACTTTACCCGGAACTTCAAATTTTTGTACGGATCAAATCGCATGGGGTTCACTGTAAATTTTGCCATAATGTTGAGTTGAGTAAACAGCAAAATAATTTTTTAACGATTGTCGGCAAATACCTAATTGAGGCGATAGCCCATTTTTCACAAGGCAGGAAGCGGAAAATCTTCAGCAGTCATTTCTCGATTTGCTTTATAAAAATATAAACACCACAAAAGGCTTATTAGTAACAAAAGAAGATGGTGTGACGCCAGCGGGGCCATTGTTTTATACGTCAATTAATTTAATAAATACAATATTCTTCGTTTATTTGCGCACCATGATATTTAACAAAAAGATAATACTCATAGCCGTCCTCTTTATCGCCGTCAAAATGCAGGCGCAAAGCGACTCTGCAGAAAAAACAACGGTCGAATTTAACAGTAAGGGAATACAGTTTAGGAAAGGTGAAAATTTCCTGCTAAATTTCCGGTTTAGGACCCAGCTCCGCGCAGGTTATTTTAGTCGGCTCGATGATAAAAATGAACCCGGCTTTGAGGCGCTGGTAAGACGGATGCGCCTTCGCTTTGAAGGGCATCTGTTGTCGCCCAAGCTGGAGTATAAAATTCAGCTAAGCTTCGCCAACCGGGATATGGATCTGCAAAGCGGCGCACCGCAGGTGGTTCGCGACGCGGTGTTCTACTACAAACCCAATGAATTTATGTCGTTTGGTATCGGGCAAACCAAATTGCCGGGTAACCGCGAAAGGGTGAACTCTTCCGGCGAATTGCAAATGCCCGATCGCTCCATCGCAAACGGGGAATTTACAGTCGATCGCGATTTCGGAATTTTTATAGACCGCGATTTTGAAATCCGGAAACATGTCATTCAGCTGCGCACCGCCGTTTCTACGGGTGAAGGGCGCGGCCAGTTGAAAACAGACGATGGCCTGGCGTATACCGGAAGAGTAGAATACATGCCCTTCGGTTATTTTAAAAACAAGGGCGATTATTTTGAAGGCGATCTTGATTTTGAAGAAACGCCCAAGGTGTCGCTGGGTTTCACGTACACAAAAAATTTCAAAACCACCCGAACCGGCGGCCAGCTTGGCAAACCTATGGTGAGCATTTATGACGATGAAAAACTGGCTGCGGATATCCGGACCATCATGGTGGACGGCGTATTTAAGTATAATGGATGGGCTTTTCTGGGTGAATATTACGACAGAAAAGTCGATCGCTTTTCGGTGACCGATTTTGCCTCTCGCCCCGAAGACCGGCTGATTTTCCTGACCATGCCCGCGGGCACGGCCATTAATGTGCAGGGAAGTAAGATGGTTTCTAAAAAAGATGAAATCGTTGCGCGTTACACGCAGGTTAAACCACACGACGACCTGGCGCCCTATCAATACCTTTTAAGAACAAAAGCCATTGGCTATTCTCATTATTTCAACAAACACAAATTTAAAATCCAGGGGTACCTGGGACTTGATGACCGCCTGGGAAGCTCGGAAGAACTGGACGACCCCTTTGAAAACCGGCTTAATGGCATGATCCAGCTGGAAATCGGTATCTAAGCCTTAGCCGATCAACGTAATAGCCACAACTTTTGGCGATTTGAATTGTTATCTGAAGCTACATGAATTGCCGCAGGGTTTTCAGTTAGGGCAAACATTCGATCATTAAATTTTAAAAAGGCAAATGAAACTTGATATTCTCGCTATTGGTGTACATCCTGACGATGTAGAACTGGGTTGCGCCGGCACACTTGTTAAAGAAATCCAGCGCGGCAAAAAGGCAGGGATTATTGATTTAACCCAGGGCGAGCTAGGCACACGCGGATCGGTGGAAACCCGCTATGCAGAAGCGACAGCCGCGGCAAATGTGCTGGGTGTTGCGGTTCGGGAAAATCTTAAAATGAGAGATGGATTTTTTAAAAATGATGAAGAACACCAGCTACTGCTTATCAAAACCATTCGCAAGTATCAGCCGGACATTATCTTAGGAAACGTGTTGGTGGACCGCCACCCCGACCATGGAAGGGCAGGCAACCTGATAAACGATGCTTGTTTCCTTTCCGGATTATCAAAAATAGAAACCTTTGACGATGAAGGAAATCCGCAGGAAAAATGGCGGCCCCGTTATTTTTTGCAATATATGCAGGATTGGTACCAGGAGCCCCAATTGCTGATCGATGTAAGTGAGGTAGTCGCCACAAAAATGCAGGCCATCGAAGCCTATACAACTCAGTTTCATACAAATGCGGATAGCGGATCGGGCCCGCAGACCTATATTTCCACACCCGATTTTAAAGAAAGCCTGATGGCGCGGATGCGTATGATGGGAAAAAGAATCGGCGTCAAATACGCGGAAGCTTTTATCTCGCAAAAGCAGATCGGACTGGATAATTTGGACGCCTTAATCCTAAAGGAAACCTAAAACACCGGCGAGCTCATCATTTTACAGTTTTTTTACTTAAGGAACAGCGTTAATTATTTAACTTTGCAGCCTTTATAGTTACAAAATATTAGAAATTAATGTCAATTCCCAAGTTTGCCACACCTCCACCTCCTTCATTTCATACCGTTTTAAAAACGCGTATCAATGATTATTTTAGAGAACGTGGCACGGCAAGCACCGGCAACATGAGGCTTTATTCCAAGGCGTTGTTTCTTGTATTAGGATTTTTAGCAGTATATACGCATTTGGTATTTTTTACGCCGACAGCAGGTTGGGCCATTTTTGAATGCCTGATTTTAAGCCTTTTTACATCCGCAATTGGCTTTAATATTATGCACGACGGCGCTCATGGCAGTTTTAGCAGCAAGCCATGGGTGAATACGCTTGCCGCTTCTTCTTTAAATTTTTTAGGCGCAAATACGTTTATGTGGAAGATGAAACATAACGTCATTCATCATGCCTATACCAACATCGATGGTATTGATGATGACCTGGACGCGAAGCCTTTTCTCCGTTTGTGTGAAACACAGAAATATCACAAATTTCACAAATACCAGCATTTTTATTTTTGGCTGGCCTACTCACTTCTTTATTTGTTCTGGATCTTTTTTTCGGATTATAAAAAATACTTTACCAAAAAAGTGGGTGATATCCCCCTGAAAAAAATGACCACCAAAGACCACCTGGTTTTTTGGGGATTCAAAACCTTACACCTGATCTTATTTGTTGTCATTCCGATTATCACCGTGGGCGCTGGGGCCTGGGCCATTGGGTTTCTTTGCTACGGCTTATTTGCCGGTTTCGTATTGAGTATTGTGTTCCAATTGGCGCACACCGTTGAACATACGCATTTTCCTGTCCCTAATACGGAAACAAATAAGATTGACGACGAATGGGCGGTGCACCAGCTTAAAACCACTGCAAACTTTGCGACCAAAAACCGCTTAGCCTGCTGGTTTATGGGCGGATTGAATTTCCAGGTAGAGCATCACCTTTTCCCCAAAATATCGCATATCCATTATCCAAAAATCAATAAGATCATAAAGAATACCTGTCAGGAATTTAATGTGAGTTATATTGAATACAACAAGGTTAAGGATGCAGTTATTTCTCATGTTTCTTACCTGAAACAACTTAGTAATCCCGCTTTTAGCCATTAGCCTTGCAGGACGTGCGGCGGCAACACTTTGTACGGCGGCCCGAAAAAAGGGATCATACCTCCTATGCTCTCGCTTTGTCGGAGCCGGGGCTGGCAACTTATAGACCTTCTCGGCGTATCTTTCCCGCATTATCAGATGAAAATCATAGGTTTGCCGAAAATCGGCCGCTCTTTAGACCGCGCTGGTGATTTTTCACAATAAACGGCACGCTTCCAAAATGACCTCTATCAGTATTATTAATTCGGTTCAGCTTTCGAAGGTGGAGCAGATTGCCGAGTCCCTGCGAAAGGAAATTGAAAAAGGCAGGTTGAAAAAAAACGACCAGCTTTTGTCGATCAATGAGTTTAGCGAACAATATCAGTTTGCCCGCGACACGGTTGAAAAAGCTTACAAAATATTGAAGAAGCAGGGGCTTATCCACTCGGTTCCCGGCAAAGGATATTTTGTTCTTGGAAAGCCCAGCAAGAAGCTGAAAGTTCTTTTGGTGATGAATAAGATTAGTGCGTACAAAAAGATCGTGTACAATACGCTGATTGAAACCTTTGGTGGCGAGGTGCATATTTCGCTGCATATTCATCATTATAACATCAAGTTGCTGAAAGAAATCATCGAGGCCAACCTGGGTAAATATCATTATTTCATCATCATGCCGCATTTCACTTATGATGTCAAACAAAAGGAAATTAAAGACCTGTTGTCTTTGATACCCGATCAGGAGCTGGTCACTCTTGACAAAAAAGTCGGCGGACTCAAAAAAGACTGCATCGAAATATTTCAGGACTTCGAAAATGATATTTATCACGCTTTAAAGGATGCACAGGAAAGGCTCTCCAAATACAAAAAGATCTCAGTCATTCTTCGCGAGGACGGTTGCCACCCGCGCGAAATTTTGAAAGGTATTAACAGGTTTTGCGAGGAATCGGGCAAGGCATTTGAAGTGCTTCCCGACGCCGAAAATTTGAAGCTGCAAAAAAAAGTACTCTACATTGATACATCAGAATATGACCTGGCGCTGCTAATCAAAAAAGCCCACCAAAAAGAATATCAGTTAGGCCGCGATATCGGCATCCTGTCATTTAACGAAACAGTTTTGAAAGATGTGTTGGATATCGCCGTGGTAACCACCGATTTCGAGGAGCTCGGCCGAAAGGCTGCGACGTGTATTCTTAAAAACGAAACAGGAAAATTTAAGAACCCTTTTCAACTGATTAAACGACGTTCGATATAAGAATGTGGTTGAACACCGGATTAATTCAAGTTGCGGAGCTTTTCTGCTTTCACACAAAGCGGCTTAAAATGGACCGTATACTTTTTCTAACGCGGTTTTTCCAATATCCATTCAGCTATACGAATCAGGTATTTGCTTGTCGTATCATTCTGACGAGATAGGAACGCTTCAATCTGCTTCTTTACAACATCGCTCCGCTTGCAGCTATTGTCAATAGCATTGAGCGCATGCAGTTGTACCATTTCATTTTTATCTTTCAATAACCTGAACAAAACGGGCAGCGCTGCATCTTGCTGTCCCAAATTATATAAGGTTTCAGCGGCTACAATCGCCACATCCGGCACGGTATCCGTCAATGCTTCCTTTAAAGAAGCAATAGCAGGAGCGGCATTATTTCCTAATTGCAAAAGGCCGCGGGCCGCCCAGCATCTTATGGCCGCGTTATCATTGCGGAGCGCCTCTGTTAATTTTTCAATGTCTTTGGGCTGGGCAAAATTTGCCAAATCACTAATGGCTAGCAAATCATCGATCGGATAATAACCCGAACGTAATTTGTCATACACCGCACCAGTTTGCGCCATCGAAGCTAACATACCTTCGGGCATCAGGCCGGCATCTAATGTTTGTTTCATCCAGCGCTTATTCTCAGTCCGCATCATCGATAACACCTTTCGATATTGCGGATCACTAGCCAAATTATGCACTTCCCACGGGTCATTTTCGGTATCATACAACTCTTCAACAGGCTTTGCCTGAAAAAAGCGTGACTGAATCTCATTACACTTACCCTGTTGATATAAATCATACCAGGCTTGCATGGAGGGCGCTTTCCATAAATAATCTATATGTTGCGCATAGGGCCGGTAGGGTAAAAAATTTCTTATATATCGAAAACGCTCGTTTCTCACAGCCCTGCTCATGTCGATGCGTTCATCCATGCGGCCACGAAACATATGGACAAATTCAGGATCCGCAGTTTTTTGCGTACCCAAAAATGCATGGCCCTGCAGATGGCCGGGGATACTTGTCCCGGCGATGCTCAACATAGTCGGGAAAAGATCCACGAGGCTCACCATCCGATCAACACCGGATCCTGGCGTAGGCGCGGGATACAAGTTTTTAAAACGATCCGGAATTCTTATCACCAAAGGCACCCGCGTACCTGTTTCGTACAAAAACCTTTTACTTCTTCCCAATATACCGCCATGATCGCTGTAGTATATGACAATGGTATTTTCTGCAAGCCCTGCTTCCTCCAATTCTTTCAACTTTTCGCCCACCCAAGCATCCATGGCCTCAACAGCTTCATAATACCGGGCGTAATCGCGCCTCATCTCCTTACTATCGGGATGATAGGGCGCTAGTTGAACCGCCGACGGATCGGGCTTTAACTTTTTTCCGGAATCGGGCCGGTGCAAATAACTTTCATGCGAAATAGTGCAATTAAAAACAGCAAAAAAGGGTTGTCCCGGCTTCCTGTTTTTATAATGTGCTTTCTTACTACTTTCATTCCAACCGGCCTGATCTTCGCTCGCGATATTATAATCTGTTTTTACATTATTGGTGCAGTAATATCCTGCTTTCCTCAGATAGGCAGGCAACAATTTTAAATGAGACGATTTGGGGTAATTGCTGCGCATATGCTGATGTCCCGAAGAAGCCGCGTATACGCCGGTAATAATGGCATTGCGCATGGGCGCGCAAACCGGGGCATTGGCATATGCGTGTGTATATAAAAAACCCTGCTTCGCTAGTTCATCCAGGTTGGGGGTCGTCGCCCATGCGTCGCCATAGCAACCCAACAGCGGACTATTATCTTCCGATGTGAGCCATAAAATATTGGGCAATCCCTGGGAATCTGCCCCTTTTTGACCGGCAGCGAGGCCAGTCAATGACATACAAAACAATGCAATAACAATCGATCTCATTCAATACATCTTTATTGACTGAAAATACAAAGCTTTTTATTCAGATTTCTTTAAAAAATTTTGACCGCTGACCATAGCCTCACCTTATTGGTTCAAAAGAACCACAAAACTGGCGAAAATTTTGCCACGCAAGCCCATCGTTTTACAAAAATTAAAACGGGTAAAAAATAAAGGATAAAATTGTCCTTTATTTAAAATATTGTACTACTTTTGTGGCCGGATGTTCTCGAAAGCAACGGAATATGGAATCAAAGCGATGATGTATATCGCAGTGAAAACAAGGAATGGCGAGCGCGTAGGCGTAAAAGAAATCGCCAAAAATATTGACGCACCGGTCCATTTCACAGCAAAAATTTTACAGGAACTGTGTAGAAAAAATCTGCTCCATTCGGCCAAAGGGCCTAATGGTGGTTTTTATCTCGATAGCGCCGATTTGAAAACACCTTTAGGCAAGATCGTAAAGACCCTTGATGGCGACCGCTTCTATAACACTTGTGTATTAGGATTAAAAGCCTGCTCCCACAAAAATCCATGCCCCGTACATCACGAGTTTAAAGTCATTAAAGAAAAAATAATTGATATGTTGGAAAAGAATACGATCGGCAGTTTCAACACGGAGTTGATCAACAAAAATTTCTTTCTAAAAATGAAATAATTTTTTGTCCTAATAAAAGATAATAAGGTCTTAATATATTTATAATGAAAACGAACAAATTTTTCCGGTACGGTCTCACTCTTTCATGGATCAGCAATGGGGCTGTTGCGGAAGCCCAGGAAAAACATAATTACATTAAAGCCTCCGACGCCTACGATCTGATCAATGTGGCGGGCATTGCTATTCTCATAGCATGCCTGGCCGTACTTATATATAAGTATCTCCGTTTTCAAAGCGCGATGAAAGATTATAAAAACCCGCCGGAACCCGACGCCTCCGATTGGAATAATCTAAACGCCGATCAAATAGAAAAGCTGACCAAGCGCAAAAAACGGAACAGCCATTTAGCTAAGGTGGTCATCAGTTTTGTTTTCCTGCTGGCGTCAGCAGCAAGCGCTTTTGCACAAGATCTGGAACAGAAAAAAGATAATCTTTTCGGCCAGCCAGGCATCATCATAACCCTGGTGTTGCTGGCTATTCCGTTAGTGCTGGCGGCGATCTTGATTATCAGCCGTGCGTCAAACGCCATTAAAAGAACAAATTTTCAAAAAAATATACAACGCACGAGAGAGTTGGCCCGCCAAATGATGGAAACCGACGATCCTCAGCTCTTGCAGCGCCTGGAAGAACGGAAACGGGCGCTTGACTTTAAACTCAGTAACCAGGAACTATCGGGCAGCCTGCAGGTAGCAGATACAAAGGGAATGATTAATAACGTTAGCGATAAATATGGCGTTCATTTCACTGCCGTAAAAAGAAAGGCGGCGCCGCGTCCCGCACTGGAACCCGGCGTTACAAAACTGGTATTATGGTATCTCGGTTGCGCGGCTTTCTGGCTTTTGCTGGGCACGGCGATCGGTGAATATGTGGGCATAAAATTCGTTGTGCCGGATGCCGACCATGTCAGCTGGTTGAGTTTCGGCAGGCTCCGCCCTGTACATACCAATATGGTTTTCTGGGGATGGGCCTCATTGGGTATTATGGGCCTGGGTTATTATGTAGTGCCCGTGGTAAGCAACACCAAACTTTATAGTATAAAATGGGGATGGATCGCTCTGATACTAACCAATCTGCAGGTAACGATCGGCACCATCAGCCTACTGGCAGGTATTAACAACGGCGGCGGCGAATTCAGAGAGTATATTTTTCCTATCATGGCCCTATTTGCCGTAGCCCTAATTCTCACCGTAATTAATTATCTGCTCACCGTGGCGAAACGTACCACAAAGGAAATTTATATTTCCAACTGGTATATCATCGGTGCGTTGATTTTTACAATCATCATCGCACTCACGGCTTATCTTCCTTTCTGGCAAAACGGTTTGGGAGAAACCATCACCCAGGGCTACTATATGCACTCGGGCGTGGGGATGTGGTTTACACTGTTTACGCTTGGCTTGTTATATTATTTCATTCCTCAACAAATCAATAAACCTATCTACGCTTATAGCCTGGGCATCCTGGCATTCTGGACACAGATACTTTTTTATACAATTATCGGTACACACCATTTTGTATTCAGCGCTATTCCATGGTGGCTTCAAACTGTAGCGATTGTGGGCAGTGCGGGCATGATTATCCCGGTGGTAGCCGCGACCATCAATTTTGGTATGACGTTTAAAGGCCACTGGAATAAAGTGTCGAACAGTTATACCCTGCCGTTTTTTTTAACCGCAGTTATTTATTATTTCATTGTAAGCCTGCAAGGTACCGCCGAAGCATTTCGCTTCACCAACCTGCTTTGGCATTTTACCGACTTTACGGTGGCGCACTCGCACCTCGGCTTTTATGGCATTATTTCCTTCGCCATTTGGGGTGGCAGTTACGCCATCGTGCCACGGCTTACCGGGAAAGAACCGCCTCAACATCTTGTGGGCGCCCATTTCTGGCTCGCCTTTATTGGTCTCTTGCTTTACGCAGTGCCGCTAATGATCGGAGGCACCATCAGGGGCGTTATGTGGATGGAGCATCAGCCTTTTATTGAGAGTGTAGTGGTGATGTTTGAATATTGGGTTTGGCGCGCGGTAGGCGGCAGCCTCATGTTTATCTCGCATATCATTTACTTCTACAACTTTTATCGCATGGTTATCAGACCCGCAGAAGAAACGGATGCGAAACAACAGGCTATTGCTCAGCTTGAACACGAAATCACTGCCGGAGCCAACGCTTCTATGTAAATAAAAAAAGATTGACCACGGTTCAATAACTCATTTCTATGGAAATTTTTAATAATCACAAAAAACTTTACACAGTTGCAGGACTCTTTTTTCTGCTACTCACCTATCTCACCGCTATTCAGCCGGCTTTGCAAAATCAAAAAAATAATGCGCCATTGCCCGGGGCTGAACCACTTTCCGGCGATGCGCTCAAAGGAAAATTGCTTTACATAAGCGAAGGCTGCGTAGCCTGTCATACCCAACAGGTTCGTAATGTGGACATGGATAAAAACTTCGGTTCGAGGCCTGGCATACCCGCGGATTACGCCACCATCAAGCGTACGAGTTTATGGGCCAACACGGCAACGCTGATGGGCACTGAACGTACAGGGCCTGACCTTACCAACGTGGGAAATCGAAATGGTGGTAAGGACTGGAACCTTATGCACTTGTTTAATCCACGAAGTGTGGTAAAAGAGTCCATCATGCCCGCTTATCCCTGGCTATTTGAAATAAAAGAAAATCCGGACAGCACAGATGTGGTGGTAAGCATGCCGCAGGAATTTATGTATGGCAAAACCGGTAAAGTAGTAGCGACAAAAAAAGCTTTGCAACTGCTGGCTTATATTCAATCCCTAAAACAATTGCCGCTGCCGGAAGGGACCGCCGAGAGGGAGTTTTTATATAAAAAAGAACCCGCCGGAAAAGGAACAGGCGCATCGGCTTCAAAGATGGACGGCAAAACATTATATGCAACCAATTGTCAAAGCTGCCACCAACCTACGGGCGAAGGTTTAGCAGGCGCTTTTCCGCCACTTAAAAATAGCGCTGTCGTAAACAACGACGACCAGCTTGAGTTGTATGTTGACATCATCATGAATGGATACGACGCACGACCCGAATATGGCGCAATGGCAGCTGTGGGCACCAATATGGAGTTTACAGAAGAGCACGTCGCCGCGATCATCAACTATGAAAGAAGCGCTTGGGGCAATGAGGGCAGGCCGGTAACGCCAGACGAAATAAAAAAGATCATGGATTTTGTAAAAACAAAAGCAGCCGGAAAATGAAAAAATTAATATTGTTATTACTGTGCTCGGGTTTCGCCATTTTCACAATGGCGTGCCCTGTCTGCGAACGCAACAAACCAAAAGTGCTTCGAGGCATTACGCATGGCTCGCCCAATACCGAATGGGATTATCTCATCGTCGTTGCTGTGGCCATTATTACGGTGTTTACGCTTTTCTTTTCAGTCAAATGGCTGCTGAAGCCGGGTGAGAAAAACAAGCAACATATCAAGTATTTCATTTTAAAAGATCAATAGCCATGCATCATAGTACCGTATTGTTATTTATAGATGACGAACCTAACCCCATTGGGGAGTATAGTGTTCCTATCAACTTTGAATTGGACACCACAAAGCTGATCGACGGCGAACACACCCTTCGCATTGTAAGCAAAGGAACCAACGGCAAAGAAGGTGTCAGAAAAATCCCTTTTACTGTAAAGAACGGGCCGTCTATTGCTATAGAAGGCTTACATGAAAATGATGTAGTGGACGGTGTGCTGCCCATTATGATCAACGCCTACAGCAAAGGCGACCAAAAGCGCTTTCTGATTGAAGGCAGCGAGACGCCACATAGTATTCCTGCATGGCTGTGGGTGGTCATTATTGGTTTTGCAGGCTGGGCCATGTTTTATGCAATCACTTCACTTAATATGAATTTATTAAAATGATTTTACGAAATTTACAAACAGAACTTGCATCAGCAAAGCATCCGGTTGCAAAGGCGCTGTATTACGAAAACGGTTGCCGCGTATTATGTATCGGCTTTAAAAAGGCCATGTTGATGAAAGAACATATTACTAAACAACCCGCAACGCTTTATGTACTAAGCGGCGAAGTATTATATAAAACCGCAACCAGCTCACAAAAGCTTGGGCAGTTCGACGAAATACAAATACCCATCGACCTGCCTCACAGTGTGGAAGCCATTGAAGACAGCCTCTGCCTGCTGCTGCAAAGCCCCTTACAACAATGAAAAAAGATATTACTGATAAAGCGGATATAGCATTCCTGGTGCAGTCATTCTACCAAAAAGCAACCCGGGATGAGGTAATTGGGTACATTTTTCAACAGGCGCCGGGCTTCGTCCTGGAGCAGCATTTGCCCATTATGATTTCATTTTGGGAAACGCTGCTTTTCGGCGTAGCCGGATATAAAGGCAACCCGATGTTGAAACATGTTTTGCTGCATCGCAACATTCCTTTAAAGGCTGAACATTTTGATCGCTGGATTAATTTATGGCGGGAAACGGTGTCCAGCCATTTCGAGGGGCACGTAGCTCACGAGGCAATGAACAAAGCTGCGTCCATTGCCAAATTGATGCAATTCAAAATAGAAACACAGCTATAGACAGAGCTGCGTGAGCTACTATTGATAGAGTTTGGCCTTTATCACTTCCTCTTCGAAAAGTGTTTCCGGCTTTTTAAAAAATTCGTAAAAATCGGCTGCTGAACTATGATTTTTATAGGGCAGGAAAAATTCGGTTTCCTGGCTATAAGGCTTGTAGCCTGCATTTCGCCAGAACAACACATACGAAAAGCGATGCTTTTTAAAAACGGGAGCAAGCACCCGGGTAAACCAATGTTCATAAGGGATCTGATTAAACCCTATTTCCCCCACTGCGGGAATTTTATGGCGCTTCCCGGCGATATCGCAAAGTACCCTTAACCTCGAATCTACGATATTGATAAATGTTGAATCGATATTTTCTTTGGAATGCTGATAGGTATCAAAAGAAATAAAATCCACATAGGCGTCGCCGGGGTACCGCCGAAGAAAAGTGGCTTCGTCGGTAAATTCGGAACCCGTGTTGTAGCCGATCAACAGCTGATGTAAGCCTTTTTCGTTTCGCAAATAATCCGCTGAAAAACGAAATAATTTTTTGTACTCGTCGTCGCTGCAGCTTTTTACTCCCCACCAAAACCAGCCGCCGGTGTGCTCATGAAAAGGGCGCCACAAAAGCGGAATGGGTTCGCCTTTTTTCCCTTTGAGAGAATGCATAAAAGCGGCAACACGGTTCAGGTAAGTTTTATACAAATCATGTTTTTCACCGCCGGGCAAAATAGCCGCAACAGAACCAGGCGCAGGATCCCAGGCATTTTTTCCTGTCAGCGGATTGTTTGCATGCCAACTGATCGTGACGACGCCGCCTTTTGCATAAGCGCCCTGGATATACGATCGCATTTTATCGAAAGGAACATCGTCCAGGTTTTTTTCCCGGCCCAGTTCCAAATTGCCTAGTTCCCAGCCATACAAACCCGGATAGTCTCCGGTTACGTCTTTTACATCACTTCGTCCTTTTTCGTATTTCCAGTGCACACCGTAAGCCAGATCGTCCTGATGCCCGACGAGGTATCCCTTATCCATTAAACGGTACATATTTTCAAACAACCACTTCGCTTCTTTCGTCGCATTCTTGTCAGACGGCGCTACCTGGCCGTTTAACTGCAAAATCGTAAAAGAGGCCAAAATCAAACCATATAATAATTTCAACAAAGTGTTTTTTTTAAGCATTATGAGCTATTTAAAAATCTTTAAGATAGGCTTTGGCCATCTTGCCCGAATCTTTGATATCGCTTTCTTTCCATCCACCCTCTGAGCCTGCCGTTTTTTCCAGCACAGAACAGGTTTCGTCTTTATCAGAAACCGACCAGGTGAGCCAGCTCAGTTTTCGTTGTTTCATCCATTGAATATAGGCCTCCCATTCCTGCTGATCGATAGGCCCATCGCCTGTGGCCAACATCCCGCCTGACTCTGAAACAAAAACCGGCAACCCTTTTTCGATCGCCTCATCGGTGCGATCGCGTAGCTCTTTTTTATGTGTTCCTGCATAGAAATGCATGGTATACATAATATTATCAAAACCTTTGATCGGATCATCCGCAGCAAAATGTAAATGCTGGTCCCAGTGGGGTGAGCCGACAAGAATAATATTATCGGGATCCACCGCACGAATAGCAGCAATGACAGTATCGGCATAGCCTTTTACTTCCTGCCAGGTTTCCTGATCGGGCTCATTAAAAATTTCATAAATAATATTTGGATAATTTTTATACGCCTTTGCTATGCGCACAAAAAAATCCCTGGCTTTGCTGGTGTGAATGTTATGGCTATGCCAGTCAACGATCACATAAATTCCATTTTTAATAGCAGCGTCAACCACGGTTTTCACAAGACGGAACGAACGTTCAGGATCGTCCAGATACCCCTCCTTTGGCTCCACTCCCATCGCCGCCCGCACTACATTGCAATGCCATTTCTCCTTCAACTCTCTGACAGCGCCTGCCGTGTAAAACCTCGGATGAAAACAACTCCATCCAAAGCTCATGCCTTTCAATTGAGCCGGCCGCCCGTGAGCATCACTCAACTGCGTGCCGATCACTTGCAATTGTCCCATTTGCTTTACAGGTTGCGCAGTCGCGGAGATCTGCAAAAACATCATTGCCCATAAACTAAAACAATATCGTTTCATTCGTAATTTTTTTATGGTTTTTTATAGGTCGAATAGAACTTATCAGTTCATATTTTAATTGATATCAATTATTATCGGCAACTCATACGACACTTTTCCTTTTGAAACAAAGTGAATATACTAAGGAAAATGTTTAATGCCCAGGCTGCCACAAGCCTTCAAATTCCGTTTCTATTTTTTATCTACCACCATATAGGCGGCGCTGCGCGGCGGCATTGCGATTTTAATGCCATTGGCCGTGGATGCAGCGTAGGGCTCGATTTGAAGATAGTTGGCCGGTCCGCCAGCCGGGAGATCAGGCCCCTTACCATTTACAAATACTTTCCTTGAAAAAGCAACATTGTCGCTACCGCCGGTGAGCATATACCAGTAAAAATTATTTCCCTTTAAAAAGTTATCGATCTTCACTTCCACGACCAACGCCGATGCCTCTTTATTGATGAGCACTACGCCAGTTTCTCCTGAAGAAAAAGAAGATGCGTACGCCTCAATGGCTGTACTAAGCGTAGTAGCGCTGACGGTGCGATCTCCTAAGACTTTTTGAAAATAATACATATGATAAAAAGCAGGCCGTGGCGTCCACTTCGGAATGCCATCGGGTTCATCGCCCTGGCTCAGCCATCCGTGATCGTTGCCGTCTTCCCAGGCATTGGCCAGATCCCAACGGCAGGCCAGCCCATACTGCTGCTTCAACATTTCGGACAGCGCTGAGGCGGCATGCAAACCGGCTATATGCGATACCATTTGGCGCGAACCCGTTGCAAAAATATTCCATTCGTCCATCGCAACCGGTTTTTCCGGAAGTCCATACTGCTTGATTTGTTGCTTTACATACTGCATAATGCGTTTCGTAACACTGCTGCCCGTGCTTAGTATTTCTGCCGCCGAGGAGTTGGCGTGATAGGGCGTATAATAATTGTGAACGACATAAAAATCGGGGATACTTCCCAATTCCGGTAATGCGCCACTATTCCAGGTTTTAAAGGTTTCGGTTTCCCAACTGGCAGGCTCTGAATCCACTAGGAGGGCGCCAATATAAATTGTCCGACCCTTTTCAGCAGCTGCCTTTCGCATCGAATCAGCAAAAACCTTAAAATGTGTAGCATATAATTTGCCGTTAACAAATTCCGGCTGGCCATCTTTGTTATTGGATGTATTAATGCGATAGCCCGCTTCCCAATTTCCGAAATTTTCATTGCCTATTTCCCAAAACAGGGTACGGCCATTGTCGTAGCGCACCCAATCCGCCGCCAGGTGCGCCGCTGCTTCAACGGGATGCTGGCCCGTGCCGTAGCGGGCATATCCATAATTAATCGTGATCAATCCCTTGTTGCCCGTTTGCTGCAACATGTTGTAATAATTATCCACCGATAAAGTCCAGTTGGCGGCGTTTTTGCCATACCAATATCCTGCTGCGCCGACGATACCGTCGCTATTGAGTAATTGCGCAGGTGCGTCGAATGGTGGCTGGTTAGCATTGGCATTCCAGAAGAAAAGATCGCTGATGCTGCCGCCCGGAAACCGGATATACCCCGGCTTATTTTGCGTCAGATGCGCTATTAAAGCCGGCTCGGTCACCATTTGCGTCATCCAGGTATTGGCATTATTTCCAAACAGCGTTGGCGGCACTTTGCTGACCACAACGCTGCGATCTACATGTACGATAGTTGAGGCGCTCCCTGGCGGCGTTACCTCAGAAAAAGATCCAGGGCGTGCAAAAGTTTTGGGCTGCCATTCGTTCAGGAAGAAACCAATGGTTGGCGCCAATGGCGGATCCTGCTGCGGCTTTACCACTTCGTCGGGCGGCGGCGTTTCAGGTTTGTTACCCGGGTCTGAAGGCTTGTTTTTTTCACACGCAGCCATCAAAATGCATAGCACTATCCAGGCGATGCTATGGAGACAAGAACTATTCATCGCCGGCAGTTTTAATTGCGGCTTGTCGAATCCGCTTTATAATTTCAAGACAAGCCCTGGTGTTATGATAGGGGCACTTCCAAAAACCCGCTTTAGATTTATCGATGAGCTGATGCGTTGCTGTCACGCCCCAATGCCACTCGCCTTTGTCATGATCGATAAGAAACTTTTTGACAAACGCCCACAAACTAAACACGACATTATAAAAGTCATCATTTCCGGTTAGCTGCCAGGCATTATAAAAACCCACCATCGCCTCGGCCTGAACCCACCAATGACGTTCGCTATTTACGCTCCCGTCGCTGCCGATCTCATAAATAAGTCCGCCTTCGGCGTCTATCCATGACAACGCGCGTTCGCTCATGGCTACTGACAGCTCCCGAAAAGGTTTTTGAAAACCACCTTGATCTAAAACAGAAGCGCAATGTAAGAGCAACCAGGCAGCTTCTATATCATGGCCCGGCGAGCTTTCGCGCCCAACGGGCATCCAATCGAAATCGAAAAATAGTTGAAGCTGAAAGGAATTCCTGTCTATAATTTTTGAATCAAAAAGATGCAGTAGATTTCTAATACGCTCAGCGAGTCCGGCATTTGGCCACACCTGATACAAGTTGGCGTAGGCTTCCACAATATGCAGGTGCGTATTTGCTGTCTTAGGTGCATTCCTGTCCTTTTCCGAAAGCCGCAGATCCGCTACCGGGCTCCAATCTTCGCTAAGCGCTTCCATATAGCCATTCCTCGAGCTGTCGAAAGCATACGCCTCCATCCGCTTGTAGAGCTCTTTTGCCAGCGAGAGCGCTTCATCACTGGCGGTTAATTTTGCGTATTCGCTCAGCCCATATATACAGAAGGCGATGCCATACATTTGCTTTTTGCCTTCTAATTTATTTCCCAATGCTGTTAGCGACCAGTAAGCGCCACCATAGTTTCGGTCTATAAAATTATCATTGATATACCTAAAAGCATGATCCGCAAGCTTTCTATACTCATCATTCTTAAAGTAGACGGCTGCGGCCGCATAAGCCCACAGAATCCTGCTATTTAACACCAAGCCTTTGGGCGCTGCCACCAAGGGCTGATCAGATAAATCCAAGGCACCGTAAAAACCGCCGCTTTCCTGATCCAGGGCATAGGTTGCCCAATAGCGAAGCGTTCGATGAAGATCTTCCTCCAGTTCTTTAGCGAGCAACGTAAAGGATAGGCGGGTTTTTGATATGTCTATTTTTAATGGTGTATTCACGATATAAAGTTAGCGTGGAGTGGCAGTTAACACCGCCTCATTTTTTTGGATCAGTTGATGTAGTGTCAATACTGTGGAGTGGGACGTAAAGCCGTCTTCCGGCGTATGCATCACATAATCTACCAACCGATCCAAGGTCGATGTTGCTACATGCAACCGCGTGTCGGAAGAAGCATAATAAATAAATACCGTTCCATCGTCATCGACAATCCATCCGTTGTTAAACACAACATTCGACACGTCACCCGTCCGCTCTTCGCCCTCGGGCGCCAGAAAATATCCGGCAGGTTTATGAATTACTTTTGAAATATCCTGTAAGTCGGTCATAAACATATACAACACATATCTTAAACCAGCCGCAGTATTGCGAACGCCATGTGCCAGGTGGAGCCATCCGTGAGCGGTTTTAACCGGCGCCGGCCCCATTCCGTTTTTTAGTTCGGATATGGTATGATAAATCCGCCTGTCGATCACTTTTTCTTTTTCGATCACAGCATGATCCATATTATTTGCAAACCCCAACCCAATACCGCCACCACTGCCGGTGTCAACAAATCCGTCCTGCGGCCGCGTGTAAAAGGCATACTTCCCGTTAACAAATTCAGGATGCAATACTACATTCCTTTGCTGCGCCGATGGTGTGACCAGATCATCGAGGCGCTCCCAATTCTTTAAATCTTTGGTGCGCACAATACCACATTGGGCAACGGCTGAAGACTGGTCGGACGCAGGCGCGGCCGGGTCCCTTCTTTCTGAGCAAAACAAGCCGTACACAAAGCCATCCTCATGTTGCACCAATCGTATGTCGTAAATATTGGTGTCGGGATCATCGGTTTCGGGTATCAACACAGGGTAATCCCAAAATTTGAATCCGTCAATGCCATTATCGCTTTCCGCGATAGCAAAAAAAGATTTTCGGTTGGCGGCTTCCACGCGCGCCATTACCAGGTATTTGTTATTCCATTTGATGGCGCCGGCATTCATCACAGCGTTGATGCCAACGCGCTCCATTAAAAAAGGATTGGTAGCTTCATCTAAATCATATCTCCAAAAAACGGGTGTATGAGCGGCAGTCAAAATCGGATATCTATATCGGTCGTAAATGCCATTACCCAACTCCTGCTTTTCGTTCTTTCTTGCTAATAATTCATCATAGGCTTTAAACAAGGCGTTTTCTCTGGATTCAAATACTAAACTCATATCATTAACTATTATTTTTCATAATTCTTTTTTGCTCTAACGCAGCAGTAATCTCCCGCACATTTTTATCTGTAATCGGGTAGATCATCATTCCTAAAAATGCCAATAAACAACAGGCAGCCGGGATCAAACTAATCATCAGGCGTTCTCCAAAAATAGTTTCGGCGCTTTGCTGCGGCGCATCGGGCATATAGTGAAAAGAGGCAAGGATCCAGCCGCTTAGGGCGGCCCCAAGCGCCCATCCGAGCTTTTGCGACATAGACGATGATGAAAAAATAAGCGCCGTGGCTCTCCGTCCTGTCAACAATTCCTGATGATCAACAATATCGGCAAACATCGACCACAACAGTGGCAACACATATCCGGCAAATAAAGAAATCAGGAATTGAAAGGTTAATATAAAGGCGACATTGTTGGGAATAAAATAAAAGCCGACGCTTAAAAAACCTGCCATCATCATCGCAATCATATAGGTCCTTTTCTTGCCAAACCTTTTAGAAATGCCAGGCGCTGCAACTACGCCAATCAGGTTAGCCAATTGACCGGTCAAAAAATAAATCGTCGTGAGGTCCCATCCCGTTCCGGGCATCTTGTATTGCCTTTGAACATAATCTCGGAAATAATAAATCGCCACACTGTCCCTTACAGCATTAAATAACAGGGCGGCCAACCCTGTTGCAACCAGTATCCACCAGGGTTTATTCGTCAATAAACTATTCAGATCTTTTTTCACAGAAGTTTGCCCTGCGGTATCAATTTGATGAACGCGCTCTTTCGTCCAGCTAAAACACAATAGAAATAAAACAACGCAGATCAAACCAATAACGCCGACGCCGAAGGTCCACGCCAATGCTGTGTGATGGCCGGTGGCGCCCGTCGCGAGTTCTATCGCCCCCTCATTCGAATGCGAGATTTCCTTCCCAAAAAAATCGATCAAAGGCTGCAATAACATAAAAGTTACGAAGCTTCCGATAAAGGCAAACGACATACGATAAGAAGACAACACATTACGTTCATCCGGCTTCGCCGAAATAGCGCCCAGCAAAGACGCATAAGGCACGTTGATGAGCGAGTAAACAATCATCATTAGCGAATAAGTAATGTAGGCGTAAACCAGTTTTCCCGAACCACTAAAATCAGGAACGTAAAAAGTAAACACGCCCATTACGGCAAACGGAACTGCAAGCCATAAAAGATAGGGCCTGTATTTACCCCAACGGGTTTTCGTGCGGTCGGCCACAATGCCTACAAAAACGTCAAAAACTGAGTCCCAAAGGCGCGCGATCAGGAACATGGTGCCGGCGGCGGCGGCCGTTATACCGAAAATATCGGTATAAAAAAACAGGGAGTACATGCCAAAAATCTTCCAGAACATGGACGAAGCTGCATCGCCCAATCCATACCCTATTTTTTCCTTAATGGTAATTTTCTGGTTCATTAGGATGAATAAAATGTCCTGGCCATTTGTTTGTTCAGGCCACGCCGGAACAAACAAATCGTTTAAAAAAGATTTTTAGCAAATAACAATTGCTGCTGACTTAATTGAACCCGATTTCATCAACATAGATGGTTCCGCCAACGCCCTGTGCATCCTGCATGGTGATCTGGGTTACTTCGGTAGCCGCGCTGATATTACTTATGGGTATGGCGTGATCGGTCCACTCTCCGGCTTTTCCTAATTTTAAAGCATAGCCTCCGGCACCATTAAATTGAACGGTGACGGTCATGCCTGCTGTTGCAGCCGTTGGATAAACCGAAAGTTTGAACATTGAATAAGCGGCTATGTTTAAACTACCGCCGCCAAGTTGTATAGGCGATCCCCAACTTCCAGCGTTGTAAGTCACTTTGATAGACTTGGCCCCAACCCGCACCGGCGTTGTGTTGGCGTAGTCCCTTGTTCCGCCCCATCCATCGCCAAGCCAGCCGTTCCAATTTACAAGCATATCGTTATAAAGATGCAAAGCAATTGTAGGCGGCGGCGCAGCGCCTGCGATTTCGAGCACATCGGCCGACTGCACTTTTAACGAAGAGTTCGCGACGTTTAGGGTAACCAGTCCATTTGCAATACCCATGGGGATTTGCACTACAATTTGCGAAGCCGATTGGCTGACAAAGCTGGAAACGGGATTTGTAATATTTTCAAATAGAATGGAAGTAACCAGATTTAAGTTAGTGCCTGTAATCGTCAGGTTGGTGCCGGGATCTACAGGAATTGGGCTCATTGAAGTAATGGCCGGCATTACAACGTCGAGCTCTGCTGCTGATTCGGTTTGTACACCTGATGCCACCTCCAATTTCAACTTTCCTTTTTTGGTTGCTCCGGGTACTTTCACCACTAGTTGCGTTGCCGACTGACTGACAAATTCTGTAACAGCCGCTGTTACATTATTAAAGTAGATTTTCTTTATTAAATCCAAATTTGTTCCGGTAAGCGTAATCTGATCCGCATGTTTGGCAATGGCAGGCGATACGCCGGCCACAACAGGCAGGGTAACCGTCAGCACTTGTTCCGTTTCAAAATCGCCCGGCTCTGTTCCTGAAAAAGCCAGCACTAAAGGCCCTGTTTTCGCATCTTCAGGCACCGTTACCACCAACTCATTTTGCGAGCGGGTTGTAAAGTCTGTCACCACTTTTTCATCACTGAAAGTTACGGAAGTCACCCAATTTAAATAAGTGCCGTTGATCGTTATATCCGTTCCGGGACGGGCTTCGTTAGTAATCGACGCGACGGTGGGACCGACGCCCAGATCAAACATAGTTTTGGATTTAATCTCCGCTCCGTTGGCGATCAGCGTTACGGGCCCGCGCTCGGCGGCTGCGGGAACGATCAACGTAATCCGCGTGGCTGACTGCGATTTAAAATCAGCTTTATCAACAGCAGCATTAACGCCGGTGAAGGTTATAGCACTTACCTGATCGAGATGGGCGCCGATGAAACTAATTTCTTCACCATGTTGCACACCGGTTGGGCCAAAACTATATAACTGCACCCCTTCATCGGTCATGTCTTCATCATTTTTATCACAGGCTGATAAAAAGATAGTGGTGGTCAACAGCATCGCACAAACATATCGCCATGTATTACTAAGCATACTTTTCATAAACTCAATATTATTAATTAATGAAAATTATTCTGCGGTTTTAGGTACGACCCTGAAGTTGTCAAAAGCAATATCAGCGTCCCACGAGCCGGCGGCGTTGCCTACCAGAATGCGCGTCCAGTAACCAGCGGCGCTCACGACCGGCTTCGGATTATAAGAAGCAAAAACTTCTTCCAAAGGAATGACCACTGTTTGCCACCTACCCTGCGTGTCAAATGGCGCCGGCCAGATATAGCCCTGGTTTTGTTCAGCCGTAAGGCCGACATTTATTTTTACGGCATTACCATTATAAGGCTTCAATGTATTTACTTCAAATTTCAAATTATAATCCTGAGGTTTTAAAATGGCATCATCGGGAATGCGCTTGCTATGAATCGGCATCGAGGAAGCAGGGCCTCCGGCGAGTTCTGTCCAGCTCCAGGCGGCCACTTCTTTTTTCAAATAGATATAGTTGCCATTGATCAAAGGCGGTTGCCCAGCGGCAGGGTTGCTTATTACGAGCGAGCCGTTCCACCAGCCTTCATAAGGATCGCTGCTGATGAAGATATTGCGGCTGTCGCGAAACCAGAAGTCGGATTGCGTTTCACCAAAATTTGTTTTAATGGTGATCGGCCCCGGTTGCGCATTGGCTGGAACGCGCACACTAACTGCCTGATCGGCAATATCGACGATTTCACCAACAGCGCCGCCGGTGAATGTAACCGTAACCGGCGCATAAAAATAATCACCATTAATAATAGCGATATCATCTGCGTTGACGAACTCACTAAACATACTCGCAACAAGCGGTTTGCTGATCTGCACTTTAAAATCATGCAGCAACTCGTACCCGTTTTTGAACAGAATCCGCAGCTTGTTAGTGATATCTCCCGGCACCAATCCCGGCACGGAAACCAAAATAGATTCGGACGTGATATAGGTCGGCGTCAACACACTCTTACGGTCGTTGAACCAGATTTCACGCGCATCCTGGAGGTTTTTACCAATGATCGCCACCAGCTGGCCCTGCCCTGCCGCGGTCAGCAGCGAATCTGAAGCAGCCGGATTAGTAACCCGGACATAACTTACTTCCGGCATACCGGTTGTTTCCTTTTTGCAGGAAGCAAACAGTACCGCCACAACAATTAGCAGCAATAGGGACGTCAGCGTTTTATTTATCGTTTGCATGCTTATTAACTTTTTTTTATAAATAGATTTTCTTTTAAGGGTAATCAACCGGCGGCTTTTGCAGGTTCGGCGCCTGATTCAACTCTGTATTGGGAATAGGTAAATAGAAATTACCGCTGCCAACTACGGCCTTTCTTTCCGTAAACCAGGATGTTTTCACAATCGTCCATTCCGACGGGTTGGGCATCACGTTGGGGCGTACTAAAAACAAACCCCTGTCCTGATCGTTGATCAATTGATAAGCCCGCGTGGGGTTCCAGTATTGAAGCGAAATGATGTCATACCACGCCATGCCTTCGACCGCAAACTCTTTAAACCTTTCGGAATAGACTTCATCGAGTGTGAGCGGGCCTCTGGCGCCCAGCCCGTCTACCTCATAAGGCGGAAGGCCGGCGCGCGTATGAACGGCATTAAAATGTGCAATCGCCTGCGCATCGGTTGTTGAGCCGCTGTTTCCAATTACAGCTTCCGCGTAGATCAGGTACATTTCTGCCAGGCGCTGCATGTAGGTGTTTTGAGGATAATTTTGCTGCGCCGACAAGCCAACAAGATTAGAGGCGCCTACCATGTACTTTTTGATGCTTGCAGGATTTTGACCGTCGCTCGACGCAAATGGATGCACATAACCGGTACCCGTCGCTTTAGCAATAATTTCCGGATAGCTCGACCCGGGCAATAAAAAGGTTGCTTTGAGCCTTTGATCAAGCGTGCGGCCTTTCATCGAGTCTTCCGACATTTTTGTAAATCCATCATATTGGCTCAACAACCAGTAGGTAGCGCTATAACCACCTCCCCAGCCATTGAGGGCCATATCCGTATTTGGGCTGATCTGATCGATCACGCTATTGCCCAGGCCATAAGTCCCGGTGCCTCCTGTAAATACCCATTGCAATTCGAACAAAGATTCTCTATTGTTGTCGTAAGGATATTTAAAAAGATCGGCATAATTGGGCAGCAACTGCCGGCCGCTAAGCGTAATAACACGTTCTGCATAATATTTGGCGCTGTCTAAAAACTGCTGGTTCCTGCTGCCGCCGCTGCCTTCCACTCCTGCCCTGGTCAAATAGAACCTTGCCAGCATTCCTTCGGCCGACCATTTTGTAAGCCTGCCTTCCTGCGTGGTGGTTTCGGGAAGATCCGCAGCGGCCATTTTCATTTCGCGGGTAAGAAAGCGCCAGATGCTGGGTATCGTGTTCCTGGTAATCGTCGTGTCGTAAAGTTTTTCAAAGTTATTTTCAATAATGGGAACCGCACCCCAATTCATGACAAGGTAGCGATAAGCAAGCGCCCTCATATAACGCGCTTCAGCGATCGCCGCTTTTTTCACCTGTGGAGACACGGCTTCGCCGCCATACCTTTCAATATTATACAGGAAAAGATTTGCCTGCGCCACTACGGTAAAGAAAGCATTCCACGCAGCGCTGATGTGACCATTATCGCCCGTTGCCGTAAACAATACATGTGCACGAAAGTCGCCGCCCCAGGGATAAAACACAGTGCCGCCCCTGATATCACCCAGCGAAAAACTGGCTTTGTCGTTATAGCTAAACCACACTTTGTTGTAGAGCAGGCTTGTAGCGGCCATCACCTGGTCGTCAGTTTTATAAAAATTAGCATCAGTAATGGAGCTGATCGGCGGCCTTTCTAAAAAGCTCTTTTTACAGGAAGCCAGTGCTACTATAAGCAGTAATATGGCTATGGTTTGATGTATTCTCAATCTTTGATTCATATCAGCAAGTTTAGAAATTAACACTAATAGAGGCATTATACATGCGGGTGAGCGGATAGCGGCCGAAATCAAGCCCAATCGCCTGGTTGGAGCCGCTGGCGCCGGCACCGGTGTACGCCCCGATCTCCGGATCATAGCCTTTGTACTTCGTAAATGTGGCGAGGTTTTGAACGCCTACGCCCACTTTTAATCCCTTTAATATTTTCGTTGCGCTTACATATTTTGCCGGCAGCGTATAAGAAAGGGTAATATTTTTTATTCTCAAATAAGTTCCGTCTTCAACGAAGCGGGACGAAACCACCGATTGGTTGTTGTCGCTCGCGGCGCCCGATGTTGTAATCCTCGGAATAGTGGTGCCCGGATTTTCCAGTGAAGGATTTGCCTCATCTCCGGTAAGCCTTGCATAGCCTAACATTTCCGTCAGGAAATTACGGCTGAGGTTGACATTATTAGGATTGAGGCTTACCTGCCTGATCGCGTTGTAAACATCGTTGCCGTAAACGCCTGTAATCAACGTGCTTAATTCAAAATCTTTATAAGAAAACGTGTTGGTGAAACCGCCGCTGAGCTTTGGCCAGGGGTTGCCGATATCTGTTACATCCAACGCGGTTATTTTACCATCGCCATTTAAATCCCTGTATTTAACATCCCCTACCCAAATGCCGTCGTTAGAGTTGGCAGTAGGCCTGCGATCGCCATTACCATCAACAGGAACCGCGCTGTTGTTAATTTCTTCCACCGATTGGAAAATGCCTTCGGCGATATAGCCTCTAAACATCCAGGGCTGGCTGCCGATTGACGCGCGCTGCACCCACGGAAAAGTATATCCAAAGATCCATGGCGATACCCGCTCGATAAAGGCGCTCTCGGTATTCAGCGAGGTAACTACCGTTTTAAATTGTGACAAATTTAAGTTTGACTCCCATTGAAAATCTTTTCCTTTAACGACAGAACCGGTTAAAGTAAGGTTCCATCCTTTTGTTTCCAGAGAACCGGTGTTGACGAGTGGCGCACCCACCGCTCCTACCGCGTCGTTGATGCCCATATATTGTGGCAAACTTGCCTGCATGATGAGGTTATCCGTCTTTTTTACATAATAGTCTGCTTCGATGGTAAAGCGGTTCTTCCACATCCCAATATTGATACCAATGTTGTTGGTATTGGTTTCTTCCCATTGCAGCGCAGGGTTGGTGAAAGTGGCCGGCAGGAAGCCGGTTCCCCAGGGAGTGGCGCCCGGCGACATCGAAGCGTAGATACCCGACCCGGTGCCCTGATTACCCGTCAACCCTGTTTCTAACCTGAGTTTAAGATCGCTAAAAAGCGAGGACTGGAAAAACTTTTCCTGGCTGATCCGCCAGGCGGCAGACACGGAGGGGAAGCTGCCCCAACGTTTATCCTGGCCAAAATTGGGCGATCCATCCCGACGGAATGTGCCGACCAATATATAACGGTTATCGAAGTTATAATTCAGTCGTCCCAGATAAGATTCCATCGACCAGGGGCCCGATCCGCCGCCATTAGTAGCCGTGAGCGGATCTCCGGCTTCCAGATCAAAAACATCATTTGTTAGGAAGCCGGTTCTTGTTCCCGACAGGTTTTTCCATTCAGACTCTTGCGCCTCATGGCTCAGCATGATGCCGATATTATGTTTGCGAAATTGTTTGTTATACTCCACCAATTGGTTCCAGTTCCAGTACCAGCTGGAGCTGGCGCCATCGCGCAGGGAATTAACTGTTTGTAAATGCCATTGATCAATTTCGTAAGTCGGCGTGTAATAAAGCGACTGGCCGTGATTGATGCTTCCGTTAAAAGAGGTTCTAAACGTCAGCCCCTTGAGCGGGGTGATCGCCATATTGATACCACCTAAAAATTGCCGGCGCATATTTTTATTAGAAATCAGGTTGGCAATCGCGATAGGGTTGATCGGGGCGAATTGGCCTGCGCCGTTGATTGGGTCACTGCCACCCCAGGTTCCATCAAAATTGGTCACGGGTATTTGGGGCGTTAGCCTAAGCGCATTGGCAATCAGTGGGTCGGAAGCGCTATAGTTGGTCGCTGTTAAGACTTCATTGGTTTGATTAAAACTAAGATTGGTTCCAAAACTCAGCCAGGTGCGCGGTTTATTATCAAGGTTAAGCCTAAGTCCGTAACGCTTAAAGCCCGAACCCTCAGCAACGCCTTTTTGGTCCATGTACTCCGTCGATAAATAGTAAGTGGTGGCGCTACTGCCGCCGCTTACACTCAACTGGTGTTTGCCCATGATTGCATTATTGAACAAAGCTTTTTGCCAATCGGTGCCTTCGCCCAATATCGAGGGATCAAGGAAATTTTCCGGAATATTTTGTGGTGTGCCCAATACATTCTGGTAATCATTAACCATGCTGGCATACTCTCTCAAATTCATTACATCTAAATTCTTGGGCGGCCCCTGGATGTTGTGGAGGTAAGCGTAGTTAATTCTGAAATCCCCTGTTTTTCCACGTTTAGTTGTAATCAGAATAACGCCGTTGGTACCGCGAGATCCGTAGATCGCGGTAGCCGAAGGGCCTTGCAAAATCTGCATATCTTCAATATCAGCGGGGTTTAAACCAGCGAGCGGGTTGGACGAACTCTGATCGCCATATGCAACATCTTCTGAGGCCTGAATCTGCACGCCGTCGATTACATAAAGCGGCTGGGTACGATTCAGTGAACTGATCCCGCGGATATTTACAGACAAACCGCCACCGGGCTGCCCCGAGTTTTGCGTAACATAAACACCGGCGGCACGGCCTTGTATCGCTTGTTCAAAAGTGACGTTCACCGTTTTCTCGATCGCTTTTGCGTTCACAGTCGTTTGGGACGTAGTCAAATTGGACCTTCGCGAAGTTCCATAACCGATAACAACCACATCCGATAAGGTGCCGACACTGCTACTGAGCGTAATCACCTGGAACGTATTTTCAGTGACTATCACTTCTTTGGCAGGAATGCCAACATAAGTCACTACCAGGATATTTTTATCCTGAGGCACCTGAATAGAAAAGACGCCTTTTTCATTGGTTACGGCGAAGACCTGTGTCTCTTTCACCTGGACGGTCGCGTTTTCAAGCGGCTTCCCGTTTTCATCATTCACCACCCCTGAGATGTTTCTACTGGTTTGTGCTTGTGAAATCAATCCGAAAAGCACGCAAAGAACCCATAGCAGCGCTCGTGCATTTTTCTTAAACATATGGCAATAAGTTTTACTAAAATTACGATTTGAGAGCTGTCAAATCCTAATACTTTTAAAGCATAAAATAATACAAAATATGCAAAATTTAAACCGATTGCATAAAATTTTCAAAATAAAAATTTGATTATCAATTAATTAAAAAGATAAATTTTGACATTTCAGGGTGTTATCTATCTCTCTAATGATACTTTTATTACGTTATTCTTATATAATTTTACGGTATGTTTGATCATATCCTTCGGGAAATTATCCCATTAACGCCGGGCGATTGCTTTACAATTTTTACGCGGGTAAAAAAAGATTTTGATTTCCCATTGCATAGCCATGAGGAAATTGAGTTGAATTTTATTAGTAAGGGAAAGGGCGCGCGGCGGATTGTCGGCGATCATATCGGTGTTATCGGTGATCTGGAATTGGTAATGGTGGGGCCCAACCTGCCCCATGTTTGGGATACCTATCAATGCAAAAGCAAAGAGATCACTGAGATCACGATTCAATTCCATAAAGACTTTCTCGACGAGAAATTTCTACGCCGGAACCAGATGAGCTTCATGCAAAAGATGCTTGAACTTTCGTCGCGCGGCATTCTTTTTTCCCAGGAAGCAACAAAAGCTATTTTACCACGCCTGAATGCGCTCGGCCAGAAACAGGGTTTTGATTCTGTATTGGAACTGTTGTCATTGCTGCACGATCTTTCTACGTCGCGCAATATGCAAACACTTTCAGATTCGAGCCCCTCCGCAGAACATCCTTCAAGTTATAACAGCCGTCGCATTGAAAAAGTGATTGAGTATATCAATAGTAATTTTCACAGGAACATAACCCTCAACGATGCCGCCAGGCTGGTTAACATGGCGGACATGTCGTTTAGCCGGTTTTTCAAAACAAGAACCGGTATTACATTTATGGACACCTTGCTGGAATGCAGGATAGGCAATGCTTCGCGGCTGCTCATCGACACCACCCAATCCATATCGGAGATTGCCTACAATTGCGGTTTCAACAACATATCCAACTTCAACAGGCTTTTTAAAAAGCGGAAGGGATGCACGCCTAAGAAATTCCGGGAGGATTATAATTTTTACGGCAACCGAAAATTTATTTAGTAGAGGCAAATAAATCAGAGTAAAATCTTCTTTCCGCTTTTTGCAGATTTTTTAGCGGCATCTAAAATCTTCATCACAATCATATTAACCTCAAAAGAAGAAGGATCATTTTGCGCCATTGCTTTTTGCTGCAATACTGCCGCCAGGTATTCAAGGTTGTTTTTATATGGCGCCGCCGGAATATCAATTTGTTTTAAGGGTTGCTGGTCGCGGACTTTGAGCGTTGTTCCATTTAACGCATGGAGATAACCTTTGACGCCAAATACTTCCCAATCTTTAATGGAGAAAGGCCAGTTCCATGATGCTTCAATGATACCGGTCGCTTCCGGATATTCTAGAAGAATCGTTGCATCATCATCTACGCGCGGGTAAACTGCAGGCTTAATGGTTTTCGTGATAGCACTTACGGCAACGGGCTCCTGCCCATTCATCAGCCAGGTCATAAGATTGGCGCCATAACATCCAAAGTCTGTAATCGCACCGCCGCCATTTTTTACCGGATCCGTTAGCCAGCTTAAGAAATCGGGGCTACAGCCAATTTCCACCGGACCCTGGTGCCCGTCGTGAACCACCATTTTTCGCACCGCTCCGACGGCTCCCTGTTGCACTAATTTATAGAGCTGATGATTGCTGGGATACCAAGTGGTTTCATAGTTAACCAAAATTTCAATATCATATTTTTCTTTTAACGCCTCCATTTTCCCGGCTTGCTCCAGGTTGGCGGCCAACGGCTTTTCGACCATTACCGCGATACCCTTAGGCGCGCAAGCTTCCACCACTGCCAGGTGCTCAGAAATCGCATTGAAAGCCAGCACAGCGTCAGGCTTTGTTGATCCGAGCATTTGATCCAGCGATTCGTAGAAGATAGCTTCTGGCAATTGATATGCTTTTTGATAACGCTGGCGTAGCGATTGCACGGGTTCGGCAATGCCTACAATATGAACCAGCCCTGCCTTATATTGGTTCATAATTGTATGCGCGTGATCATGACTGAGGCCCGCAACTGCAACGCTTAATTTTTGAGCCTGCACGGCTTTTAGCATAAATAAAAGAAAAACTGTAGCAATAAGTTTTACGGGGCATTGTATGTTTCTTGACATGATCTATCAACTTTTTAGTTCCGTAAAAATGATAAGCTTTAACGCAAAGCTTTTACATTCCTAAGTTAAAAAATTTATGGGTAGCTCAAGCTGAAATCCCCGAACACGGCTTTGTCATCTTTGTTGCCGGAAAAATGAAGGCCTGGACGGGCGCTTCGATCCCACGGCGACAATTCTTGAAAAGAAACTTGCCTGGACGGCGCTACAGCCTGCCAGCTTCCCGATTCGCTTCTATAAAAAACTTCAAGCGAATCACTGACAACCATCTTTAATCTTATCGCGCCAGCGGCCACTTTTGAAGCGGCGAGCACGAAAGCTTCCCCGTCTTTTACCGCCCAATATATTACGCTGTCGGCCACAACACTGAGGCCTATCGCATTTTTTACATCACCATAAATAACCAGCCCCTTACGGGCCTCGTTTTTATTTTCTACGCTCACCTCCATTTGATATTGCGGCAAGACTGGCCGCCTTGTGATGACAACACCCA